>JARXAG010000032.1 GCA_029866055.1 Burkholderiaceae bacterium
CCTGGGGGGCCAATACGGTTCGCACTGAGTTTTCGGTTTTAACCGGTGTTGACGTATTAAAGCTGGGCGTTGATCGATTTAACCCGTATCGCCGCCTGATTAATTTTGGCGTGCCCTCGTTGGCCCGCTTGCTGCAACAGCGGGGCTATCGCACCATCTGCGTGCACCCATACCCTGCAAGTTTCTACAAACGCGACAAATTGTTTCCGATGTTGGGTTTTGATCAGTTTGTGGATATCAGCGAGTTTGAAGTTGTGACAAAGCAGCGCAAGGGCGATTGCCATTTTGTGGGTGACGAGGTGGTGGCCGATAAAGTGCTTGAGTTGCTAGGGCAAGAATCTGAGCAACCCACCTTTGTGTTTGTGATCACCATGGAGAATCACGGCCCCCTACACTTAGAAAGCCTGCCCGAGACCGATAAACAAGAATGGCTGATTGAACCCTTGCCCGAAGGCTGCGAAGACTTAGGCGCTTACCTGCGCCACTTGGGGCATGCCGATCAAATGATCAAAAAGCTGACCGAAGGCTTGGCTGGCGCAGGGCGCCCGGGGACGTTGGCTTGGTACGGAGACCACGTGCCGATAATGGAGAAGGTCTACCAGCAGCTCGGAACCCCCGATGGCGATACGGACTACTTCATTTGGCGTACGCGTACAGAGACCGAGCGTAAAGGCCATGTGCAGGCGCAGCTTCAAGGTTTGACGCCTGAGCAACTGGTAGCACGCCATTTAGCACCTCAGCAGTCAAGCCCTCAGCACGCACGCCCACTGGACTTAGCGCCCGAGCACCAGGCAGTACACCGCTTGGCGGCGCACCAGTTTGCAGCCGAAATCCTAAAGCTCGGTTAGAGTGATTGATATAGCTAAAGCAAGGGATACTACTAAGCCCCAAAACGGGTTCTTTGCCCTACCATTGTGTCATCGGGTAATGAAAACGCATTTTTTACGTTTTTTATCGTTTAGGCGCTGAAAACACACAATAGTGTATGAGCGCCGCAGGCACCTTTTCCCGTGTCACTTAATTGTTCAAATTCGGAGATCTCTCACATGAATCGTATCGGACGTATTACTTTGGCAGTCGCTGGAGCCCTAACCTTAGGTTTAGCGTCCGTGACGCATGCGCAGGTCGTCATGCGTAACAGCGTCTCGATCGCACAAAACTCGCACCAGGGCAATGGTATTGACGTGTTGTCGCAAGAAGTTGAGAAAGGCACCAAAGGTCGCATCATTATTAAGAACTTCTTTTCAGGCAGCTTGGGTGGCGAGCGTGAAAGTATCGAATCTGTTCAGCTGGGTACCCAAGAACTGACGGGTACCAGCACGGGTCCGATCCCCAATTTTGTGCCAGCCGTCAAAATTTTAGATATTCCTTTCTTGTTTCGTGACAAGGCACATGCTCGCGCTGTGCTAGATGGCCCGATCGGTCAGGCACTATTGAAAGAGTTTGATAGCAAAGGCTTCAAGGCCTTGGCCTGGTCTGAAAACGGCGTGCGTCACATGACAAACAACAAGCGTCCGATCAATCTGCCTGATGACTTGAAAGGCTTAAAGATGCGCACGATGGAAAACCCCGTGCACGTGGCAGCCTACAAAGGTTTTGGCATTATCACAACACCCATGGCGTTTCCTGAAGTCTTTACCGCACTGCAGCAGGGCGTGGTTGACGGTCAAGAAAACCCTTTGTCAGTGATTATGGCGGCTAAGTTTGAGCAAGTGCAAAAGTACATGACTTTGACCGCACACGTGTACAGCCCAGCTTTGTTGTTGATGAACAAAGCGTCGTTTGACAAACTGTCGCCCGCTGACCAAAAGGTGTTTCTGGATGCCGCCAAACTGGCAGCCGCAGCAACGCGAGCTCGTGTAGATAAGGATGACGCCAGTGGCGTAGCCGATTTACGTGCTAAAGGAATGAACATTATCGAGAACTTTGATAAAGCTGCCTTTGTTGCTAAGTTAGCCCCAGTGTTTACCCAGTTTGAAAAAGAGTTTGGTAAAGACAAAATTGATGCGATTCGTAATTACAAGTAATTGAAGCAAACTCGTAGCTGATTAAATGTAAATTCAAGCGCGGCACACCAGTGGCGCGCTTGTTTTTTTTAGAAGAACAAGATGAAAAATACTCTGCTTGCTGTTGAAAGCGTGACGACTCGGTTCTCGTTGTTTATTGCCTGCCTGATGATGGCCATTGCAGCGACTCTGGGTGTGTTTCAAGTCGTGATGCGGTTCATATTAGAGATCCCAGCCGAATGGACTGAGGTGTTAATTCGCTTCAGTTTGGTCTGGATGGTGTTTATGGGTGTTCCTTATGCCTTTAGAGTAGGGGCGATGGTAAGCGTTGACGTGCTTTACCGAATGGTTGGCGCACGTGGTAAGCGGTTTTTTGATTTCGTGACGAGTGTGGCTGCGTTAACACTTGTCGCCGTCATTATTTGGTGGGGATGGGATTACTCTTTGCGCGGTCGAGTACAGACCGTCATTGGTCTTGAGTCCATTTCGATGTTTTGGGCCTATCTAGCTTTGCCTGTCGGTGGGCTGTTTTGTGTCCCCGCGATCCTTGCAAACTTCTTTGATCCACAGCGTAATGAATTGGAGAATGCGCAATGAGCTTGACCATGCTAAGTACGATGTTGCTGTGTTTTCTACTCACAGTGTCTGTGGCCGTCTCAATTGGCTTGGCCGCGATTCTGGGGATACAAATTGGCAACGTCAATATGCTCATCTCGGTCAAAGAGATGTTCAACTCGCTGAATAAATTTCCGCTGGCGGCGATTCCGTTTTTTATTCTGGCGGGTAACTTAATGGAGACGGGCGGAATCTCGCGTCGCTTAGTTGAGTTTGCTAAGAGTATTGTGGGTGGCGTGCAGGGCGGCTTGCCCATGACCTGCGTGCTGACTTGCATGATTTTTGCAGCCGTGTCAGGCTCGAGCGTGGCAACGACTTTTGCCATTGGCGCCATCTTGATCCCCGCCTTGGTTAAACACGGCTACCCGCCCAATTACGCGGCAGCCCTGCAGGCAACCAGCGCAGAGCTTGGGGTGATTATTCCGCCTTCGATCCCGATGATTTTGTACGGTGTCGCTGCTGAAGTTTCGGTGGGCGAGTTATTTATCGCTGGTTTTGGGCCTGGTATTTTTATCGGCGTGGTTTTGATGCTTTTTGTGCATCTGTATTGCCGCTATAAAGGTTGGGGCAAAAATGATGGCGAAGGCCGTTTGAGTTTTAGTCGCGCCACCATCGAGGCTGCGTGGGCGTTGTTGATGCCAGTCATTATTTTGGGTGGCATCTACGGGGGCGTGTTTACGCCAACAGAAGCCTCTGCCGTTGCCGTGTTCTACGCCTTGATCGTGGGTATGGTCATGTATGGCGAAATCAAATTTCGCGATATCCTGCCTATCCTTAAAAAGTCGGTCGTATCTAGCGCAGTGATCATGTTCATTATCGCGAACGCTGGTTTATTCGCCTTCTTGTTAACACGCGCAGGCGTGCCCGATGCAATCGGTCGCTGGCTTGAAGCCGTCTTGCAATCACCTGCGATGTTCTTACTGGGTGTGAATGCAGCGCTGTTTATCATCGGGATGTTTATCGAAACCGGTGCCGCGATTATCGTTTTGGCTCCCATCTTGGCACCCGTTGCGATTCACTTTGGGATCGATCCCGTGCACTTTGGTTTGGTGATGGTGGTGAATTTGGCGCTCGGCATGATCACCCCACCTTTTGGTGTGAACCTGTTTGCCGCGTGTACGGTGGCCAAACTATCACTCGATCAAGTCATCACCCGCCTATGGCCCTTCGTGGCCGTGGTGCTGTGTTGCTTGATGGTGATCACCTACGTGCCGGTGCTGTCACTGGGCTTGAGGGATTTGGTTTATCGGTAAGATGTATGAAGTTGCCGCGCGCTCTTTGAGGGGAGTGCGCGGGTTGCGGATAATTCCCGTACGGTAAATTAAATTGGTTGTTTACCAAGATTTCAATAAACTTACCCTATCGGGAATTAATCGCTTGTTGGGCTATTTTGAAAAGCACTTTCGATTGCTTGAACAATCGCTTCCCAAACCTGCGGCTCTGTCAGTATCTGAATTTCTTTAGCCAGAATATTTGAGAGCTTGCCATGATTGGCCTGAACAGAGCGAATGACGCGATCAACTTGCATATCGGGCATTTCGATCAGGTCTTTGATTGCTGACCTTGCCTGTGCGTGGCTGCGCAAGTAACGCGACTCGTCTCGCATGTCTTGAAGAATCGTCCGCCGTAGCAGACCCGCCAAATAGATTACGTGCTTGGTTAGGTCTGGAAAACGCCAGGTATGTCGGGCTTGGTCATCGCCATGAAAGACAAAATTAGACGTCATCCCATCTGGGTAGGTTGTTTGGGCTGCGACAAACTCATATAAGTCTGCCAAAGATTGCATCAGCGGGCGCGAGATCTCGTCGAGGATACGGTCGTAAGCACGGCGCTCGGCAGGGTCGCTTGTAATTAAAGACGACACCGGAAGAATCATCGGGTCTTTGACGACACCATCGCGTCGCAATATATCGTTAATCAGAAAACGATGGACTCGCCCGTTGCCATCGGCGAGTGGATGGATATACACAAAGCCAAAGGCCGCCGCAGCACTTCGCATCACGGGCGATTGCCCTTCGGTACGCTCTAAAAACGTGACCAAGCCCTCGAGCATGACAGTTAAATCCTCGGGTGGCGGTGCCACGTAATGGACGACCTCTTGATAGCGCGCGATTTCACCGACGAAGACGGGTGATTGACGAACGCCAAAGCGCTGCAAGCTTGTGCGTTTACCTAGAATCTCGGCTTGCAAATTTGAGAGTGTTGCCTGATCAAGAGGCCATGCGCCTTGGCCGGTTCGGCGAGAAAGCACGTCAGCAAAACGCTGAACACGATCAGATTGCTCGGCTTCGCCTTCGATGGCGAAACTCGATTTGCTTTCGCGCAGCGTCATCCAGACTGCAGAGCGCATCAATACATCGTCGCCAAACTCTAGCGCCAGTTCTGCTAACAGGCCCTTGACGTCTAAGTCTATCGCCTTCAGCGCGTTTGTTGTTTTGCAAACAAGAGGGCAGAAAGCGCGGGTACCCGGAAGATTATCCCTGACGCGCCAGCGCCGGTTCAACACAGAGTGTTCGGGTGAGGCGACGACAACTTTATTACCATCGAGCACGTCAACATAGGCACCGAGGATTTTTGCGTGAACGTCTAACGCCTGCCCCGTGATGAACTCATACAGAAAGCCCGCACGCTTCGCGTATTGACCAGAAGGCTCATCTGCTACCCAAGTGCTCAATTCATGCGGATGAATTTTTGTAAAAAGTTGTGACAACAAGGCCAGATTAGGCACTTCGTGCTTGAGATGAAAAGTCAGATGCCCCCGCAACGTCGCGTTTGGGCGCATACTTTCTAAGTAAGTTTCAGTCGTTTGGATATCTGAAATTTGAGTCGCACGCCGACTGCCAAGCCGGCTGACCGTCGGCAAAGGGATCACCGGTTCGACGCCATAGTGGGCCGCTAACCAAGCCGCACCGAGTAAATTTTCATTATCCATGCAGTCATTATGTATAAAAACGATAATAAATGCAAAATTTCGTTAATAAAATGTGGTTTTTGTTAAAAAACGATAATGGATGCGGATGTGAAAGAGATTAACGAGTAGGTGGGCCTGTAATAATCAGGCGGCGCACAAGGTTCGACAATTAGACGCTAAAGTGAAATTGCGATGCATAGAATTACGTTAGAAGCAGGCAAACGAGGAGGTAAGCCTTGCATCCGGGATCTTCGCATTACGGTCTATGACGTGTTGGCGTTACTCGCTGAGGGCGTCAGCTCGCAAGAGATTCTTGAAGATTTTCCAGAGCTTGAATTGGCCGATATCTTGGCGGTTTTATCGTTTGCCGCTGACCGCGAGCGCCGAGTTCATGTGATCGCGGTTGAGTGATGAAGATGAAATGAAACCCTCAGAAGCCCTGGCAGCCCATCGAAAGCAAATCCGCGAGATAGTCTCTGCGCATCATGCCAGCAACGCACGGGTATTTGGCTCTGCGGCCGTAGGCACTGACACTGAAACCAGTGATTTAGATATTTTGATTGACCCTATGCCAGAAATGACGTTGTTCGACATCGGGGCGATCCGTTTCAAGCTGAAACAACTGCTTGGTGTTTCGGTTGATGTCTTAACGCCAAGAGCCTTGCCAGAAAAGTTTAGGCATTTGGTGATCGAAGCCGCTTTGCCTATATGAGGGCAGGCTAAGCAGCCCTGGCGCGTTCGATCGCCACCGGATAAGCACCATTAACCTTCGCGCTCAGCACAACAATCTCGACCGCTGTTCCATCTTCAGCATAACTAATATGGGTGCACCAGTCTTGCGAAACTTCACGTTGGATTGGTTTATTAGATAGGCGGATAACGAGGATATCGTCACCGTCGTAGTACGTAGCCCGCATGTTTTTCCTCCGACAGATCAAGTGCCTGACCAGTCATAAATTTAAAAGCGATATTCTCGAGTCCGTTCATACCTCGGCCGTTGCCTTGTTGAAAGTCGGTGCGATCGACAAACAAACGATGCGGCAATTTGATGAACGTTGTTTGGTTAGCTTGCCGACACTTAGTGCGCAGCAAATCAAACGCTTAAGAATCGCCAACAAGGTCAGCCAACCCATTTTTGCTCGCTACTTGAACACGAGTGAGTCGACTGTCCAGAAATGGGAATCGGGTGCAAAACAACCAAGCGGTATGGCGCTAAAGCTTCTTTCGATTGTAAAAAAGCACGGCTTGCAGGTGTTGGCTTAAAAGTGCTTAGGTAAGCCTGCTTGCTTGAGCACAGCGTTGGCGGTATGACGTGATTAGATTTTGCCGTCTACCGGGAAACACAAACCTGTTACGGGTGAAAACCAAATATCGTGGTCACCTTTTCCGTGACGTTCAAAACGACATCCCGCATTGCTTAATAGCCTTAGTAACTCTGGAGTGAAGCTGCTACCCATTTGTTAATGACTTGTATGGGTAACCGAAAACCTGCGCGCAAGTAATTCGTAAGGGATGTCGTCTGAGTCAGGATAGCCGTTAGCTGAAAGAAGCTCTGGCACCATAATTTCGAGCTTGGCGCATAAAGCTTCCATCGTGTCCGCTTCGGTCGCTAAACCTGGGACGTCGTCAGACGTCGCAACCCAAACCTGTGCTTCTTCGTCCCACTCTGCACGGACAAACAATGCTTTTTGCATACATAAATCCTCAAATACGCCTAAGGCTTAATTATACTTTACAAGGTGTCATGTTTTGAAGTGGTGAGGCTTACGTACTCTGCCTTCAGACTATAAAATTTGACCAAGACCTCAAAACAATGCCCCACGCGCAGACACTGGCCACAACTCTTCAACCTTGCCGTTGCGCACGGCAACCAACCAATCATGTAGGTTCACCGTTGGGTCGCAATG
>JARXAG010000077.1 GCA_029866055.1 Burkholderiaceae bacterium
GCAAACATCGGGCTCAAGACTTGATCAAAGCTTGCCGCCAAATCCGCAATCGCAATCTCTTCGTAGCCGACACCGAGGCGCTTCACCATGTCACGCGCATCGATCTGTGAGATATCTGCGGTGTAACGCGAGGGCATCATCACGGCATGAACGTTTTCGGCACCTAAGGCATCGACGGCAATCGCCATCACCACAGCTGAATCAATCCCACCCGACAAGCCCAAAATGACGGTGCGAAAACCGTTCTTTTTGACGTAATCGGCCAAACAGGTGGTGAGCGCCTGCCAGACTTGCGCTTCGACGCTCAGCTCTGGCGCCAATGCTTGACCGACCAGGCCTGCTGCTGACGTTACGCACGCGACGATGCTGCTGTCGCTCGACACCTCAATTAAGCTTAGTGCGCTTGTATATTCAGGCAATCTATTCACCAACGCACCGCTGGCATCCATTGCAAACGACGCCCCGTCAAAGGTGAGTTCGTCTTGCCCGCCAACCAAGTTGGCATAGACCAGCGAGCAGCCGGTGCGGCCTACACAACGGCGCGCAATCTCAAGGCGTTGTGCGTATTTACCCAGGTTGTACGGCGAGGCATTGAGCACCAATAGCGTGTGCGCGCCCTGCTGAGCCGCCGCCTCGGGCGCAGCATCAAACCAGATATCTTCGCAAATATTGACGCCAAAACAGACCCCGCCCACGGTGAAGCTAAACGGATGCTCACCCGCAGAAAAATAGCGTTGCTCGTCGAACACCGCGTAATTGGGAAGCTCGCGTTTGAAATAGGTCCCTAAGATTTTGCCATCCACCAACACCGAGGCGGCGTTGCGCAGCAAGCCATTTTGGCTGGTGACATGGCCCACCACAACGTGCAGCCCTGCCAAGCCAGACAAACTGGCACATAGGCCGTTGAGCACCTGATCACACTGGTCGATAAATGAGGGTCTGAGCAACAGATCTTCGGGTGGATAGCCCGTGAGGACAAGTTCAGGCGTTAACAGCACCCGAGCCCCAGCGGCGTGCGCCAACCGGGCAGCCTCGAGCACACGTTGCGCATTTCCTGATAAGTCACCCACTAAAGCATTAATTTGTGCAATGCTGACCTTGACGGCAGACATGAAGATTCCGGTGATACGAGTTATTGTCCGAAAATTATCGCATGCCTGCGAGGTCAGCGCAGCACTCTATAATCGAACCAACATGAAAAACACTCAAAACCCTACGCATAATCAGTTTGATAAAAAAGCCGAGGCATGGTCTGCACGCTTCTCAGAGCCGGTGTCAGACTTAGTCAAACGCTACACGGCCTCAGTCGATTTTGATAAGCGCTTGGCGCTGGTCGATATCCAAGGCTCGCTGGCACACGCCAAGATGTTGGCAGCCGTCAAGGTCATTACAGCCCAAGATTTAGCGGATATCGAACGCGGCATGTCTCAGATCCTGAGCGAAATTCAGGCCCAGACCTTCACCTGGCTGCTTGACCTCGAAGACGTTCACCTCAATATTGAAAAACGTCTAGTCGAATTGGTGGGTGACGCGGGCAAACGCCTGCACACTGGGCGCTCACGCAACGACCAGGTCGCAACCGACATCCGTTTGTGGCTACGCAATGAAATCGATCAACTCGGCGACTTACTGAACGCCTTGCGTCGGGCGCTTGCCACTGTTGCGCTGCAGCAAGCCGATACAATTTTGCCTGGTTTTACCCATATGCAGGTGGCCCAGCCCGTCACCTTCGGCCATCATCTGCTGGCTTACGCCGAGATGTTTGGGCGCGACGCCAGCCGGTTGCAAGATTGCCGCAAGCGGGTCAATGTTTTGCCCTTAGGCGCTGCTGCCCTAGCCGGAACCAGTTTTCCGATTGATCGCCCCATGGTCGCCGGGCTTTTAGGGTTTGATGACGTTTGCCAAAACTCACTTGACGCCGTCTCTGACCGCGACTTTGCGATTGAATTTTGCAGTGCCTGCGCACTGATCATGACACATATCTCAAGGCTCTCAGAAGAACTAATTATTTGGATGAGCCCACGCGTTGGTTTCATCGACTTGCCTGATCGTTTTTGCACGGGTAGCTCGATCATGCCGCAAAAAAAGAACCCCGATGTACCCGAACTTGCGCGTGGCAAAACGGGTCGTGTCAATGGCAACTTGGTTGGTTTGCTCACGCTGATGAAAGGTCAGCCTCTGGCCTACAACAAAGACAATCAAGAAGACAAAGAAGGCTTGTTTGACACAGCAGATACGGTGCGCGATACGCTCACCATTTTTGCTGACATGATCGCCGGCATTCAAGTCAAGCCTGCTGCAATGCGCGCCGCGGCCTTGCAAGGTTTTGCCACGGCGACAGATCTGGCCGACTACCTAGTGAAGCGTGGCGTGGCCTTTCGTGATGCGCACGAGGCGGTCGCTCATGCAGTGCGTGAGTGCGAGAAAAAGAATTGTGATCTTGCCGATTTGAGTGTCGCTGAACTACGCGTGTTTCACGCCTCGATTGGCGAGGATGTGCACGAGGTACTCACACTCGAAGGCTCTGTCGCGGCCCGTGACCATATCGGCGGAACAGCGCCCGCGCGCGTGCGTCAAGCTGCTGAAAAAATCTTGGCTCAAACCAAGTAATTCAGCCTTTCTAATCGTTCGTTCTGGATCTAACAGGGTTAGAAGAACGAATGGGATAGAGTGGACTGGCTTCAAGCAACCCGAGCCAACAACTGGCTTGGGTCGTTACAACGCAAGACTCCAAGCACTACTCGCTTCAATCTTTGCGTTCAAACACCGCGATCGATTCGATGTGACTCGTGTGCGGAAACATATTGATCGCGCCCGCGCTGCGTAGGTGATAGCCAGCTTGGTTGACCAGCACGTCGGCATCGCGTGCCAAAGTGGCAGGGTTGCACGACACATACACAATGCGCACCGGGCGCTCTTGTTGTGGCAACTCAGCAAGAGCCTGCACTAGGGCAAACGCGCCCTCGCGCGGCGGGTCGATCAACATCCTATCAACGCGCCCGAGACTTTGCAGCCAAGCCTGATCCACTTCAAACAAATTCAGTGTTTGAAACTTCGCATTGAATATCCCTGCCTGCGCAGCGGCCTGTTCGCCACGTTCAGTCAGCGACGCACTACCCTCGACGCCGACAACCTCGTGGCACTGTGTTGCCAGAGGCAGTGTGAAATTACCTAAGCCACAAAACATGTCTGCCACACGATCGGTGCGCTGCACACCAAGAAGACTTAAGGCACGCGACACCAACACACGATTAATCTGATGATTCACCTGCGTAAAATCAGTTGGCCGGTAAGGCATACGCAGCCCAAACTCGGGCAAGTTATAGCCAAGCTTGTCTTCGTCTTCGGGCTCAAGAGCATGAACGGTATCAGGGCCCTTAGACTGCAACCACCACTGAATGTTGTGCTGGGCCGCAAAGGCTCGTAGCGTGGCGATCTCGTCTTGGCTCAAGGGATCGAGGTGGCGTAGCACCAGCGCAGTCACTGCGTCGCCCACACACACTTCAATTTGCGCGAAGCGATCAGGGGCCGAAAGCGCCATAATCAGCCCCCGTAACGGCACGAGCAGCGCCGCAACATGGGGGGGCAACACATGACACGTTTTGATATCTGCAACAAAGCTACTTTTGCGTTCATGAAAACCCACGAGCACAGTGCCTTTTTTGGCAACCCAACGCACTGAGAGCCGAGCGCGATAGCGGTACCCCCAACTAGGGCCGTGTAAAGGCGGCAGCATTTGCTCAGGCCGAACGTTACCGATATGAGCAAGGTTGTCTTCAAGCACTCGTTGTTTACTCGCCACTTGGGCGGCAGGGTCAAGGTGCTGCATCACACACCCGCCACACACACCAAAGTGTTCACATTTTGGCTTCACGCGCTGGGATGACTCGCGAACAATGACTTGAACACGTCCAATCTCAAACGACGGTTTACGCCGAAAAATGTTAGCGGTCACGCGCTCTGAGGCCAAAGCGCCTTCGATAAAGACCACCTTACCGTCACCGTCATGACGGGCGACACCACGCGCCTCTAGATCGAGGGACTCAACTTGCAGCACTTCTTGGGGCATAAAGAGATCTTTTTTGAAAAAGCCAAAGCTCTCTCGATTAAACGAGAGAAGGTTTGGCTTGAGAAAAACTATTTTGGTGAGGTCACAGCACCGGCTGGCGCTGTCGTTGCAGACGAGGTTGAACCACCTTGAGCTGCAGCCCGCGCTTCGGCTCGATCGAGTGCAGCTTGCTGCTTGGCGCGAGCGGCTGAGCGCTCAGCTGAAGCTGCGGCCGAGGCTTTTCCTTGGACTGCATGTTGGTCGCGCATATAACCAATCAATATCTTGCGTTGAGCAGGGTTTAAGACATCCCAAAACGCCAGCCAGGTTGCCTGCACGTCGTCAAAGCCCGCATCAATTTTGGCGCGAGTTTTTTTGCGCAACGCGATGACCTCGCGTGGGTCAAATTTATCGGTTGATAGCTCTTTCGTTAACGCTGCGTATTCAGCCTGACGAGCCACACGATTAGTGTTCCACATTTTGCGCCGCGCTTCGTGCGCGGCATCGAGCTTAGCCTTTTGCGCTGAGTCGAGCACCAAACCCTCAATCAGCGAATCGGGCAAGCGCCCATAGCTTTCAACAGCGAGCGGCGACGCACTCGGTGCAGTCGCCGGCGCCCCGGCTGAAGCAGCAGGCTGGCTGCTTTGGTTCAGTTGATTGGATGAGCGCAACATCAACGACCCATTTTGCGCAGAGGCAGAAACACTGACCAGCAACAGACTCGCCAAGGCCAACAGAGATCGCAAATCAAAGCAACGCATAAAAAGGCTCCGTGAGGCGGTCGGTATCCGCCTAAAATTGTTTATCATGACCATGCGGCCAAATACTCTGCCCAATGGGGCTCTGCGCTTGCCTGCAGGGTACTGCGCACCAAGTCAACTTCAGCTTGATAGGCTGTTTGATCAAGTTCGCCGCGAATCAAGCGAAAACGGCAGTAGACCAGCCAGGTATTGACGACATCAGTTTCGCAATAGGCGCGTACCTCAGCGGCGCGTCCGTTTGACCAAGCGTCCCACACTTGGCCGCCATCCATTCCTAGCTTGCCCGGAAACCCGCAAAGCTTGGCAAGGTCATCGAGAGGTGCGTTACCTCGACCGTTGTACTTGGCCAAGACATCCATTAAATCCAGATGACGCGTGTGGTATCGGCTTAGATAATTGTTATAGCGAAAATCTTTGTCGTCTTCGCCCATATCCCAATAGCGCGGCGCCGCAATGCCATGGATTAAGGTTCGGTAGTGCAGCACTGGCAAGTCAAAACCAGAGCCGTTCCAGCTAATCAGTTTAGGGGTGTAGCGTTCAATTGTTTTGAAAAAGCTGCTGAGTAACACGGGCTCGGTATCGTCAGCCTGACCCAAACAACGCACTCTAAACCCTTTGTCATCACGAAACACGCAACCCACCACTGCAACGCGTTGCAGGTGGAGGGGTAAAAAAGTTGTACCCGTGAGTTCTTTACGCGCAGCAAACGCACGCTCTGCCACTTCAGCATCTGAGACCTCTTCGCCCCACTGATGCAGGCGCCGAAGCCCCTCAATGTCGGGGATGGTCTCAAGATCGAACACGAGTATGGGTGTCATGCAAGAAGCTCTTAGCGGCTAGGCAGATACTGCAAGGGGTCGACAGGAGTCCCTTGACGCCGCACTTCAAAATGCAGGCGTACAGAGGCAGCATCCGTCTGGCCCATCTCTGCGATTTTTGCACCCTTTTTAACCTCTTGCCCCGCCTTCACCAACAAGGTGCGATTGTGCGCATAGGCAGTAATAAACCCATTGTCGTGGTTCACAATGATTAAATTACCTAAGCCGCGAACCCCATTGCCCGCGTACATCACCTTGCCGTTGGCAGCAGCTTCAATCGCGTCACCTGCGTTGCCAGCGATATCAATCCCTTTGGTGGTTTGGGTAAAGCCTTGAATCACTTTACCTTTTGCGGGCCAACCCCAGCTAATCAAACCCGCGTCGGCGGCAGGCGTGGTCGTTTCACTGACCTGCGAATTGCTCGCTGCAGCATCAAGCGGACGTGTCTCGGGTTTGCTCATCGTTGTGGGGCGAGGCGCGGCAGCCGCGGCCTCTGTCCCCTCAGACAGCCTCAAGGTCTGGCCAACGATCAAGCGATTAGGATTCACGAGTTTGTTTAAGCGCAAAATCGCTGCTTCATCAACGCCGTTTGCACGTGCAATCTTGTTCAGGGTATCGCCGGGCTTGATCACATACGTGCGGGCAACTGCTGTGCTGCCACTGTTCAGATCGGTGACCGGTGCACGATTGCCCGATTGATTGGCGCAACCGGCTAGTAGTACAAGCGCGCACAGCAACAGTGCACCCGAGCGCCCGCGCTTAGAGTTGACGTTATTCATACCACCTCGTAAATCATCACTTTGTGTCACGTGCTCAACGAGCATACGTTTCTCCTGTTTGCTCAAACCTGTAATCCTGATTTAAGCGGTACAAATCTCACTTCTTCGAGTTCTTGCCTGTCCCAACTCGAAGCACCTGTTCTTGTTACCCGAACTAAACGTTGCGCCCCTGAACCTTCGGGGGCGATCAACACGCCGCCCACACTTAATTGCATAAATAAAGCCTGCGGAATGCGAATCCCAGCCGCCGCCACAACAATGGCATCAAACGGCGCAACAGAGGGTAAACCCAGCATACCGTCACCATGCACTAAACGTACTTTTGTCAGTCGCAGCGCACGTAAGCGCTCTTTAGCCATATCGTACAACGCGCGAATGCGTTCAATCGAGTGCACCTGCTGAAAGACTTGCGCCATGACAGCCGCCTGATAACCACATCCCGTGCCCACTTCAAGCACCCGAGTGGGCATGGTGGCCCCGCACACTGACGCAATCATACGTGCGACCACCCAAGGCTGCGAAATTGTCTGACCGTGACCAATCGGCAGTGAGGCATCATCATAGGCGCGACTTGCCAAAGCCTCATCCACAAAGGCATGGCGCGGAATCGTTTGCATGGCCGCCAGCACCAAATCATTGCTAATGCCTTGAGCCTGCAAGCGTTGCACCATCGCGGCCCGCGGGCGCTCAGAGTTCAAGCTTAAGTTGTCACTTGTAAGAGGTGCAGTCGCGGTTGCAGTTTGACTGGCTGAACGGCTCGGAATTCGGGTTGCTGAAATACGCGTATTGCTGTTTGACGCTGTAATGCCCTGCAACCCTCTTCCACCAGCCCCAGTGCGGGTATCTTTGACAGCCATGCAGAGGGACGACGAGAGCACTATTCGCATAGCGGACGAACCCAATCAGTCATTTGACTAAGTTGCGCGTGTTGGGTCAGATCTAGCCGCAAAGGTGTCACCGACACAAACCCCCGCTTGATTGCATCAAAGTCGGTACCCTCAGACGCATCATTGGCAGCGCCGGCCGGGCCAATCCAGTAGACCGTTTCGCCATAAGGCGTTGCCGAGCGCACGACGGGTTGCGAGGGGTGACGTTTACCTAGCCGAGTCGCCGCCACACCCTTGACTTGCGCCGCAGGCAGATCTGGAAAATTCACATTCAGCAGCACAGGACCGGTGACAGGCTGCGCAAGTTGATGCGCCACAAGCCGATGTGCTTGCGCCACGGCTGCGTCAAGATTGGACCAACTTTTGGATACCAACGAAAAGGCAATTGCAGGGATACCGAAAAGATACCCCTCAGAGGCAGCCGCTACCGTACCAGAGTACAACGTATCGTCGCCCATGTTTGCGCCGTTATTGATCCCCGACACCACTAGGTCGGGCCGGCGATCGAGCAAGCCAGTCAGAGCGACGTGCACACAGTCAGACGGTGTGCCGTTGACATAGATAAAACCGTTAGCAGCATGGCGCACCGCAAGCGGTCGCGTCAGTGTTAACGAGTTTGAGGCGCCGCTATGGTTGATTTCAGGGGCAACAACGGTCACCTCGGCCAAGTTGCGCAAAGACGCGACCAAAGCCTCGAGGCCAGGCGCGGTATACCCATCATCGTTTGAAATAAGAATATGCATGTGTCGAGGCTAAACAATACTTTTAATCTAACGCTTGATTGTACTCGCTGACAACGATTTTCAGCCCCTAAATCGGCACCCAACGCGCTCAGCAGTTAGAATCAGTTGCATCTTTTTCACGAATGGAAGCTACACATGGGCATGCCCGCCTTAGAGTTTGCAAATTTAGGTCTGATTGGCCTTGCGTATTTACTTGGCTCGGTCTCATTTGCTGTCGTGATGAGTCGGGCCTTCGGGCTCGACGATCCCCGCACCTACGGCTCGGGCAACCCCGGTGCGACCAACGTGTTACGCTCGGGTAACAAGTGGGCCGCTGGCCTGACCTTGCTTGGCGATGCGGCCAAAGGCTGGCTTGCTGTGTGGGCAGCCGCCCAGTTCAACGCCCCGGTCTCGGTTCAGGCACTCGTGGGGTTGGCCGTATTTCTTGGGCATCTTTACCCCGTCTTTTTACGCTTTAAAGGTGGTAAGGGGGTTGCGACGGCGTTTGGCGTCATGCTGGCAATTCAGCCACTGTTAGCCTTGGTTGCCTGCCTAACCTGGTTGTTTGTGGCTAAGGTGTTTAAGTATTCTTCGCTCGCAGCGCTGGTCAGTGCCGTGTGTGCGCCCTTATTTTATGTACTTGGCGATCAGCGCGCCTGGGTCACCCAACCCCAGCTGGCTTGGGTGTTAGCCGTGATTGCCTTGTTTTTACTGTATCGCCATCGGGCCAACATCGAACGCCTACTCAAGGGTACCGAGCCGCGAGTTGGCAAAAAGTAATCGACGACACCTCGCCTGATCAGTGCGCCGCTCGTTCAGCAGATCGCCACTCGCGCAGCAAGTTGCAACGAGTTAAGCGAACTGCGGCAGCGCACCAACATACGCCGATCGCATCAAAGCGCAGCAAGTTCCCAACGTGGGTGAACGTCAAAACCGTGCCCCTGCCCGGCAAGATCGACCAGCCCTCGTTGCACACGCTGGGCTGCGGCAAATGCGATCATGGCGCCATTATCCGTGCACAAGTCGAGCGGCGGAAAAAACACTTCAGCTTTGCGTTTGCCCAACCGCTTGGCGAGTGATTGCCTTAGCAAGCGATTCGCACCGACCCCACCTGCCACCACCAAACGCGTCAAGCCTGTCTGTTCAAGTGCGGTCGCGGCCTTTGCCACCAACACCTCTACAATCGCCAGCTCAGTCGCTGCAGCAAGATCAGCGCGCATTTGAGCATCGGCCTGCCCTTGTCGCTCGGCGTCTTTTAAACGTGTCAACACAGCAGTCTTTAAACCACTAAAACTAAAATCAAGCGTGTGACTATGCAGCATGGGCCGCGGCAACACAATACGCGTTGCATCACCCTGCTCGGCCAGCTTAGCCAAGGCGGGGCCACCGGGGTACCCTAAGCCTAATAACTTAGCGGTCTTATCAAAGGCCTCACCCGCTGCGTCATCAAGCGTTTCGCCCAACAAGGTGTATTGACCAACGTCATCCACCCGCATTAATTGTGTGTGCCCACCCGACACCAACAACGCCACAAACGGAAACTCAGGGCACGGCGTCGCGAGCCGAGGCGATAACAGATGACCTTCAAGATGGTGAATAGGAATTGCTGGCAAATCAAGCGACCAGGCCAGTGACTGCGCCACACTGGCCCCAACGAGCAAAGCACCTGCCAGACCAGGGCCCGCCGTATAGGCAATTGCACCAACCTCTTGCAGAGTTGTTTCAGCCTGTTCAAGCACCTGTCGCGTCAGAGGCACTACCCGCCGCACATGGTCGCGCGAGGCAAGTTCAGGCACCACACCGCCGTACGCCGCGTGCATGGCAACTTGCGAGTGCAGCGTATGAGCTAGCAAACCACGCTCAGTGCAAACCAAAGCGACACCGGTTTCATCGCATGAGCTTTCAAAACCCAAGATAATCATGATTGCACTAGGTACGCGTTAATCTTCGATGCCTCGCGAAGCCAGATACTCTTCGTAGGTGCCTCGGTAATCGATCACAGTGCCGCCCGCTTGAATTTCCCAAACGCGGGTAGCAAGGGTCGAAACAAACTCACGATCGTGCGACACAAAAAATAAAGTGCCAGCAAACTTATCGAGCGCCAACTGTAACGACTCGATCGACTCCATATCCAGGTGATTGGTGGGTTCGTCCATCAACAACACGTTATGTCGGCGCAGCATCAACCGACCAAACGACATGCGATTTTTTTCGCCGCCCGACAGTACATGAGGCTCTTTAGGTAAATCGTCGGCCGAGAACAATAGACGACCAAGAATTGAACGAATTTGTTGATCATCGTCAGTCGGTTGGCGATGGTACGTCATCCAGTCAAATAAATTGCTGTCTTTTTGTAAAAACTGATCAGACACGTCTTGTGCCATGTAGCCAGCGTCGGTGTTTTCTGACCATTTCAAGGTGCCACGATCGGGGGCAAGATCGTTGGCCAACATACGCAGTAAGGTGGTCTTACCTGCACCGTTGGCACCGATGATTGCAATTTTTTCGCCCGCTTCGACCATGGCTGAAAACGATTTAATCACCAACGACTCAAACGACTTTTGCACGTGCTCAAGCGTCACAGCCTGACGATGCATCACTTTTAAAATCTCGAAGCGGATGAACGGATTTTGACGCGACGAGGGCTTCACCTCAACTTGCGCCGCTTTAATCCGATCAATTTGCTTCAGACGCGAGGTTGCCTGACGCGCCTTAGATTTGTTGGCTGAAAAGCGTCGCACAAAGTCTTGCAGCTCAGAGACTCGCTCTTTCGCTTTAGCGTTGGCATTGGAGACGCGCTCGCGAGCCTGTGTCGAGGCGAGCATATAGTCATCATAATTACCAGGGTAGACGCGCAACTCACGAAAATCAAGATCGGCCATATGCGTGCACACTTGATTTAAAAAGTGGCGGTCATGGCTAATGATAATCATGGTGCTTTGATAACCATTCAGCACATTTTCAAGCCAACGAATCGTATTGATATCGAGGTTGTTGGTCGGCTCATCTAGCAACAGCACGTCAGGGTTTGAAAACAGTGCTTGCGCCAGCAAGACGCGAAGCTTCCAGCCCGGAGCGATCTCACGCATAGGCAACTGGTGCTGGTCTACCGGAAACTCAAGCCCAAGCAATAATTCTCCGGCGCGCGCCTCGGCGGTATAGCCATCGTATTCAGCAAATTTGGCCTCGAGGTCGGCCGCACGCATGTAGTCGTCGTCAGTCGCCTCAGCGTTTGAATAAATCGCATCGCGCTGGCTCATGGCCTCCCACATCTCAGTGTGCCCCATCAGCACCACGTCAAGCACGCGTAAATCTTCAAAGGCAAACTGGTCTTGCCGCAACTTACCCATGCGCAAGCCTGGCTCTAAAAAAACATTCCCTGCGGTTGACTCAAGGTCACCGCCGATGATTTTCATGAGTGTGGATTTGCCCGAGCCGTTGGCGCCGATTAAGCCGTACCGATTGCCTTCACCGAATTTAACGTTGACGTTTTCGAAGAGTGGCTTAGGGCCGAACTGAATAGTGAGGTTTGATGCTGTTATCACGAGAAGCCGATTGAGTAAATACGTTGGTTACAACTTGAAAAATAAGTATTGAGTGTAACAAGTCAGTACTTTTTGATCTTTTTTGTCCTACCTTCCCTATCATGCGCAACAGATGTCGAAGTACTTTCGGCATTCGTAGACAAATAAGGAGATTCGTTTGGAATCACTCACTATTTTATTTCATACCTTAGGGGGCTTTGTTTGGGGCCCTGTCATGTTGGTGCTACTGGTCGGCACGGGGGTGTACCTCACTGTCAGGCTGTTTGGTTTACAAATTTGGCTGCTACCTTATGCCCTGCGCATGGCGTTTTCACGCAAGCAACATCCCGATTATCCAGGTGATATTTCGCAATTTCAGGCGCTCATGACCGCGTTAGCCGCCACAATCGGCACTGGCAATATCGCAGGCGTCGCCACGGCGATCGTGCTGGGCGGCCCAGGTGCACTGTTTTGGATGTGGCTGTGCGCCATTTTTGGGATGGCCACCAAATATGCAGAGGGCTTACTCGCCGTCAAATACCGTGTGCGCGACGAGGACGGCAAGATGTCGGGCGGTCCGATGTATTACATCTCGCTCGGCTTGAATATGAAATGGCTTGGTATGTTGTTTGCCGTATTTGGAATGATCGCCGCGTTAGGCACAGGTGCCTCGGTGCAATCGAATTCACTTGCCGAATCTATGCTCTCGAGCTTTGGGGTGCCCGGTTGGCTCACTGGGGTCGTTTTGACGGTCGTCACAGCCCTCGTCATTGTGGGCGGCATCAAAAGTATTGCGCGCGTCACCTCGGTCATCGTGCCGTTTATGGCCTTGTTTTACCTACTAGGTGGCCTGCTGATTATTGTGCTCAATATCGAGCTTCTTTGGCCCGCTTTAACACTCGTCATGACCGACGCATTTACAGGCAATGCCGTAGCCGGTGGGGCCCTAGGCACCGTGATTCGTTATGGTGTGGCGCGCGGAGTATTCTCAAACGAAGCTGGGTTGGGTACCGCACCGATCGCGGCAGCGGCGGCCAAAACCGATCAGCCTGCCAAACAGGCACTGGTCTCAATGACCGGTACGTTTATCGACACCATCATTGTGTGCTCGGTCACGGGGCTGGTCTTAGTCATGGGCGGCATGTACACCGGCGGCAGCACGGGCGCCGCCTTGACGGCACAAACGTTCGACCGCATGTTACCCGGGCCCGGCGACTGGATCGTGACCATTGGTTTGTTGTTCTTCGCCTATTCGACAATTTTGGGCTGGAGCTACTACGGTGAAAAATGCGCTCAGTACGCGCTGGGTAAATGGGTGGTGGTGCCGTACCGTTGCCTTTACACCGCCTTCGTGATGATTGGCGCCGTAGTTTCGTTAGATTTGGTATGGGCGGTGTCAGATGTCGTCAACGGTCTGATGGCGTTTCCAAATCTGGTTGGCTTGTTGTTACTGTCGGGCGTGGTGGTGAAAGAAACCAGGGCGTTTTTACTGACGCTTAAAGACGAGCGCGATCAAACATGATGTACCGCCGTAATCTAGCCGCTGTCATGAAGACGTCTTAATCTGTGCGTTGTCTCCTTCTCGTTGTCATGATTGACGGCGCCTTGCAAGTGGGATGAAACAGTTGCTCATCCCACACCTTGCAATCCCTTGTATTCTGCAAGGTGTTGCGGGGTGCCTGTCTCAGTGCTGGTGTTCATCCAGCACCAAGTGCGCCAAGCCTTTTTCGGTGGCAACGCCGACCTTAGCCCCAACGGGCAAGGTCACCTTCATCGCGGTATGCCCAAACGGTAAACCGGTGATCACGGGGATCTTGACCGATTTACGAATATAAGCAATCGCGGCCTTCAGATCGTAGCCACGATCGTGTTCGGCCAAGCGATAGTCGGTGAAACCACCCAACAGCAAGGCTTTTTGTTTGCCTAAGATACCTGCCTGCGCCAGTTGATTCAGCATGCGCTCAATGCGATAGGGGTGCTCACCGACATCTTCAACAAACAGAATACCGCCCTTAATTTTTGGCATGTAGGGCGTACCCAGCAGCGAGGTGATCATCGCTAAGTTACCGCCCCATAAGATCCCACGGCCATCTACCGCGTCGGCATCTTGCGTTTCAAAACTTAAAATCTCAAGCTCGCCGCGCATGCACTCGCCAAAGATTTCAGCCGTAAGGATTTCGGGTTTTTTAGCACCAAAATCAAAACAGGCCATGGGCCCTGCGTAACTGATGATTTCGGTTTTTGCAAAGAGCGCCAAGCTAAAGGCGGTGAAATCACTGTGGCCGACAAATCGCTTACCCGAGCTTGCGAGCGCCTGCCAATCAAGAGAGTCAAGCAAACGACCCATGCCATAACCGCCACGACTCGCCATCACAATCGGTAATTTCTGTTTAAGTGCACGCGAGAACGCCGCCAAGCGCTGTGTCTCGGTGCCGGCAAAACGTTGCGCTTGATTCAAGACGCCTCGATCTAAGGCGACTTTAAAGCCTTGAGCACCCAAACGCGCTTGGGCGCGAGTGAGTGTCTCAGGATCAGCCACCGCACCCGAAGGCGAAATCACATAGATGCCGCTCGCGTCTGGCCGGCAATGATGGTCGTGAACATGATCAGGATGCCCGTGCGGGGCGTACGCCTGCCCTACGTTGGTTGTTTGCGCTTGGTGGTCTTGTTTTCGAGCAGGGGTGGCC
Source organism: Burkholderiaceae bacterium (assembly GCA_029866055.1). Lineage (GTDB taxonomy): Bacteria > Pseudomonadota > Gammaproteobacteria > Burkholderiales > Burkholderiaceae_B > Zwartia. The sequence goes on from JARXAG010000077.1 coordinate 14,227, forward strand.
CGCGGCTTTGTTGGCTTCGGTGCGCTTGACGCACGACTAGCGTCGTTTGAAGTTTTAGTCATTTTTGGAATCCTTGCTACGTCGCTCTTTAAAAAATTGACGTAAGGTATCGCCGCATTCTTGCGCCAAGACCCCGCCCTCAACTTGTGTGTGATGATTCAAT
>JARXAG010000119.1 GCA_029866055.1 Burkholderiaceae bacterium
CCGCCAACCGATTCGCACGACGATCGCTGGTGTACCAGTAATCGCGCTGCATCGACTGCCCGCGGCCCGCAATCGGCGCCACCGACAAGCCATGGCGTGAGTACGCATAACCATCCAGAAAACCGCGGGTGTTGCCCAAGACGAAATGGCCCTCGTGCGTATCGACGCCCGCGCCTTCGGTATTCGTAATGCGCTTGTCGGTATCGAGTGCCGCACGCTCGGCTGCGATGGCGAGCTCGGTGGCCTGCGCCACGCTCACCGCCCACGGGTGATGTAGCTGCAAAGTATGTTTGACGTCTTTCGCCAACAAGTCAGCCTCGGGCAAACCGGCAGACGGGTCTTCTGCTGTGTAGCGCGCGATATGCCAGGCCGCCTCAACCGTCTGGCGCATGGCTGCCGGTGAAAAATCAGAGGTCGACGCCGAACCGCGGCGCTGCCCGGCAAACACTGTAATGTCCATCGAGCGGTCGCGCGTTTGTTCGACTGTCTCAACCTGACCTTTACGTACCGAGACTGCCAGCCCTTGAGCCTCAGAGACCTCGGCTGCGGCATCGCTTGCACCCAAACTTTTGGCGTGTTTAAGCGCTTGCGTCACTAAATCTTCGAAAATCGGGCGATTTTCGGCAACGGGAAGAAAAGAAATTGAAGTAGCCATTAGGGGTCCATTCGCGTGAGGCTTTATGATAGCCGTATGATGACTGATTTACCTGAAACCCCTGACGACGCGCCCGACTCAATTTATGACGGCCCCAGCAAATCCCACGTCAAGCGCGAAATGCTTGCCTTGGTCGACCTTGGCAAAGAGCTCGTCGAGCTCTCGCCCGAGCGCCTGAAGCAATTGCCGCTCTCTGAGCGACTGTACGAGGCGATCCGCTTAGCGCAACGCACCACAGCCCGCGAAGGCCTGAGGCGGCAAGTGCACTTTGTTGGCAAACTCATGCGCGACGCGCCCGCCGACCAGATTCGGGCCCAGCTCGATACCTGGAAAAATGGCTCGCGCGAGCAAACACAGGCCATGCATCGGCTCGAGGCCTTGCGCGACCGCTTGATAAAAGATGACGCGGCCTTTACCGTGCTATTACAAAAATATCCTCAGGCGGATATTCAACATCTGCGCACCTTGATCCGCGAAGGACGCAAAGAGGCTGCTGCAAATGAAAACCTGCGACCAGGCCAAGACCCGTTGCGCAAACACTATCGCGCGTTATTTCAGGCGCTTAAAACCCTACAGGATCCTGACACAGCACCATGAACGACAACAATCTGCTCGAGTGCGTAGAGCACGAAACCGGCCCCGCGCCCACCCACAGTGTGATTTGGCTGCATGGCCTCGGCGCCGATGGTCATGACTTTGCGCCCATCGTCCCAGAACTGCGTCTGCCCGCTTCCAAAGCGGTGCGCTTTGTGTTTCCGCACGCAACGGTTCAACCCGTCACCATTAACGGTGGCATGGCAATGCGCTCGTGGTACGACATTTTGACTCCTCAGCTTGTCAAGCGCGAAGATGCAGCGGGTATTCGTTTGTCTGAACAAGCGATTCTCGCGCTGATTGCTCGCGAAAATGCGCGGGGCGTTCCAAGTGCCAATATTGTGCTGGCCGGTTTTTCGCAAGGCTGCGCCATGACGCTTCATACGGGCATTCGGGTGCCCTTTAAACTCGCTGGTCTCATGGGGCTGTCGGGCTATTTACCGTTGGGCGACCTGGCCCAGGCCGAGCATCGGTCAGCAAATCTTGATACCCCTATTTTTTTAGCGCACGGCACCTACGACCCAGTCGTGGCACCCGAACGCGCCGAAACTTCGCGCGCCAAACTCCAAGAACTTGGCTACAAGGTGCAGTGGCACACCTACCCAATGCCGCACTCAGTTTGCCCCGAAGAAATCTCTGATATTTCGCGGTTTTTACAAAGCGTTTTGGTGTAGTCCAGTGATGTTTTTCGAGCTCGTTTCTTTTCGAGATCGGCATGTTCCCGATTGACTAGTCACATTTTAAAATTGCGACGTATCGACGGCTTGGCGTGGGGCTTGGGTGATTACCTCGGCTTGGTCGCTGTCAAGTTTTAGTGGTTGCTCCGACGTACGCGCATTGCCCGATATCCTATTTGCGTTTTTTATAAACTTTAATTGCCTCATTTATGACCTCTGCTTCAACTCCGGTTCGCACGCGCTTTGCCCCCTCGCCCACGGGCTTTCTTCACTTGGGCGGGGCGCGCACCGCATTATTTTCTTGGGCGTTCGCGCGCCACTTTGGCGGCACGTTTATTTTGCGCGTTGAAGATACCGACCTTGAACGCTCGACCCCAGAGGCAGTTCAGGCAATCCTTGACGGTATGAACTGGCTAGGTCTGACCCCAGATGAAGGCCCGTTCTATCAGATGCAGCACATGGAGCGCTATCGCGCCGTCGTCGCAAGCATGCTAGCCGCAGGTACCGCCTATCATTGCTACAGCTCAAACGAAGAAGTCGAGGCGATGCGAGACCTTGCGCGCAGCAAAGGCGCAAAGCCCCGCTATGACGGCACCTGGCGCCCCGAACCAGGCAAGGTCTTGCCGCCAGTACCCGCCGATCGCAAACCCGTCGTGCGTTTCAAAAGCCCCCAAGACGGTGCAACCGCTTGGGTCGATCTAGTGAAGGGTCCGATCAGTTTTGAGAACACCGAACTTGACGACCTGGTAATCGCCCGCCCCGATGGCACCCCTACCTACAATTTTTGCGTGGTCGTTGACGACTGGGACATGCGCATCACTCACGTCTTGCGCGGTGATGACCACGTCAACAACACCCCAAGACAGATCACAATTTTGCGAGCACTTGGCGCCCCAGTCCCCGAGTACGGCCACGTACCGATGATCTTAGGCCCCGACGGCGAAAAACTCTCAAAACGCCACGGCGCTGTCAGCGTAATGGAATACGATCGCGACGGCTACCTGCCCGAGGCCATGATTAATTATCTGGCTCGCTTGGGCTGGAGCCACGGCAACGACGAACTGTTTTCGCGCGCCCAACTCGTTGAGTGGTTCGACCCCCAGCACCTCTCTAAGTCAGCTGCCCAGTGGGATCCAAAAAAACTCAATTGGGTCAACGCCCACTATATTAAGCAGAGCGACGACCACGCACTCGCCCAGGCCGTTGCCCCCCGCATCACCGCACGAGGCGGCAACCCAGCCCAAGGCGACCTAACAGCCGTCGTCAAACTCTTAAAAGACCGCGCCGAAACCCTAGAACAGCTCGCCGACGGCGCCATGCTCTTTTGCGGCCCCTTCACACCAGCTGCAGACGACCTAATCGCCCAGCACCTAACAGAGACCGCCCGCAACGCCCTACGCGATTTCGCGATCCAAGCCGCCCAAACCCCCTGGAACCGCGAAGCCCTAGCCGCCCTAATCAAAACCGTACTGGCCACCCACACCCTAAAAATGCCCCAGCTCGCCATCCCACTTCGCGTAGTCGTAGCCGGCACAGCCCAAACCCCAGCCGTAGACGCCGTCCTAGAAATATTAGGCAAAGAAACAGTGCTAGCCCGCCTAGCCAACATCTAACCGCATTCCACAACCTCAGCACTGACACAGCACCAGAGCTGCGTATTTTGCTCAGCCAAAATACCAGCGCCGGGGCTGATGCAGTGCGTGCGTAATCAATGAAGAAGTATTACAGCAACCTAAAGCTAGCTGGCACCTTCTGTGCCACCTCAGGCCGGCTATTAGGCCGATCTTCACGGTACGTTAGCCGAGTCGAGTCATTGCGCTCAATAATGTAAGTATTGGTATAAACCGGATCCCGGTAATCAACCAGTTCACCGTTTGAGCGACTGACCCGCGCCACCAACTTACCCGTGGGCGCATCCCAGCACCCCGTCTCACGCAACTCAGAGCGGATGTTCCGCCCCTGCTTGACCCGCGTCTGTTGGCGCAGTTTGCCATCTGCTGACAAGGTCAAGAGCGTTTGGATCTCTCCAGCGACGCCAGCTTGTTTGCGCACCACATACCAACTACCGATCAACGGATGCTGGGCAGGCGGCGTCACACAAACAGGCTCGATCAAACCGTCGGGTGCCGGTATCAACGCAGAATCAGGCGGGCGGGGAATCCCACAGGCTGCTAGCAACCCCAAGCAGCCAAACACCAACCATCTGCCCACGCCCCGATCAAACATTGCCGCCCCAACTAGTGTTATCTCTATCAACTCGAAAATGCCGCCCGCCTTAAAAAGCGGTTCGTGCGCGGACATTGATCGCACCACTAAAAATATCTAGAGGTGACCCCGACATATTGCAGCAAAACCACGCGGTCAACACATTATTGGCATCGAAATTTCAGCGTAAAACCATTTTTTTTTGCATTTTCGCCACACTTTGTTCAAAACAAAAAACAAATTTGGATATCCCACGTTCGGGGGATAGCCAAATTCTGCATAGGTATCCTGCGAAGTGCTTACTTCGCTTCATTTCACACCATATTTTTTGAATCATTTCAAGGGTTAACACTAATCAGTCAATTTGAAATATGACTATTGCGCATATACACACGAACCACTAGAATTAGTACAGATAGTTCGTAAAAACACCACATGTAGTGTTAATCTTCGCCCCCGCCTTACGACAAAAACATCCTGTCCAAAGCGCTCGTGACAGATTAATGACGTCACACGACCGCAATACGCAATAACTGCTCGACCCTTATTGAATTTTCAGCGTGGCGCGTGCCACGCTAGCACCGCAGGAGCCCTACTTTAATGCAAACAACTACAAATCCCGTCGAGCGCCAAGCCACTCAGCAGCAGTTCATCGCAACCGCGATGCCAGTCAACGAGGCAGCCTGGGCGCAGTATCACATCATTCGCCGCAACGGCGCAGTCGTCAATTTCGAGCCTAGCAAAATCGGCATTGCCATGACAAAAGCCTTTTTGGCAGTCAATGGCGGCCAAGGCGCAGCGTCGGCACGCGTGCGCGAGCTCGTCGACTCACTCACCCATCAAGTTGTCGCGGCCCTGATGCGCAGCCGCCCCAACGGTGGCACCTTCCATATTGAAGACATCCAAGACGCGGTCGAGCTTTCATTGATGCGCTCGGGCGAACACGATGTCGCACGCTCATACGTGCTGTACCGCGAACGTCGCGCCCAAGAGCGCTCAAAAGGTAAAGCCGAAGCCGCCCCCACTGAAGCCCCTACCCTGAACGTGGTTGAAAACGGCGTACGCAAACCACTTGATCTGGCAAAACTACAGGCCACGATTGAGGCCGCCGGCTATGGCTTAGGTGAGTTTGTTGACACGGCAACGATTCAAAAAGAAACACTCAAAAATCTGTACGACGGCGTACCCGTCGACGAAGTCTATAAATCTGCTATTTTGGCCGCGCGCGCCATGGTCGAAAACGACCCGGCCTACAGCAAAGTCACCGCTCGCCTCTTGCTCCACACAATCCGCAAAGAAGTTTTAAGCGAAGAAGTGGCTCAAGAAGAGATGAATACTCGCTACGCGACGTATTTTCCAACGTTCATCAAGCGCGGAGTTGAAGGCGGCTTACTAAGCTCAGAGCTTTCACGCTTTGATTTGCCACGCCTGGCCGCAGCACTCGATGCCAACCGCGACCTGCAGTTTGATTACCTTGGCCTTCAAACCTTATACGACCGCTACTTTTTGCACCTGCGCGGTCAGCGCATTGAGTTGCCACAAGTGTTCTTCATGCGCGTTGCAATGGGCTTGGCGATTGCCGAAATCGATCGCGAAGCACGTGCCATTGAGTTCTATCAAATCCTGTCGTCGTTTGACTTCATGAGTTCAACGCCAACACTCTTTAATGCCGGCACGCTGCACTCACAACTTTCGTCGTGCTACCTCACAACAGTTTCCGACGACCTTGACGGCATCTACGAAGCCATCAAAGAAAACGCGCTGCTCGCCAAATACGCTGGTGGCTTAGGCAATGACTGGACGCCCGTTCGTGCAATGCGCAGTCACATCAAAGGCACCAACGGCGAAAGCCAAGGCGTCGTTCCATTCTTGAAAGTCGTCAACGACACCGCTGTGGCCGTGAACCAGGGTGGTAAACGCAAGGGCGCAGTTTGCTGCTACCTTGAGTCATGGCACTTAGATATCGAAGAGTTTCTCGATCTGCGCAAAAATACCGGTGACGAGCGTCGTCGCACGCATGACATGAACACAGCGAACTGGATTCCTGATCTGTTCATGAAGCGCGTGCTAGAAAATGGCAACTGGACACTCTTTTCACCTTCAGACTGCCCAGACCTGCATGACAAAGTGGGCGCGGCCTTCGAAAAAGCCTACGTTGGCTATGAAGAGAAGGCTGCACGTGGCGATTTGCCACTACACAAGACAATGCCAGCGACAAGCCTGTGGCGCAAAATGCTTTCCATGCTGTTTGAAACTGGTCATCCCTGGATCACGTTCAAAGACCCGTGCAACATTCGTTCGCCACAACAACATGTGGGCGTGGTGCACAGCTCAAACCTATGCACCGAGATTACGTTGAATACCAACGACTCTGAAATCGCGGTCTGCAACCTGGGCTCAGTCAACCTGCTGGCGCACCTGAAGCACAACGCTGACGGCACCCAGTCGCTCGATCAAGACAAACTGCAACGCACAATTAAGATTGCGATGCGCATGCTCGACAACGTCATCGACATCAACTATTACGCTGTCGCTAAAGCGCGCAATTCAAACGTGCGCCATCGCCCCGTCGGCTTAGGCATCATGGGTTTTCAAGATTGCCTGCATGTGATGCGCGTGCCTTACGCCACACAAGCCGCAATCGAATTCGCAGATCGCTCAATGGAAGCCGTTTGTTATTACGCCTACAGTGCATCAAGTGAACTCGCTGAAGAACGCGGTCGTTACGCAAGCTTCGATGGTTCGTTGTGGTCGCGCGGTATCTTGCCGCATGATTCAATCGCACTGCTGCGCGAACATCGTGGTGGCTATGTTGAAGTCGATGAATCAACAACGCTTGATTGGGATTCGTTGCGCGCACGCATCAAAACACACGGCATGCGCAACTCTAATTGCGTTGCAATTGCCCCAACCGCAACAATATCGAATATTATTGGCGTGTCTGCATGCATCGAACCAACATATCAAAACTTGTACGTTAAATCGAACCTCTCCGGCGAGTTTACTGTGGTCAACGAACACCTCGTTCGCGACCTCAAAAAACTGGGCCTCTGGGATGAAGTGATGGTCGCCGACTTGAAGTACTTCGACGGCAGCTTGTCCCGCATCGATCGCGTTCCGGCCGACTTACGCGCCCTATACGCCACCGCATTTGAAGTTGAGCCTACCTGGATTGTCGAGTGCGCAGCGCGTCGCCAAAAATGGATTGATCAAGCCCAATCGCTCAACATCTACATGGCGGGTGCTTCAGGCAAAAAACTGGATGACACCTATAAGCTTGCTTGGTTACGCGGTTTGAAAACTACGTACTACCTGCGTACGCTTGGTGCAACGAGTGCTGAAAAATCAACGGGTCGAGGCGGTGAACTCAATGCGGTCAACGCAGCGGGCGCCGGCTCAACCAGTGGTACGTTTGCGGCGGCAGCGCCACAGGCAATGCCCGAGCCCGAAATTTTGGGCGCGGCCTGCACCATGAGACCTGGCGACCCAGGTTTCGAAGAGTGTGAAGCCTGCCAATAACGCGACCGAGAAAAAATAATGTTGACCTGGAACGACGAACCCGCCACTCAACCTGCCCCACCAACGGGAGCAGGCTTGATGCCTCAAGCCTTGGCGCAAGCCATGGCCGCCTCATTGCCCTCACGCGCCGCAAGCGGCGTGTTTGGCGACTCTGCCTTACCAACACCTGGCTTAAAAGAATCACCAGTGGTCGCCAACGCAGCCACCCGCGTGAACGCAGCCGACAAACGCATCATCAATGGTCAAACTGATGTTAATCAACTTGTGCCCTTTAAATATAAATGGGCCTGGGAAAAATACATCGCCACTTGCGCCAATCACTGGATGCCGCAAGAAATCAATATGTCGCGCGACATCGCTCTCTGGAAAAACCCCACAGGGCTAACCGAAGACGAACGCCGCATCATCAAGCGTAATCTCGGTTTTTTCGTCACCGCAGATTCTTTAGCTGCAAACAATATTGTCTTGGGCACCTATCGCCACATCACTGCCCCTGAATGCCGTCAGTTTTTGTTGCGTCAGGCGTTTGAAGAGGCGATCCATACCCACGCGTATCAATATATTGTTGAAAGCTTGGATCTGGATGAGTCAGAAATCTTTAACGCGTATAACGAAGTGCCTTCCATACGCGCTAAAGATCAGTTTCTGATCCCATTTATTGATGCTATTGCTGATCCGCACTTTAAAACCGGTACGCTCGAAAATGATCAAACGCTACTTAAATCCTTGATCGTTTTTGCCTGCTTGATGGAAGGCCTGTTCTTTTATGTTGGCTTTACGCAAATCCTTGCGCTTGGTCGGCAAAACAAGATGACCGGTGCCGCAGAGCAGTACATGTACATTTTGCGCGATGAGTCGATGCACTGTAATTTTGGCATCGACCTGATCAACACCATCAAACTCGAAAACCCACAGCTCTGGACACCAGCTTTCCGCGAAGAGATTCGTGCGCTGTTCGCCAAAGCTGTTGATCTTGAATACGCCTATGCCGAAGACACCATGCCACGCGGCGTGCTTGGTCTAAATGCACCCATGTTCAAGTCGTACCTCAGATTTATTGCTAATCGTCGTTGCCAGCAAATCGGCATCGAGCCGCTATTCGCGCAAGAAGAGAACCCCTTCCCGTGGATGGCAGAAATGATCGATTTAAAGAAAGAGCGTAACTTTTTTGAAACACGTGTTATTGAGTATCAAACCGGCGGAGCCCTTAACTGGGAATAATCCACAAGTTTGCACTCAAGACGCTGCAGTACTTGCCAGAAGGCGACGACAACCGCCCTCTGGTGCCATTTGAATTGGTTCGCGCCCCTGAGCGAGAGGCAGTTCAAATGGCTGTGCCGGATTCATTAGCACAAACCGCTTTGCTACCGATTGTTGGTAGTGGCTTGTGCCGATGAATAACTCGGGCGACACGAAATCCCATGGTGGGATCAGTCAAGCACGGGTTTAACGTTTGGGACCCTGAACTAAGGAGTATTACCATGGCAACAGCCAAAAAAGCAGCAAAGAAAGCCCCTGCCAAGAAAGCCGCAGCTAAGAAAAAGCCAGCAGCTAAAAAGGCAGTTAAGGCAGTTAAAGCAGTCAAGAAAGTTGTAGCAGCAGCTAAGAAAGTCGTTAAAAAAGCTGTCAAGAAAGTCGCTAAAAAAGCAGCAGCTAAAAAGCCAGCAGCTAAAAAAGTAGCGGCCAAAAAGCCAGCAGCTAAAAAAGCCGTAAAGAAAGTGGCAAAAAAAGCAGCTCCTAAAAAAGCGGCAAAAAAGCCTGCAGCAAAAAAAAAATAGTTAAAAAGCCAGCAGCCAAAAAGCCGGCAGCCGCTGCCCCCTCGACAGCAGCAGCACCAGGTGCAAAAACTGCCCTGAATCCTGCAGCGTCGTGGCCATTCCCTACGGGTGGCCGTCCCTGAGCTTGATAGCGAAGGTTTAGCAAGTTCAAACCGTCCGGTTCTCCGGACGGTTTTTTTATGCCTGCCCGCACCCGCTCAGCTTGCGCAATCGACGGCAGAAGCTGCGATAATGCTGTTGAGGCGTCGCCTCTTGTTTGTCAGTCATCTCGCGCTCGCCGCGAGGCATTTACCGGAGCAGCCACATGCTTGGCGAAGTCCTACGCTTTCTACTAGAAATTGTTTTTTCACTTTTAGGTGCTGCCTTACTGGCAAGAGCGTGGCTCTATGCAGTCAAGCTGCATCCCTTTAACCCAATGTCGCAGGCGATACACCAAGCGACTAACTGGTTGGTTCAACCACTACGAAGCATCGTCCCGTCGGGTAAGGGTTTCGATGGCGCCAGTTTGGTCAGCGCATATTTGATTGCAGTCGTTTTTCTATCGCTGTTATGGCTAGCCGCTACGGGTAGCGTACCTAGCCCCAAGCTCATCCCAAGCTTACTGGGGGCCGCCTTGGTCACCGTTGCGCGCTGGGCGTTAAACCTAATCGTCTGGCTCACCCTGATCCACGCCGTCCTATCATGGATTAATCCACTGGCACCCATCATGCCCGTGCTACGTACCTTAACGGCTCCTCTGCTTGAGCCGATTAAACGGATCATGCCCAACCTGGGCGGCCTTGATCTCTCGCCTCTCGTCCTGTTGGTCTTGGCTCAAGTCGCGTTGATGATCTTAAATCGCATCAGCTTTTCATTAATTGGGATTTGACTGTGCGGGTAAACGTGCCGAACCAATGCACGGCGGTGACTTCAACGCGTGAGCGCTCTATACGGTTTCTCACAGCCTTGACAACTGCATTCATTTTGTGGGGTTCAACAGCCCCACTCGGCCACACCCAGATCTTACCAACAACACCGCTATCCCCGACCTTAACTCCCTCGGTCAGCCTACCAAAAAATTCGGTTACGAGTCCCGCCCCTCAGGTCGCTGAGCGAAATGCCTCTGACATTGATGCACAACAGCTAGAGATGCAAACCCGCTTGGCTGCGACCCAAGCCGATTTGGTCAAAGCACAAAATGCCTTTAGAGAGGTCAGTACACTTGACCCTAGCGCCCAAGCTCTAGCCAAAGAGCGCCTCGAAGACCTCTCGCACCAAAGCGATGCGTATACGCAGATTATTGATAACCTCAAAAATTTACGCCGTTTAAGCAACAAACTCGAAAATGCCCGCAAAGAAAAACTTGCTTGGAAGCCCCCTGCTGGCGTCGCCCCTTGGCCACTCTCGGTAGGCGATGATTTACAGTTTGAGATCTTGCGCACGCAATCGCAAATTCAATATTTAGCGCAACGCCGTGCAATTATTGATGAGCAGCTATCTGAACTCAAAAAAACACGCGCCACTGTCGAAGCCGAGTTGCGCCAAGGCACTCAAAAATCGCAGGGGCTCACAGCGCTAGGCACCCAGAACAACAAACTACAAAGTGTCAATGAGCGTCGTCTAGTTCGCATCAACCTCGAGCTCGTCAATTTTTCAGTTGATAGCGATACCATTCTTGTCGAGCAACGCACCTCAACACTTTTGCTGGCTTCGCTCAAGCAAACCTGGGAGTTCTACCAACACCGCTTTAGCTTTTCGACTGACGACTTCAAAAAGATTAGTCAGGATATTGAAAAAACAATCGAACAGCTCCGCCTCAAAGAGCAACAAGCCAGCAATCGCATTAATCGAACACTCGAACAAGCCGCCCTGGCCAAAGCTCAACTCGATAAACTTGAGACGACTCCCAATGTGGGTGCCGAGTTAGTTGTTGCTGCACGCCGAAGCTGGCGTACCGCAGATGTGATGGCCGAAGCAGCTCTGATTGAGCGTGAAAAATATCGAACCCAGATTGACTTAAATCTTCTTTCCCTACAGTTTTGGGAGATTCGTCAAAAACTGTATTCAAACACTGATATCGCAAGTGACCTTGGCGACATGACCCTTCGCCAGCAAACCCTCGCCAAGCAACTTGCTCAAGGGTCGGCCTATCTGACACAAATCATCAGCGATAAAGCACAAGCCGCGTTCGATCTCACGACACAACTTCAACAAGCCACTGACCCTGCAGAAAAAGCCTTTTTGAATGGGTTGCTTGCCCCAATTTCTCAGCAAATTGACACAACGCGTAGCCTGTATGTCTTAATTGGCCGTATGCATCAATATCTGCAGATTGTGAAAGCGGAACTCGACTATGCCGACACGAACAAGACCTTAATTCAACGGATTGAGGCGGCCCGCACCGTCGTGGTAGACCTGAGCAAAAGCATCTGGAATTACGAGCTCTTTGTGATCGATGATTCGGTGGTGGTCGATGGTCGCGAGATTAAAACCAAACGTGGCATCACAATTGGGAAAACAGCCGGTGCCATCATCATTTTGGTTTTTGGCTTTAGCCTGATCTCTGGTTTAATCCGTCGCACCCTGACACTCGCGGTCAACAAGGCCAACCTTGGGCTGACTAAGTCGGTTGTATGGGGACGTTGGCTCACATTGATTGCGGGCTTCACGCTCATTGTGACTGCCTTGAATCTTGTGGATATTCCACTCAGTGCCTTTGCTTTTCTGGGTGGCGCGCTAGCAATTGGGGTTGGTTTTGGCACGCAAAATGTTTTAAAAAATCTGATCAGCGGTGTCATGCTTTTGGTTGAAAAACCAATTCGCATTGGTGATCTGGTTGAAATCGACAACACTGTCGGTACAGTCACCTCGATCGGCATGCGCTTTTCAACCGTTCATGGCCCACAGGGCAATGACATCCTGATACCAAATAGTGTCTTGGTTGAACAAAAACTGATTAACTGGACATACTCAACACCAAGCGCTCGCAAAGATGTACGTGTCACGGTGGGCTATCGCTCAAACGTTGATACCGTTCGCGAGATTCTTTTTGCGGCAAGCAAAGAGAATCCACAGGTGCTAGGCACACCCGCCCCCCTCGTTACCTTAGAAGACTTTGGCGACAACGGGCTCGTATTCAACTTGCGCTTTTGGGTCTCTCTGCAATCTGACATCCCAGCCAATGAGATACAAAGCGATCTGCGGATCAGAATTCTTCAGGCATTTGAACAAGCCGGAATTGAATTACCGTTTCCGCAACGCACTTTGATGTTTGATCAAGAGAGCCCTTTGTCTGTGCAACTTCAAACGAGCATACCGGCCAAGCCAAGCACATCTTGATATCAGGCCGCTCTCAATCCTACTGACCAGACATCGGTGTGACCCGTGTTGGGCCCGCGCCGCTCACGACCTGCACCCGCTGATTCAGCACTAAGGGCACATCCGCTTCTTGAGCAATCACGCGCGTCTCGCCATTGTCTAACCGAACGGTAATTTCAAGGCCATCTTTTTTACCGACTCGGTCTTCTACGGCATCACCGGCCAACGCACCCAAGATGGCACCCCCTAGTACTGCCAGCGTGCGCCCGGTGCCACCACCAACGGTACTACCGACCACGCCACCCACCGCACCACCAGCAACCATACCAGCGCCTGAAGTGCGATCATTTTGAATCGTGATCGGGCGAACATTCACGATAGTGCCGTTGCGCACGACTTGATCGCGTTGCGCTTGCCCGTAGGTATAGACGTTGGCCGACGCGCTTGGCTTGGCGCAACCAGACACCAAGGCAACACTGGCGAGCAGCGTAACACCGAGCGCCAAGCGGACATTGGCTTTGGACACAACGCAAATAACTGAATTCATAACAAACTCCAAAAAATTTCAATACCTAGCCTGGTAAGTGGCTACCGTAGTGAGCGTGCAACAGTGCGTCGATTTCAGCTCGCGAAGGCGCGTGGTTTTGCGGCCCACGTGACGCAATTTTAATTGAACCCATCAAGTTGCCAAGCTTACAGGCCTCGATCCAAGTCCAGCCCAGCGTCAACGCATAGAGCAGGCCGCCTCGATGCGCATCGCCACAGCCTGTTGGGTCAAGTACTGCAGCAGGAATCACTGGAGCAATGTGATGCTCTTGCCCCTCAGTGTAAAGGGTTGCGCCGCCGGCCCCACGCGTGACGACCACCGCCTGCAAAGTCTTTGCCAGTTGCGCCACTGTTTGACCGGTACGTTGCTCAACCACACTCGCTTCATAATCATTCACAGTCAGTGCCTGCGCCAAAGCAACCATTTCTAAGATATCTTTTCCGTCGAATAACGGCATCGCCTGACCCAGATCAAAAATGAACGGCGTCCCTTGAGCCTGCAGTCGCTTTGCATGCGCCATCATGCCAGCCTTAGAGTCAGGTGCAACAATCGCCCAAGCGGCTTGTTGCCCGGTTAAATCATTGTCAGCAGAACGGTCCATGGCACCTGGATGAAACGCTGTGATTTGATTGTCATCCAGATCAGTCGTGATGAAGCATTGCGCAGTCAAGGTGTCGGGCAAACTCTGGATCATGCTCGTGTTGATGCCGAATTGCTCAAAACGTTGCAGATAGTCAGTCGCGTCTTCGCCCACTGTTGCGACAGGTACCGGATTACCACCAAGCAACTTCAAATTGTAGGCAATGTTGCCTGCACAGCCACCAAATTCACGGCGCATTCTGGGTACCAAAAATGACACACTTAACGCGTGAATACGATCAGGCAAAATATGATCTTTAAAACGACCATCAAACACAGCAATTGTGTCAAAGGCCACTGAACCACAAATCAATACCGGCTTAGTCATACTAGTCTCTTAGGGAAAAAATCGATTGAGGTGAGCACTGCTGATCTGTAAACCGTTAACAACGACCGGCACGCTGAGATGCACTTCTTGGTTCGGGCCAAACGGTTTGGCAACCAAAGATTCGGGCAAATACAACTCAGGGGCGAGGACCTTTCTGATCACTGGTGTGCCCGATTCATCTTTGAGCTCGACTGAAAGATGTGGCCAGGGTTGAATCTTGTCGAAACGATTACGCATTGAAAACTTAAGCGTCAGGTTGCTTGACTGACCTTCGGTTTGGCCTGCAGCAGGTTGTTCGAGTGCAATGGGGGTGACCGAAATCCGCTCAAGGTGTCGCGCAAACGAGACTTCGCATCTTAACTGAACGCAAGCCGCGCGCGCCATTGGCAGCAAACTTGGCATACGCGTCACTAACTCGTTGCGATAGACATAAGCCAACTGCATCAATAACACTGACCCAGCCAACAGCACCATGACGAACCAAAGTCCGCGACGCAAGCCGTCCAAAGGGGTCTCGTCAATTAAAAAGTCTGGCGTGCCGCGTCCTGCTGATGAGCGGTTCTCACCTCGCCACCTTGCCTCACCTTGCACTCGAAGGGCCGCCCCGCGCTCAAGTGCTGGCTCAAGACCAAGTGTCGGCTCAACACCAAGTGTTGGCTCGCGCTCACGCGCCGGCGCTTGATAAAAAAAGGGTTCTGGCTGTAATGCTGCCAGGGGCTCTTGCGGTTCACGCTCAAGCTCGACGCCGGTTTGCGCTCGACGCCGCAGCACCGATGGAGCACTGAGTTCTTGCGCAGGCCCTCGAGCTGATAACCGGTGAGGCACACGGTTCGCCCCAGTCTCACGTTCAGCACTGAGTGCACGCCGCACAGACGGGCTGGGCTCTTGCTCGATGCCTTGAGAAGGAGCAAGCAACGGTGGAGCCGACGTTTCGTTCACATTGACCGCGCGCTGCGTTAACACCGGCAGCTGACTTTCGAGGGTCGCATGCCCATCAAAAATATGCGTGCAATTGCCGCACCTGACTAGCCCCTCATGCACGCGCAATTGCTCAAGCGACACCATAAAGTCGCTTTGGCACTTTGGACAACGCGTGACAAGACTCATTCAATCGCCTCAGAAATCGACGTCAACATTTAAAAACAAGCACGGCTCGTGTCAGGGTTTTTTACCCGCCAAACACACCCAGCCATCGCGTGCCTGCCAGACCGTCAGCGGCAACCAAGGCGCGTACGCGGCAGCGACCTCTTGTGCCTGTCGCTCAAGGACTCCTGACAAAATCAATTGTCCACCCGAACGCACACGACCTGCAAGCATTGGCGCGAGAACTTTAAGCGGATTAGACAAAATATTGGCCACAACCACATCAAAATGTCCGTCAGACAAGTCGTCAGGTAACATTGACTGCACCTCAACACTGTTGGTCAGCGCATTGTCGCGTGTTGCCTGCACAGCCTGCTCATCGATATCCACACCGGTCACTCGACCGGCACCTAGCAACACGGCGGCAATCGCCAAAATGCCCGAGCCACAGCCATAATCCAACACCGTAGCATCCTTGGGCAACTCGTCAGCCAACCACTCTAAACAAAGGTGCGTAGTGGGATGACTGCCTGTACCAAAGGCTAAGCCAGGATCAAGCTGAATCGCAATCCGACGAGGCTCGGGCTTCACCGGCATTTGATCAGCATGCCAGCTCGGCACAATCAGGATTCGAGTGCCTACCGTGATTGGGCCAAACTGCGATTGTGTCAGACGTACCCAGTCTGCATCCGGCACTTGTCGCAGGTGCCAAGGCAGCTCTGAAGTGTTATCAAGATCGAGACGCGCTGCCGCAAGCAATTGCTCGGGGTCGGTGCCGTCGGCCAGCAAGACGATGACTCGATTACGACTCCAGGCTTGCGTATTAGGTTCACTGCCGGGTTCGCCAAACAAGGGTTGCTCGTCATCGGTGTCCGAGTCGGCGTCTTCAACTGACACCGACAGCGCCCCACATTCGAGTAAAGCGTCAGACAACGGTTCAGCCAAGGCACCCGGACACAACAACACCAATTCACGCATGAGAGTTTCCGTTAGCGAGACGCTAAAAATCTATGTGACTTGACAACGACCTTTTGGGAGCCCTGCGCGAAGCGACTCGAAAAATCGTTCAGCAAGGCACCTTCAAGGTCGGGCGGCAAGCTTATGTTCAAGGTAATGAATACTTGTGCCACCGGCCATAAAGCGACTGTCAGCCATCAAGTCGCGATGCAAAGGTATGTTGGTTTTAATCCCCTCAACAACCATCTCGGATAACGCAATGCTCATACGCGCGACGGCCTGCTCGCGGGTATCGCCATAGGTGATCACTTTCGCAATCATCGAGTCGTAATGAGGGGGCACAAAATAACCGTTGAATACATGCGAATCGATGCGTACACCAGGGCCGCCAGGCGTATGCCAGTTTGTGACGCGCCCTGGGCTCGGCACAAAGGTAAACGGATCTTCAGCGTTAATGCGACACTCAAGAGCGTGACCTTTAAAATTGATGTCACGCTGACGTAAAGTAAATTTTTCGCCAGCGGCCACACGAATCTGCTGTTGCACCAGATCAATGCCAGTGATCAGTTCAGTCACGGGATGCTCAACTTGGATGCGGGTGTTCATCTCGATGAAATAAAACTCATCGTTTTCGTACAAAAATTCAAAGGTTCCGGCACCACGATATTGCATTTTGCGGCACGCCTCGGCGCAACGCTCGCCAATCCGTTCGATCAATTTTCGGGCAATGCCAGGGGCCGGAGCCTCTTCGATCACTTTTTGATGGCGACGCTGCATCGAACAATCGCGCTCGCCCAACCAGACTGCGTTGCGCCCCCCGTCTGCCAACACTTGAATTTCGATGTGGCGCGGATTTTCAAGAAACTTTTCGAGGTAGACCTCAGGGTTGTTAAACGCCGCGCCCGCCTCAGATTTAGTCATTGCCACCGAACTGAGCAAAGCGGCCTCAGTGTGCACCACACGCATGCCTCGACCACCACCACCACCTGCCGCCTTGATGATGACTGGGTAGCCGACCTCAGAGGCCAGACGAAGAATTTCAGCAGGGTCCTCGGGTAACGCACCCGGCGAACCAGGCACGACCGGCACGCCAGCTTCGATCATGGCTTGCTTGGCACTGACCTTGTCACCCATTAGACGAATTGACTCTGGGCGCGGTCCAATAAATACGAAACCACTTTTCTCAACGCGGTCGGCAAAATCAGCGTTTTCAGATAAAAAGCCGTAGCCTGGATGAATGGCTTCGGCATCGGTGACTTCGGCCGCAGCAATAATGGCTGGCATATTCAAGTAACTATCGCGTGACGCAGCCGGGCCAATACATACGGACTCGTCGGCAAGTCGCACATACTTTGCCTCGCGATCGGCCTCAGAATGCACAACGACCGTTTTGATACCCATTTCGCGACAAGCGCGTTGGATACGCAGCGCAATTTCGCCACGGTTGGCGATCAGAATCTTTTCAAACATGTCAGACGATCACAAAAAGCGGTTGACCGTACTCAACGGGTTCGCCGTTTTCGACCAGAATCTCGGTGATCACGCCAGACTTGTCCGCCTCAATCTCGTTCAAGAGCTTCATTGCCTCAATAATGCATAGGGGCTCGCCTTCTTTGACTGTTTGCCCAACTTCGACAAACACTGGAGAGCCCGGATTGGCGGCGCGATAAAAGGTGCCAACCATCGGAGCCTTGACGGTATGCCCAGCGGCAACGGGAGCCGCTTCGGGGGCTGCATGACTTGAAACGCCTGCAGCAGGCGCTGCGGGCGCGTAGCCTGGAGCCGCGACCGGCGCAGCATAGGCAACCGGTTGTTGCGCCTGCGAGAACTTCACGATGCGGACCTTGCCTTCGCCCTCAGTGATTTCGAGCTCGGCGATGCCAGATTCTGACACAAGGTCGATCAAGGTTTTGAGTTTTCTGAGATCCATAATGATATTTCCGTAAAGTTCTAAATTGAACGGCTTTGGGCCGGATAGGCCTTAAACCGTTTGCGAAGACTGCACGGCAAACCGAACAGCAGCTTCGTACCCATAGGGGCCTAAACCCACAATAACCCCCACCGCTAACTCAGACAAGTAAGAGTGATGGCGAAAAGTTTCGCGTTTATAAACGTTTGAAAGATGCACTTCAATAAAGGATATTTTGACCGCAGCCAAGGCGTCACGAATCGCCACGCTCGTATGTGTATAAGCACCTGCGTTAATCACAATAAAGTCAGTGCCGTCAGTCCGTGCCGCCTGGATGCGGTCTACCAATTCGCCTTCATGGTTGCTTTGATAGGCCGTGAGCGTGGCACCCAGACCGCTTGCCAACGATACGAGATGGGCCTCAATTTGTGCCAAGGTCGTGTGGCCATAAAGATGCGGCTCGCGTAACCCTAGCAAGTTCAAGTTCGGACCATTCAGGACAAGAAGGCGTTGTGCCATGCGAGGGGCTCGTGTGAGGGATGCCGAGTTAAACGACAAAGAGTCGAAAACCAAAAAACCAACTAAACAGAGCGCATTTTTACGCTAATTGCTGTGATTTGTCTATCTACGTCTTCGATTTGGTAACTAGACGATCAATGCGCTGCCGCAGATCATTGGGCTCAACTTGACCAAGAATTGAGTCGAAAATGCTGCCATTTGCATCGAATAGCAGGGTAAAAGGCAAACCACCCGCACTATTGCCTAACTCGCGAACCATGGCGATCCCAGCATGGCCAGCAATAAGAAGTTGGTACGATACCGGTATTTTAGCAACAAATTGAGCGATGTTTTGCGCTGTATCGATACCAATGCCAACAAATTTTATTTCGGGTAATTCTTTCGCCATGCTCTCAAGATGCGGCATCTCTTGAACGCAAGGCGCACACCACGTGGCCCAAAAATTCACCACAAGAGGTCGACCTTTTAAAGTACTGAGCGAAAACTCTTGGCCATCAAGACCTGGCAAACGCGCGCCGTACAGCGCCAAGGGGTTGGCGCCCACCCGCGCAAGCTCAGATGAAGGCCCCACCGCGCGGTTCGCGGCCGGCGCCGAACGCGACGAGGCACGCCACGCCGCCCAGCCTGATACTGCCATCGCAGCTAAGCCGCCCACACCCAGCAAAACAGTTCGTCGTTTCATAGCTTGCATCATACCGTCTCACTCTACAATGATGCGGGGAGAATTTTCATGCATTTGCACATTTTAGGAATCTGCGGCACGTTTATGGGCGGGCTCGCACTGATCGCGCGCTCTGCGGGTCACCGCGTGACAGGCTGCGATTCAGGCGTATACCCTCCCATGAGTACGCAATTGCAAGAGCAAGGCATCGATCTCATCGAAGGCTTTGACCCAAGCCAGCTAGCTCTCAAGCCCGATCTCTTTATTGTTGGCAACGCTCTGTCACGTGGCAACCCTCTGATCGAGGCAATTCTTGAAGCGGGTTTGCCGTACATCTCAGGGCCGCAATGGCTGGGTCAAGAAATATTACAAGGGCAACATGTGTTAGCCGTCGCGGGCACGCACGGCAAAACCACGACCAGCTCAATGCTGGCCTGGATTTTGCAACAGGCGGGGCTCGAACCAAACTTCTTAATCGGTGGCGTAGCGCCCGGGCTCGAAGTGTCAGCACGATATCAATCGCAGCGTTCATTTTTTGTCATCGAAGCCGACGAGTACGACACAGCATTTTTTGATAAGCGTTCAAAATTTGTACACTACCGACCGCGCACCGCAATTCTAAATAATCTTGAATACGATCACGCGGATATTTTTCCTGACTTAGCGGCAATCGAAACTCAATTTCATCATTTGCTACGCACCGTGCCCCGCAGCGGCCTGGTGCTTGCGCCAGCCCAAGACCAGGCTTTAGCGCGCGTGTTGGCACGTGGTTGCTACAGCAACCTGATTACCACGGGGCAAGCGACGGGTTGGCATACCCAAAGCGTCGATGCCCTGTCGTTCAATGTATTGAATGGCACGCAACTGCTTGGGCAAGTACAGTGGTCTCTGACCGGCGCGCACAATCAACATAATGCCTTGGTTGCCCTACTGGCCGCCGAACACGTTGGCGTGTCACCCGCCCAAAGCATCGCTGCGCTCAATCAGTTCGCCGGTGTCAAGCGCCGTATGGAAACCCGCGGCACGATCAACGGCGTAACCGTCTACGATGACTTCGCCCACCACCCCACCGCCATTCAAACAACGCTTGAGGGCTTGCGCGCCAAGGTAGGGGCTGAGCGAATTTTGGCGGTACTTGAGCCGCGTTCAAACACCATGAAACTTGGCACGATGGCCGCACGCCTGCCCGCAGCGCTTGCCACCGCCGACTTGGTGTTTTGCTTTGGACAGAACGAAGGCAAACAAGCGCTCGGCTGGGATCCCACCGTGGTATTGGCCTCACTGGGTACTCGCTTGCAAGCGCACGACCAACTTGATGCCTTGGTGCAAGCACTGGCCTCGCAAGCACGCTCGGGCGATCACATCGTTGTCATGAGCAATGGTGGGTTTGGCGGCATTCATACCAAACTCCTTAAGGCGCTTGCGACACCGCGGGCTTAACTGGAACACTGCATGTACGTTTTATTTGAAGAAGATGGCGCTTTTAAAGCAGGCCACATCCTGTCAGAGGCAGATACCGCCTTGCAGGTCGAATCTAGCTCAGGCAAGCGCAGCAAGATCAAGCGCAGCAACTGCCTGTACACCTTCGCAAGCCCTGCACCCGAAGCCTTGCTGACCGAGGCCGAAGCGCTGTCCCAAGACATCGATCTACAGTTCTTGTGGGAGTGCGCGCCGCAAGACGAATTTGATGTCGAGGGGTTAGGTGCCGATTATTTTGGCCATGCTCCCAACGCTCTCGAAAAAACCACCTTACTGCTGCGCTTGCACAGTGCACCGGTGTATTTTCATCGCCGCGGTCGCGGTCGCTACAAACCAGCCCCCCCCGAAATCCTGACGGCCGCACTTGCAGCGCTTGAAAAAAAACAACGTCAAGCCGCCCTCACACAAGAGTGGTCTGATCAAATGGTCGCCGGCGCTTTGCCCACTGAGGTCAGTGACCTTGCAGTCAATCTGATCACTCGCCCCGACAAAAATTCACAAGCCTGGAAGGCGCTAGATGCCGCCTGCGCGGCCACTCGCCAAACGCCCGAAAGGCTGCTACTCAGCCTCGGTGCCTGGCCCCATGCTTTGGCGCTACACAAAGGGCGCTTTCTGGCGACGCATTTTCCGCGGGGTACGCACTTTAACGACGTTGCACTCGCCGTCGTGGGGCAAGAGTTACCGTTAGCCGAGGTTCAAGCCTATTCGGTCGACGACATCACCACCACTGAGATTGACGATGCGCTCTCGGTCAGCACCTTGCCCGATGGCAACGTGCAAGTGGGGATTCACATCGCCGCCCCCGGACTCGCGGTCACCCGTGGCAGCGACTTAGATGCCTTGGCGCGCGCTCGGATGTCGACGGTCTACATGCCCGGCGAAAAAATACCCATGCAACCCGATGCGGTCATCGAGGCGTTTTCGCTTGACGCGGGTCGCCCAGTACCAGCCTTATCGCTCTATGTCACAGCCAATCCACTCACCGGCGAAATTCTTAGTCATGAAAGTCGGCTTGAACGCGTCGTTGTTCGCGAAAACTTGCGCCACAACCTACTTGACGAGGCCTTTACCGAAGAGGCACTTGCCGACCTCACACAAGTGTTGCCGTACAACGATTGGATTCGACCGCTGTGGCAACTTGCCTTAGCACTCGCTAAGCAGCGTGAACACGTACGAGGTAAACCAGAAAACAATAATCGCGTCGAATACAGTTTTTATGTCGATGGCGATCCAAATGACCCGAACACCCCCGTGCGAATTTTGCCGCGCCGTCGCAATGCGCCGCTTGACCGTTTAGTGGCCGAGTACATGATCTTGGCCAACAGCACTTGGGGCGGTTTACTGGCCTCGTGCGGTCTACCCGGGATTTATCGCTCACAACAAATGGGGCGCGTGCGCATGAGCACGCAAGCCTTGCCCCACGAAGCGATTGGCGTGCCGCAATATGCCTGGTGCACGTCACCACTTCGACGTTATGTGGATCTGGTCAATCAGTGGCAGTTGATTGCCGCGATCGAGCACGGTGTGTCTGCACCTCTTGTGGCGCCCTTCAAGCCACGCGACGCCGATCTCTTTGCAATTATTGGTGGCTTTGAAGCGCAATACGTTGCCTGGAACGACTTTCAAAACAACATGGAACGCTTCTGGTGCTTGCGTTGGCTGCAGCAACAGCAGATCACCAGTTGCACAGCGACCGTTTTAAAAGAAGATTTGATCCGGCTCAACAACGCCCCTCTGGTGGCACGCCTGGCTGGCCTGCCACAACTCAGTCGCGGTCAACAAATCGAATTACACATCACAGGAGCCGATGAACTCGCGCTCGAACTCGAGGCGCGCTATGTCAGCCTGCTTGATGCCGTGATTGAGGCTGCAGACCTCACCGATGAACGCGACGCGAACCAAGTGGCCACGACTGAACTCGAGGCTGCAGAAGTACAGCCGAGCGAAGCAACCTCTGTTGCCGTGCTTGCAACACCCTCGCTAGAAAGCTCTAATACGAGTTCAGCCGCCCCTCCACCTCTTGCTTAACACTTGCGTTGAACACTTTAACGACTTCGCGTGATGCAAGCTTGCCGGTTGAACCACTTGAACCGGATGCCACCTCAACACGTTTTTTGCGTTGGGCGATTTTGCTTTCATTACTTTGTCATGCGGCCCTGCTGGGATGGCAAAGGCAAGTCGTGGTACCGGTGCGCCCACCGGTCTCAGAACTTGAGATCGTGATGATGAACGCAGGCACCGACAGCGCTCCTGTCAAAGCCCAGGTGCTGGCACAGGTCAACGTTGACGGCGGGGGGCAAGCGACTAGCGGCGTGGCCTCAAACAGCCTTCCCTACCTCGACCAAGCGCCCGAAGCGGTGGTCTTAGAGCGTCTCATCAAACAACGCCTGCAGCTAGAAGCCGAACAACAACAGCTACTGACACAGCTGCAATCTCAGCAGCTTGTCCAAGACAGCCGACCCGCCGAACAGTTTTTGAAAGACTCTCAAGAACCAGGGCAAGACGAACGTAATCAAGAACAAGTGCTATTGAACAGCGCTCTGACTGCCTTGTCAGAGCAAGTGCAACAGTACAACCAACGCCCACGTAAAATGTTTGATGCGCCCTCGGCGCAGCAAGCCCGCTTTGCTGAATACGTCAACCTGTGGCGCCAACGAATCGAAGAGATTGGTACACAACAATACCCAGCAGGCACTGAAGGCAAAGCGTATGGGTCAGTGCAGGCCAGTCTGACCATCCGTTCAGACGGCGTGCTGATCGATATCAGCATTGATCGTCCCTCAGATAAAGCCTTGCTCAATCAAGCCGTCACGCGGATCGCCCAACTGGCCTCGCCCTTTGCCCCGTTTCCTCGCGAGATGGCATTGCATGTCGATCAAATCGTACTCACTCGAACCTGGCACTTTGTCGACGGAACCCTACAGGCGCGCTCACCATGACCCTCTCCACACCAGCAAGCCAAACCTCTGCTCAAGCGATATTGTGCGCCGTGATTGGCAACCCCGTTTCACACAGCCGCTCGCCCGCGATTCACCGGCAATTTGCACTGCAAACCAAGCTACCCGTGCAATACAACCGCCTGCCCGCCGAGCTCGATCAGTTCGTGCCCACAGTCACACGCTTTTTTGCAGAGGGTGGCAAAGGCTTAAACGTCACGGTGCCCTTCAAGCTTGAAGCCTGGCAAATCGCCCGAGAGCACTTAAGCGTTCGAGCCACCTTAGCGCAGGCAGTCAACACGCTGTGGCTGCAAAACGGCGCCCTGCAGGGCTGCAACACCGATGGCGTTGGTCTGGTCATGGATTTGCAGCGCCTTGCGCTCCCGCTACAGGGCGCACGCATATTAATGATTGGTGCTGGCGGCGCTGCACGCGGCGTGATTGGCCCATTGCTCGACGCTGGTTGTGCACATCTGCACATCGTCAATCGGACCCCCGAGCGGGCGCACGCTCTGATTGCCGCCTGGCCACGTGAGCATCTGCCAAGAGCCG
This sequence comes from Burkholderiaceae bacterium, assembly GCA_029866055.1. Taxonomy (GTDB): domain Bacteria; phylum Pseudomonadota; class Gammaproteobacteria; order Burkholderiales; family Burkholderiaceae_B; genus Zwartia. The sequence continues at coordinate 24,336 of JARXAG010000119.1, forward strand.
ACAGTCTGTCAGCCGGTGGTCTGACAGAAGCCGCCCACGCACAAGGTTGGGATCTGGTGCTCAACGCCAGCGCAAGCAGTCTGAGTGACGCCGCACCTGACGTCCCCTCGGGCCTTTACGCCTCGGGCGGCTGCGCGTACGACTTGATGTATGCCGCCGAGCCCACTGCCTTTATGCATCAAGCACTCGCCGACGGTGCTCGGCAGGCGCATGACGGGCTAGGTATGTTAGTCGGGCAAGCCGCTGAAAGTTTTTATTTGTGGCATGGCATGCGGCCAGAAACCAGCTCTGTGCTAAAGATGATTCGCGCAGAGCTTGATGCCTCGCGCACAAAGCATCCCTAACTTCATCGGCGCAAAATAAAATGCGCAGTTTGAAGCTTGCCGAGCTTCGTTGGGGTTTAAACTAATCCTATGCGTACAGCCCGCCGTTACCTCGCCCGTGAAATTTATCGCTCCACTGCTGTGGTGCTGCTCGCCCTGATGGGCTTGTTCATGTTTTTCACCTTAGTTGACGAACTCGACAGCGTGAGCGCCAAGTTTCCGCTGACTGCCTTGTTTTATCTACAGGCGCTGTCGGTCCCGACCCGACTCTACGATCTCTTACCCATCGGTTTACTGATTGGCGCCATCCTAGCCCTTGCGGGCTTGGCGCAGCGCAACGAGCTTGTCATTTTGCGCGTCTCTGGCGTCAGTGGCATGGGCTTACTCAAAATGCTGTGGATCATTTCGATCCCAATCGTCTTGGGCGCAACCGTGCTCTCAGAGATCATCACCCCCATCGCCGAGATCAAAAGCAGCGAGGCTAATCTGCTCATGCGTGGTCGCGTCGAAGGTGGGCGTCTGGCAAGCGGTTATTGGTTTAAAGAGCCCATGCAAGGGGGGGGTACGCGCATCATTAATATTGGTCGCCTCCTCGCTTCGGGCAACGCTGCCGATTTGCGAATCTACGAATTTCCTGACGGTACATCCCTGTCCTTGACATCAGCCGCCGAATCCGCGCGCTTTGCTGACGGACAGCTGATCATGCAAAATGTGCTCGAAACTCGAATCGCACCCGAAACCAAAGAAATATTGGCAGACGCCAAAGTGTCTGACAAGCCGGTCGTTGTCAAAGAAACATTTGCTACCCGCAAAGTTGAAACGACCCTGACTGCCGAGCGCCTGGTGGCGCGTATTTTGACGCCCGAACGCATGACCCTCAAAGCCCTGCATGATTACATCCAATATCTTGACAGCAATCAATTGCAGTCTGATCGGCAGGTCGTGGCCGTCTGGCGCAAACTTGCTTACCCGTTCACACTTGTTGTGATGTTAACAATTGCGGCCCCGATTGGCTTTATGCAAACGCGCCGAGGCGGTGTGGGTGCTAAAGTTTTTCTTGGAATCTTGCTCGGCACGGGCTTTTTTATGATCAACCAACTCGCACTAAACGTTGGATTGCTCTACAAGTGGCCGCCAGTGGTGACGGCACTTCTACCCAACATTGGCGCAACGGTGCTAGCACTGGCAGCGATTATGGCCATGGAACACCGCAACGCAATCATCAACAAGACCTTTGGGGTCTGGTTAGGCAGAAGAGCAACAGCATGAGTATGCGTAGCATCTGGATGGTTGGCGATATTCAAGGCTGCTGTTCGTCTCTTGACGAGTTACTGGCACATCCTGAAATCGCACGAGAGCCGCTGGCACGTTTTTGGTTTGCCGGCGATCTAGTGAATCGCGGCTCACAGTCTTTGGCAACGCTACGGCGTTTGATGGCACTCGAAGAACGCAGCGTTGCAATTTTAGGCAATCACGATCTGCACTTACTTGCGGTTGCAGCGGGGGTGCGACGCCTGGGCAAAAACGACACGCTACTCGAAATTCTCGAGGCACCCGACAGTGAAGAGCTGATCAACTGGTTGCGTTGGCGCCCGCTCGCGCATTATGAGCTTGGCCACTTAATGATTCACGCTGGCGTATTGCCAAAGTGGGATGTGCAAAAAACTCTGCTGCTGGCGAATGAAGTCGAACAAGCGTTACGCAGCCCCAACTGGCGCAAGAGCCTAGAAAAAATGTATGGCAACGAGCCTGATCACTGGAAAGACGGGCACGCTGGCAGTAAGCGGCTACGTGTGATTATTAACGCGTTGACGCGACTGCGTATGTGCACCAGCAAGGGGCGCATGGCGCTATCCCAAAAAGCCGCACCAGCGCTCAGTCAAGGTGACTTGATGCCTTGGTTTGATATCAAAGGCCGCGCGACACAAGACGTCACTGTGGTATTCGGCCATTGGTCAACGTTAAACCTCATGCTGCGCGACAACGCAATCTGTCTGGATACCGGTTGCGTGTGGGGCGGAGAACTTACGGCAGTGCGGCTGCAAGACCGTCGCACGGTGCGCATCGCATGCCCGCAGAGCCTTGCTCCTGGCGGCAACTAACGCGCCAGTCGGCTTACACCTGACGTCATTGGCCGCCGATGAGATTGACGCTGCATTGGCCTCGAGCCTTTCAGCAATTATTTTTGCGTAAACCAATCAAGCAGGATCGCGTTCGTTTGCTCAGGCGCCTCGTATTGCACCCAATGACCGATCTCAGGCAAGATGATTCCCTTGCGATTGGCGTGCGGCTCAATCATGTTTGTCATCAAATACTCTGGGTCGCAGGTAATGTCGTGAGCACCCCACACAATGAGGGTCTGACCGCTGTAATCGTCAAGCGCAGGGCCAAGTAAATCACGCCCTGAAATCCCGCGACTACGAAATCTTGTTTGTACACACGAATAGGTATGAATATCAAGCGCGAACGGATCAATCGCTTCGTCGGCGTACAACATGTGCGCCCATAAATTAAAACGCATGGCCTCGCGCAGCTCTTCGTCGCCTACAGCGCGCTTCCAGTTCACCAGTTTGCCCCGTTCGCGTCTTGGGCCACCATGACCTCCGGGCCCAAGTATCGCTAAACTTTTTACCGGCATGCCGCGGGCCGCTAGGTTGGCTGAAACCAAACCACCAAACGAAAACCCCGATAGCTGAAACGGCGTGTTGGCGCCAAGCAGTTGTGTGATGCTTTGCTCGGTCACCGTCAACAAATCGCCGAACTCGCCGAACAGCGGATCACTCGAGTCGCCGTAGCCAGGCAAATCCACGACAAACAGCGAGAATTTTTCAGCAAGTACGTCAATGTTACGCGCCCAGTGCATCCAACTGCCATGGCCACCATGAATCAATAACAAAGGCTCACCCGAAGCTTCGCCATACTGCCGCCAGCTCACTTGGTGATCTCCCACATCCACTGAATGACGCACCGCGCGCTGTTCGTGCTGCTCAATCCAAGCTTGAGTGTTGGGATCGTTCCATTGCGCCATGTCTTTATCTCTTTGATCAATATGCTACGGTTTTAGCCCAAGGCACGGGGTATCGCCAAGCGATTTTGTCAGAGGAAGGCTGACGGCTGAGCCGCAAACGCCAATACAAAACCTGTTGCCTCCCTGTCCGACTTAGAATATAACAAAGGACCTACAGGTGAAAGAATCGCCCATAATTTTCTTGAGATACACCACCCTATGATTATTGATGTTCACGGCCATTTCACGACAGCGCCACCTCAAGTTGCTAAGTTTCGTGCCGATCAGATCGCCGAATTTGATCGAAGCGGCAAAGCACCCACTACCCCACCCCCAGCAGTCTCAGACGCCGAGATTCGCGATGGCATTGATAACAATCAGCTGCGCATCATGCGCGAGCGGGGCATTGATCTGACGATCTTTTCACCCAAAGCGGTGGCGATGGATCACCACCGCGGCAACGAAGACACCAATGTCGTTTGGGCACGCTTCAACAACGCGCTCATTGATCGCGTCTGTAAAATGTATCCCGATAACTTTGTCGGGGTCTGCCAGTTGCCTCAGGCACCTGGCGTTGCGCCTGGCGCCCGTGTGTTTGAAGAGCTTGACCGCTGCATCAATGAGTATGGTTTTATCGGCGCCAATATCAACCCCGATCCCACGGGTGGACACTGGGGCGACCCGCCGCTTTGGGATAAAAAATGGTGGTATCCGCTCTACGAAAAAATGGTGGCGCTTGATATACCTGCGATGATTCACGTCAGTGGCTCATGCAATCCACATTTCAATGCGGTAGCCACGCATTACATCAATGGTGACACCACCGCGTTTGTACAATTCATGACATCGGATATTTTTAAAGATTTCCCGACACTTAAATTCATTATCCCGCATGGCGGTGGCGCAGCGCCTTACCACTGGGGTCGTTATCGCGGCCTTGCGCAAGACATGGGCCTGCCACCGCTTGAGCAAAAGGTTTTAAACAACGTGTTCTTCGATACCTGCGTGTATCACCAACCTGGTATTGATCTTTTATTAAAAGTGATCCCGACCAAGAATGTTCTGTTTGCCTCAGAAACCGTGGGTGCAGTGCAAGGAATCGATCCGCTCACCAATTTTTATTTTGACGACACCAAGCGCTATATCGACGCCTCACCATCGGCAGATTTGTCGCAAAAACAAAAAATATTTTCAAGCAACGCACTGGGGGTATATCCACGCTTACGTGCGCACCCGAGGTGCCAAGGCTGCTAAGGGCAAGCTGAGCGTGCAGCGCCCACTGACGGCTCACCGCGCTAGACGCTCGGAGCGCCCCTCTTGCAGGGGCTAGCCGACGAAGTCACTGAGGTCACCAGCGCACCTCAGGTGTGTTTCAGTACGACAGTGGCAATTGCTTCACGCGCCAAGCGACCAAGCTCGGCGCGTGGCGGTGGGCTCTCAGCCCCTGCCTCGAGGATGCTCGGTAAAAAATGGATTTCGACCGACAAGCCACTGGCGCTCAACACGCACCACAGACTCTCGAGCAAGGTCTGCTCGCCCACAAAGGCGGCCAAATCACTGCGCCGCCCCTGATGAAAATACAGTAACGCCACCGGTTGAATTTGCACAGCCGCTTTGCGCGCGGGTTCAAACAAGTTGGCATAAAACGGCAACAAATCCAAGCCAGGTGATGTGGTCCCCTCAGGAAACAAACCCACAGCCTGCTCGCGTGCAAAGTGTGCCTGCATCGCGATGCCTACTTTGTGCACCGCGTGGCGCGAGGCGCGTTCAATAAAAATTGTGCCTGCACCGGCAACGAGCCAACCAAGCAAGGGCCAACGCCTAATCTCGCTTTTTGCAATAAAGGCCGTCGCTCGCACACCGTTCAAGAAAAAAATATCGAGCCAAGAGATGTGATTCATCACCCAAAGCACGCCTCCGTGCAAAACAGGGTCACCGTGTTGAGTGACTCGCATGCCGCACAACCCGAGCAATATTTTTGACCAATATTTTTTGGTCCAAAGGCGCCCAGACAAACCAATCCAAGGATAAGTCAGTGCGATGATCAACAGGCCGCACAGGATCCAACAGGTCACGAGCACAACGCGCAACGTGAACCGCAAGACCTTCAACCAACAAGCTCCCAAGCGACCTGGCCACGAACCATTGTCAGGCAGACACGTCCAGGTAACTCCATCCCCAAAAATGGGGTGTGCTGACTTTGACTCAAGAAGGAGTCTCGGTTGACTTGCCAAAACGCCTTTGGATCGACCACGCACAAATCAGCGGGTGCACCCACACCAATTTGACCTGCGCAGGCAGCCTGGCTCGAGGCATCGGCGAGCACGCGACCTGGGCCGCTCGTGACACGTGCGAGTGCCTCAGGCAACGCAACCTTGGCCTCTGTTGCCCATTTCAGAGTCAAGGAAAGCAAAAGCTCAAGCCCCGTAGCGCCAGGCTCAGCTTCAGCAAAGGGCAACATTTTGCCGTCATCATCAACGGGCGTATGGTCTGAACACACCACATCAATGGTGCCGTCAGCCAACGCCGCACGAATCGCCTCACGATCACGTTGCCCTCGTAAGGGCGGATCCAGACGAAAGTTGCTGTCGTAGTAACCAATATCGACATCGGTTAAATGCACATGGTTTGCCGACACATCGCACGTGACGGGCAAGCCTTCACGCTTGGCGGCCCGCACAAGCTCGATGCCCGCTGCCGACGAAACTCGACAAATGTGTAAACGCACACCGCAGGTCCGTTGCAAATCAAAGAGCGTGTTTAACGCAACGGTTTCAGCCTGCACTGGGATGCCAGGCAGGCCAAGTCGCGAAGCGTACGCGCCGCTGGCCGCAACACCAGAACCCGACAACCAGGGGTCTTGCGCACGCAACCACAGCATAAAGTCAAAGGTGCGCGCGTACTGCATGGCACGCAATAAAACATTGGTATCCACAATCGGCGCATCGGCTTGCGAAAACGCCACGCAACCCGCTTCTGAAAGTTCAGCCATCTCGGTGATGACCTCACCCTTGAGACCAACAGTCATGGCACCCAGCGGATATAGATTGACCTGATCGAGTTGTCGCGCACGATGCTTGAGCATTTCGACCAGACCTGGCTCATCAAGCGTTGGATCAGTATCGGGCGGCAGCACCAAGCTCGTAATGCCGCCGGCTAAGGCCGCCCGCATTTCAGACTCGAGCGTGCCACGGTATTCAAACCCCGGTTCGCGCAAGCGTGCAGCCAAATCCACCAAGCCAGGCAATACCAATTTATCGGTGGCATCAATCACGCGATCGGCCTTGAAGCCCGCCGGCGCTGCGCCAAATGCTGCGATGACCCCATCGCTCACAAACACATCTGCCACGCGATCCACACCGTTCGCAGGATCAATCACTCGCCCATTTTTGATCTGTAGCTTCATGCTGAGGCTCCGGCAACAATACTCATCACGGCCATTCGCACTGCGATGCCGAATGTCACCTGATTCAAGATGACAGACTGCTTGCCGTCGGCCACCGCCGAATCAATTTCAACGCCGCGATTCATTGGGCCCGGATGCATCACGATGCAGTCGGGCTTAGCTAGCGCAAGTTTTTCTTCGGTCAAACCATAATGCTTGAAGTATTCGTGTGACGAGGGCAACAATGCACCACGCATACGCTCATTTTGCAGTCGCAGTGTGATGATCACATCGACATCTTTTAAGCCTTCGCGCATGTCTGTAAAGACGCGCACGCCCATCTGGTCTAAACCACTTGGCAGCAAGGTTAAAGGCGCAATGGCCCGCACCTCGGCCACCCCAAGTGTCGTGAGGGCATGAATATTCGAGCGTGCCACGCGCGAGTGCAACACATCGCCCACCACCGCAACCGTCAAGTTTGAAAAATCTTTTTTGAAATGACGAATCGTGTACATATCCAGCAGGGCTTGTGTCGGATGAGCATGGCGCCCGTCTCCGGCATTGATCACATGCACATGGGGCGCCACATGCTGCGCGATCAGGTAGGGCGCGCCACTGGCTTCGTGACGCACCACGAACAGGTCGGCCTGCATGGCCGTTAAATTGGCGATGGTATCCAGTAAAGTCTCGCCCTTGGCCGCAGACGACACATTGATATTTAGATTAAAGACATCCGCTGATAACCTCTGGGCAGCAATTTCAAAGGTGGTGCGAGTGCGCGTTGAATTTTCAAAAAACAGATTGAATACACTTTTGCCGCGCAGCAGGGGGACTTTTTTAACGTCGCGCTCGGCCAGCGGCACAAAGGTTTGCGCTGTATTCAGAATATGCGTCAATATCGCGCGCGGCAAACCTTCAGTCGTCAACAGATGCGTCAGTTCGCCATGGCGATTGAGTTGTGGATTACGCATCAGTTCTCCTTGGGTTCGGTCGTCAACGCTAACGTGCCGTCTTCGGTTTGCGACAGCACTAGCGTGCCCGCAGGGGCAGGAGTCACCACACCACCGACCGCAACTGCTGCTATCGGAAGTTCGCGCCCACCACGATCCACTAATACGGCTAGGCGAATCGAGGCCGGGCGACCATAGTCAAACAGCTCGTGCATGGCCGCTCGAATGGTGCGTCCGGTGTAAAGCACATCATCAATCAAAATTAAATGCTTGTCAGTGACCGGAAAAGAGATGTCAGACGGCAACACCTGGCTATGCAAGCCTATTTTGTCAAAATCATCACGGTAAAAACTGATATCAAGCGTGCCGTAGGGCTGCACCAACTTTAAGTCGCGATGCAAGCGTGCGGCAAGCCAGGCGCCGCCAGAGTGTATGCCGACTAGGTGCACCTGCTGAATTGGCAAAGACTGGACGATTTGCCTGACTGCCACGAGCAGGGCTGCATAAAGCGTTTCAGCATCTGGTAGCGTCTCAGGGGTGTAGGCGGGCGGCTGTTGTGACATGGGGGCAGGCCTTAGGAATGCGCATCAAAATAGCGTTGCAGAATAATAGCCGCTGCGACAGCATCATCGGGCGCATTGCCTGTAATTTTCTGAGCCTCGACGCTTGAGCCGCGCTCATCGACAAGCACAACGGGTATCCCAAAACGGCCCTCGAGCTGACGGGCAAAGCGTCGGCAGTGTTGCGAGGCGTACTGCTCAGTGCCATCGGTCGCCAAGGCCAAGCCCACCACCAGGCGCTCAGGTTGCCAGGTGTTAAGCAAGGCCTCGATTCGGGCAAAACGCCCGTCGCGGGTCGGTTCGAGAATCAAATCCAAGGGCCGAGCCTGCTTGAGCAGCGTATTACCAAGTGCGACGCCTAATTTTTTGGCGCCATAGTCAAACGCCAGAAGTGTTTCTTCAGGCATGCCCCGCCGCGACGGTGAGCATGATGGGGTCAATGCCTAGCAACTTTAAAGCTGCCGGGTAGCGCAGTTCAGGTGGCGTCGAGAAAATAACATCAATGTCAGCCGCGACGTTGAGCCAGGCATTTTGCGCCAATTCGTTTTCAAGCTGCCCTGCCCCCCAACCCGCATACCCGAGCGTGACCAGCAGTTTTTCAGGCCCTTTGCCGGCGGCCACCTCTTGCAACACGTCGCGCGAGGTCGTGAGGGCTAATGCTCCGAGCTGTATGCTTGAATTGTAGTCACCCTGAGCCGTGTGCAAGACAAACCCTCGATCAGTGTGGACGGGACCACCAAAAAAAACCGTGTTCGTCTGAAACGGAGTAATTTCAAGCTTAAGGTCGATTTTTTCGAGCAGGCTACTTAATGACAGGTCGGTCGGGCGATTAATCACTAGGCCCAAAGCCCCCTTAGGGCCATGCTCACACACGTAGATCACGGTTCCGGCCAACTCGCCAGTAACCATACCCGGCATGGCCATTAAAAACTGGTTGGACAGGTCAATGGCAAACTCTGGCGGTGTCTCTTGAGTGATTATCGGGTCTTGTATCATCAATACGTGCCTTTTTAAAAAATACTTAGACTTCCATCATTTCAAAATCTTCTTTGCGTGCTCCACACTCTGGGCAAACCCAATTCGGGGGGACATCTTCCCACTTGGTACCCGCAGCAATACCCTCCTCAGGCAAGCCAGACTCTTCGTCATAGATCCAACCGCAAATTAAACACATCCAAGTACGCATAGCTCTCTCTTTAAATTAAGCCCCGTTCGTCATCAATAACAGGGGGGCAAAAACGGTTGTTCTCATACAATGGGGTCAATCTTACCGAAACCAACCACTCGCTGTCTGTTTATTGCCTGCCTTTTTGACATGAATCCACCAAATTCGACCTCGATTGTTCTGATCTTTGGCCCTTTTGACCCCACCGGCTCAGATGGGCTGCCGGCTGACGCTATTACCTGTGCGGCGTTGGGCGGACATGCCTTGACCACCCTGACCGCGGTGACGATCCAAGACAGTGCCGAAACCGAGGCGGTTCTGCCCTGCCCAGCCGAACAAATTGACGATCAGGCGCGTTGCCTGCTTGAAGATATCCCCGTGCTAGCGATCAAGGTAGGGCAACTTTCGTCTGTCGAGGCCGCCAGCGCAGTCGCACAGATTGCCGCAGATTACAGCCAAGTGCCGTTGGTCTTGCACCTCGGGCAACAAGAAATCGACACCGAAGAGGTCTCTGAAGACGAAGACGAAGTCGAAGACCTGATTGGTGCGGTGATTGAACTACTTGTGCCACAGGCGCACGTCGTGGTGGTGGATGGCAAACGTCTGGCCCAATGGGTGACGGATGAGTTGCTCGAGGCCTCGGGGCAAACTACAGGGCCACAAGCCTTGCAAGCAATCGGTGCGGGCTGGGTGCTGGTGATCGGTCATCAACAACGCCCAGGGCACCTGGTCAATACCCTGGTCGGCCCACAAAACGAAACGATTACCTGGCCTTGGATTGCCCCGCCAGAGCGGCTGCGAGACACCGGAGGTCTGATCGCGACGGCGCTGGCCACCTTGCTGGCTCAAGGCCTGGAAGTGCCCGAGGCCGCCCGACAAGCCTGCACCCATGCCGAGCGCGCAGTCGCGCAATCGTTTCAACCGGGTATGGGCAACCGTATCGCTCGCCGTCTTGCTCGTGGGGCTTAAACCATGACCTCACTGACTGCTGCCAAACATACACTGCGCTTTCCCTCAGGGCTCTACGGAGTCACGCCCGAGTGGAACGATACCAACACCCTTGAACAGGCTGTGCGTGCTGCAGCCAGGGGCGGCATGCGTGCGCTGCAATTTCGCCACAAATCGCCTGATCGCGGCTTACGCAAAGAGTTAGCGCAAGGCTTGGCGACGTTATGCCGCGAGCTGAACGTTACCTTTTTCATCAACGATGACTGGCGCTTAGCGCTTGAGTTAAAAACCGATGGGATCCACCTTGGGCAGCACGACGACCCCGTTGCAATGGTGCGCAGCGAGATTGGGCCCGACATGCTGTTAGGCGTGTCGTGTTACGCCAAACCACAGCTTGCGCAAGAGCTGCTGCAGTATGACGTCGCCTATATCGCCTTTGGGGCAATGTATGCCTCGCAAACTAAGCCCCTTGCACCGCCCGCACCGCTATCGGTCTTGGGCGAGGGGCGCACACTGTGCGCACAGTATGTCAGCCCGCGGCCTGCCGTGGTCGCAATTGGTGGCATCGGCCCGCAACACGCGCAAGCCTTAGCGCTGGCCGGCGCTGACTCACTCGCAGTCATCGGTAGCCTGTTTATGGCACCCGATATCGAAGCCGCAGCACGCGCGCTCTCGCAACCCTTTTCTTCTCTTGTCTAGGCGGATCTATTCTTATGTCTCGCAACGCTGAACTTTTTGAACGTGCCTGTCGAAGTATTCCTGGCGGCGTGAACTCACCCGTGCGTGCCTTTCGCTCAGTCGGGGGCACGCCGCGCTTTGTCGCGCGCGCGCAAGGTCCGTACTTTTGGGACGCTGAAGACAAGCGCTTCATTGATTACATCGGCTCATGGGGACCAGCCATCCTAGGTCACGCACATCCTGAAGTCGTCAAAGCGGTACAAGATGCAGCGGTTCACGGCCTATCATATGGCGCCCCCACCGAAGCCGAAATTGAAATCGCTGAAATGCTGATTGCTCGCATGCCCTCTTTCGAGCAGGTACGTTTAGTCAGCTCGGGCACCGAAGCCACCATGACGGCGATTCGTTTGGCACGTGGTGCAACGGGCCGCAGCAAGATCATCAAGTTTGAAGGCTGTTACCACGGCCATGCCGACAGCCTGTTGGTCAAGGCAGGCTCTGGCTTGCTCACGGCGGGCGGCGATCCGACCTCTGCCGGCGTGCCACCCGAATTTGTCGCCCATACCATCGTGTTGGATTACAACGATATCGCTGGCGTCAAAGCCGCCTTTGCAACGCATGGCAAAGAGATTGCCTGCATCATCGTTGAGCCGATGGCTGGCAACATGAATTTAATTAAGCCGGTTGCAGGCTTTCTTGAAACTCTGCGCAGCGAATGCACCGCACATGGCGCATTACTGATTTTTGATGAAGTGATGACGGGCTTTCGCGTAGGACCACAAGGCGTGCAAGGTTTAACGGGTATCAAACCCGACATCACCACCTTGGCCAAGGTGATTGGCGGCGGCATGCCTATCGGCGCGTTTGGTGCCAGCGCTGCGATCATGAAAAACATTGCACCTCTTGGTGGCGTCTATCAAGCCGGCACCTTATCGGGCAATCCGGTTGCCGTTGCAGCGGGTATCACCACGCTTAAATTGCTGAGCAAACCTGGCTTCTATGAAGACCTTGCAGCACGGACGCGCGAGCTGACAGAGGGTTTAACCGCCGCCGCACGTAAGCATGGCATTGCCTTTTGCGCCGACTCCGAAGGCGGCATGTTTGGCATGTACTTTTCAAACACCGTCCCGACCACCCTCGCTGAAGTCTCGGCTAGCAACATCGACATGTTCAAAGTATTTTTTCATGCCATGCTCGACGAGGGTGTGTATTTTGCACCCTCGGCGTACGAGGCAGGCTTTGTCTCAGCCACCCACACGGATGACGTCATCGCCGCCACAGTGGCTGCCGCTGACCGAGTATTTGCGAAGCTGGCCAAACCATAAAGACACTACGTGTTTGTTCTTAAAAGCTTCACTTGAACTAAGCGCTGCCTCACCACTCGCGTAAAGTGATTCTGGTTTAAACGCCAAGGTACCGTGCCCACAGGGCACGGTCTGCGTTCAATTCAGCGGAACTGCCTTGCCACACGACGCGGCCGCGCTCAAGAATCACGTGGCGGTCGGCGAGTTTAATCAGACGCTCAACATATTTGTCGATCACCAAGATCGTTTGCCCTTCTTGACGCAAACGCGCCAGGCACTGCCAGATCTCTTCGCGCACCAAGGGTGCCAAGCCTTCAGTCGCCTCGTCAAGCACCAACAAACGTGGATTGGTGACTAGCGCACGGCCAATCGCCAGCATTTGTTGCTCGCCGCCCGACAGTTGGTTGCCCATATTGCCTGCGCGTTCACGCAAGCGCGGAAACATCGCAAAGACACGTTCGGCATCCCACTGTTGCACTGAGGCGGCATTGCGTTGCGCAGCAAAGGCCGTTAAATGTTCGCGTACCGTCAGGTTAGGAAAACACTGTCGCCCTTCGGGGACAATCGCCAATCCTAAACGCGCGATCCGATCGGTAGACCAGCCGGCAATGTCTTGCCCGTCGACTTGCAACGACCCCGCCTGCAACGCAAGTTGCCCGAAAAGCGTACGCACGAGCGTCGATTTGCCCATCCCGTTACGGCCTAAGACAGCGACCACTTCACCCACGGCAATCTCAAGCGAGACGTCAAACAGGACCTGGCTTAGGCCATAGCCGCTTTGAATATTTTTAATGCTTAACATCGTAGGGCCTCCTGCGCGCCCTCGTCGCCCAGATAGGCTTGCCGTACCGCATCATTGGCACGAATCTGGTCGGGCGTACCCGTGGCGATGACACGACCATATACCAGCACTGAAATGCGATCAGCCAAGCGAAATACCGCCTGCATGTCATGCTCAACTAAGAGCATTGCTGCGCGGCCACGCAACGATTCAATCAATTCGGTTAGGCGCAAGGTTTCATCAGGCCCCATGCCGGCCATAGGCTCATCCAAGAGCAAGACCGAGGGTCGGGCGGCCCAAGCCAGCGCAAACTCAAGCTTGCGTTGCTCGCCATGCGGCAACGTGCCCGCTGGCAAATCGCACAAAGACATGTCAATTGAACACTCGCGTGCTAAGTCCTGCGCGGCTGCGCGCAAAGCCGTATCACGTGCGCGTGAGCGCAAAAAACTAAACTGAGTTCCCCGCTGCGCTTGCACAGCCAACAGCAAGTTATCTATCACTGAGCTTGTTTGAAAAATATTTGTAATTTGATACGAGCGCGACAAACCCGCGGCCACACGCTGCTGCATGGACGCACGCGTCACGTCGCGTCCATTGATCAATAGGCTGCCGCTATCAGCCTCTACGGCACCAGACAAGACATTGATCAACGTCGATTTACCCGCACCGTTCGGCCCAATCAACGCATGAATCTCGCCTGGCAATACCGACAGTGATACCTGATCGCAGGCCTGTAAAGCGCCATAGCGCTTAGAGAGTTGCGTCGCGACAAGCGCAGGCGAAATCTCAGACCTCGTGTTCATGTCGAGCGCCGCAAAAAGACACCCGCCACACCACGTGGGGCGAACAACACAATCACCAAGAGCAAAACACCCATTGGTAAATGCCAATACTCGGTATAGAGCCGCAAAAACTCTTCAAGTAGCAACATCACTGCTGCACCGACCACACCGCCAAAACGCAAACCGATACCACCCACAATGACCATAATGATGAGATTGGCTGAGGCTGTCCAGTGCATCAAACTTGGGGACACAAATAAATTATGGTTAGCCAGCAAGGCACCCGCCAAGCCCGCCAACGCGCCGGCAAACACAAAGGCCACTAACTTGATTTGCAACACCGGATAACCCAACGCCTGCATGCGAGTTTCGTTTTCGCGAATCCCTTGCAAGGCCCGCCCAAAACGCGAGTTCACCATACAGTGCATCAGCCACAGAGATGCGGCGACGATACCTAAGACTAGATAATAAAACTGCGTATCGTTGCTCAAGTTCAAATTGGGTAAGGTAGACGGAGCCGAGAGGTTGATGCCATCTTCGCCACCATACTGACGCAATGAAATAAAGAGATAAAAGACCATCTGCGCAAAGGCCAGCGTGATCATGATGAAATACACACCGCGCGTGCGAAGCGAAATCGCGCCGATCAACAAGGCTAAGGCCCCAGCCACGAGCATCGCCACAGGCCAGACCACGAGCGCCTGACTTTGACCCTGTGCAGACAACATGGCCACGACGTAAGCCCCCGCACCAAAAAAAGCCGCATGACCCAATGCCACCATGCCGCCATAACCCAAAATAAAATTCAAACTACTGGCGGCTAAGGCGTAGATCAACACGCGCCGCACAAAAGAAACATAAAACCCAAGATCAAACAAAGGGGCAATCAACGGAAACAGTGCCAGCAAGAGCAAGCATCCGAGAGGCAACCAAACCGTAATCCAACGCGGCGCGGCGGGCGTACCGTCGCTGTGCGCAACCGAGGGGTTTGAGCGTCTAGTCATCAGCCACGCGCCGGAAACAAACCTGCCGGCCTAAACACCAGGACCACTGCCATCAAGATATAAATCGAAATCGCTGCGAGCGTGGGGCCCACACTTGAGGCGACCGCTGGAGAAAAAAACAGTTTGAGCAAAGTGGGCAAAAAAGCCCGACCCGCGGTGTCAACAAAGCCTACGAGCAAAGCGCCTACAAACGCGCCGCGCATCGAACCGATGCCCCCAATCACAATACACACCAAGACTAGGATCAGGATTTGCTCACCCATGCCTGCCTGAATGGCCGTGATCGGCCCAAGCAGGGCACCTGCCAAGGCGGCCAAGACCGCCCCCAACACAAACACGCCCATAAATAGCAAAGGCACGCGCACGCCCATCAGAGTTGCCATTTGTCGGTTAGACGCGCCAGCACGCACCAACACTCCGGCACGTGTTCGGGTCACAAACAGATACAACCCAAGCGCCACCGCTAAACCAACGGCAATAATGAGCAACCGATAGGCGGGATACAGAAAATCAGGTGACAGACTCACGGGCCCTGCGAGTGAAGCGGGCATGTTCATCATCACGGGCGCTGGGCCCCAGATCATTTTGACGACATCATTCGCAATCAATATCACCGCGAAAGTACCAAGCACCTGAGCCAAATGATCGCGCACCACCAACTTACGCACCAACACCAGCTCAAGCACCAAACCAACTAGGCCTGTAATCACAGCAGC
Source organism: Burkholderiaceae bacterium (assembly GCA_029866055.1). Taxonomy (GTDB): domain Bacteria; phylum Pseudomonadota; class Gammaproteobacteria; order Burkholderiales; family Burkholderiaceae_B; genus Zwartia. The sequence goes on from JARXAG010000119.1 coordinate 39,939, forward strand.
CATCAACACGGCTGCCACAAACGAGCCCGTGACTTGCATAGTTTGCGCGGCGACATAGGCACCCGCCATATACAGCGAGCCATGCGCCACGTTCAAGATATCTAAGATCCCAAACACCAAGGTCAGGCCTGCCGCAATCAAAAACAGCATCAAGCCAAACTGCAAGCCATTGAGCAATTGCTCGGCAATCAGTGTGCCGCTCATCGAGGTACCTTTTGCCGAGCCAAGAAACTTACTTTTTGCATTCGCCCACGTAAACGTCTTGGTAAGACTCAAACACTTTGCCGACTAACTTATTGGTGATGCGGCCATCAGCGCCTTTCTCGACTACGCGAACATACAGGGGCTGAATCGGAAAGTTATTGACGCCATACTTAAATGGGCCGCGCACCGATGAGAAGTCAGCTTTTTTCAAGGCAGCAATCACAGCTTCACGATCAGCCACTTTGCCACCCGTAGCCTTGACTGCAGCGTCGATCGCCATGATGGTGTCGTAAGCCTGAGCAGCATACACAGCGGGGTAACGATTGTTATATTCTTTACGAAACGCCTCGACAAATTTTTTGTTCTGCGCATTGTCTAAGTCGTGTGCCCACTGAGCGGTGTTAAACATCCCAATCAAGGGTTCACCCACGGCCTGAATGACGTCTTCATCTGCTGAAAACCCAGGGCCAACAAGCTTCACGCTTTTATTCAAGCCTGCCGAGACAAACTGTTTCACAAAATTGATGCCCATCCCACCTGGCAAGAAGATGTAGATTGCATCTGGCTTGACATCACGAATCTGCGCCAGTTCAGCCGCGTAATCAATCTGCCCAAGCTTGGTGTACACCTCTTGGTTTGGCGCAAGTTTGTAGCCACGCTTAAAACCATTTAACGCATCTTTGCCAGCTGGATAATCAGGAGCAAGGATGACCATTTTTTTGAAACCACGGTCGGCGGCAACCTTACCTGCAGCCTCGTGAAAGGCGTCGTTTTGGTATGACACGCCAAACCAGTAATCGTTACATTGCGCGCCGGCAAACTGGCTCGGGCCCGGGTTATTTGACAGATAAGGGACTTTGGCGGCGAACAATGCGGGGCCAACCGCCAACGCCACGTTCGAACCGATTGGGCCTGTGAAGAAATCAATCTTGTCGCGCTGGATATAACGGGTGACCAACTGGCGCGCCTGATCTGGGTTACCACCCATGTCAGTCTGGATAAACTCAGCGGGCTGCCCGCCAAGCTTGTTGCCAAGCTGCTTGATCGCCAGATTAAAGCCGTCACGCGCTTCGGCACCCAGTGCCGCAAACGGACCGGACAAATCGTTCGCAATACCGACCTTGATCGGGGTTTGTGCAAGTGCAATGGCTGGCAAGAGTAAAGCCGCTGCAACGAGGTTTTTAAACAGACGCATGAGAGGCCTCCTGGGCACGAAATGATTAGCGTCAAATAGTAGCAGGTGAGAATTATTTTGCCACGACAAACTTTTACCCTCAAAATAAGCGCTTTGGTGCCTTTTTAAAGGCTAAACGCAAAAAATGACCATCGCAAATGATGCAACCCCAACGCTCGCGCAGGCAGAATTAGATCTGCAGTACAACGCGCGGGCAACGGTACCTGATATTGCGCCTATGCTGCGCGATTACGCCACCCTGAGCGCTCAGGCTCGGTCAACCCTGCCCTGCGCACTGAACGTCTCTTACGGCGAGCACCCAGACGAAACTTTGGATATTTTTTTTGCGCAAGGCAATGCAAGCGCCCCTGTTTTTATCTACCTGCATGGCGGGTACTGGCGCCTGCTTTCTAAAGACGACTCGGGCTTTATGGCACCGGCCCTGACTGCCGCAGGAATGACTGTCGTTGCAGTCAACTACTCTTTGGCGCCGGCTGTCAGCCTGGATCGGATCGTGGATCAGACGCGCCGGGCGATGGCTTGGGTGCAAAACAATATCGGACACTACCACGGCGATGGTCAAAAACTGATCATTTCCGGCAGTTCGGCAGGCGGACATCTGGGCGGCATGGTGCTTGCTCGCGGCTGGCAAGCGTCCTACGGCTTTGACGCGCGTGGGCTCGCCGGCGCCGTGCTGCTCAGCGGCCTGTTTGACATCACCCCGCTGGTCAATACCCACATCAACGAATGGATGCGACTAAGCCCCGAAGACGCTCGACGCAACAGCCCTCTCTTTGAATTGCCCGACAACGGCCCGCCGCTCATTGTGAGCTATGGCAGCAATGAAACGGCGACCTTCAAGCAACAATCGAAAGATTTTCTCGCCGCCTGGAAAACCAAAGGATTTAAAGGCGAATATGTCGATATGCCCGACACCAATCACTTTGACTTGGTGCTGCACTTGAATCAGCCTGACAGCCCGTTGGTGCAAAAATTGTTGCGCTTGCTAGGTTTAAGCGGTCCGCCAAGATAACGTGCTCGATCTAGATAGAGCTGGCAACTCGGGCGGCCGCTGCCCATCTTCAAAAAAAGCGATAATCACGCATCTTTCACCTTTTTAACTGCGAACCACCATGGCCGTTAATCTGCATATTCCGTCTGACGACGCTGTTTACCCTGTTGCCGGCATTGAAATCGGCGTCACTGAAGCTGGCATTCGCAAAGCCGATCGCCGCGACCTGACCGTATTTCGCTTAAGCGAGGGCACAAGTGTGGCTGGCGTGTTCACCCGCAATCGCTTCTGTGCCGCGCCAGTCTTGGTCTGTCAAGAGCACCTAGGCGGCAAACAAGGCATTCGCGTCCTCGTCATCAACACAGGCAACGCCAATGCGGGCACCGGCGAACCCGGCCTGAAAGCGGCCAACGAGACCTGCGACGCGCTCGCCGGCTTACTGGGCTTGCAGAGCGCTCAGATTTTGCCCTTTTCAACCGGCGTGATTCTTGAACCCCTACCCGTTGACCGCATCAAGGCGGGCTTGCCTGGCGCGATTAAAAATTTAGCAGCAAGCAATTGGGTGTCAGCAGCGCACGGCATCATGACCACCGATACGCTGCCAAAAATTCATTCGCAACGCATCAAACTCGGCGACAAAACCATCACAATCACGGGTATCAGCAAAGGCGCGGGCATGATTCGGCCCAACATGGCCACCATGTTGAGCTATCTGGCGACCGACGCCGGTATTGCGCAATCGCTCATGACTCAGTTGGCGCGCGAACTAGCCGATGTCTCATTTAACCGGATCACAGTCGATGGTGATACCTCAACGAATGATTCATTCATTGTCATGGCAACCGGAAAAAGCGGCCTGCTGGTCGACAGCGTGGCACACCCGCACTATGCCGCGCTGAAAGCTGCCTTGGCCGTTGCAGCAATTGATTTGGCACAAAAAATCGTACGCGACGCTGAAGGCGCCACCAAATTCATGACGATCCAAGTCGAACAAGCCAAAACTGTCGATGAGGCCTTATTGGTGGCCTACGCGGTCGCGCATTCGCCTTTGGTAAAAACTGCCTTCTTTGCAAGCGACCCAAACTTAGGGCGCATTCTGGCTGCGATCGGCTATGCCGGCATCACTGACCTAGATGTACGTGGCGTCAAACTATGGCTGGGCGATGTCTTGGTCGCCGACAAAGGTGAACGTAATCCAAACTACCAAGAGGCTGACGGCCAACGTGTCATGAAAGAACCCGAAATTTTGGTACGCATCGCACTAGGCCGCGGCACTGTTGCGCAAACCGTTTACACCTGCGACTTCTCACACGAGTACGTCAGCATCAACGCAGATTACAGATCCTAATGAGCAACACTAATTTATCCAACGGGCCCGACTCGGCAGAATTATTGGCGCGCGCCCTACGCGTATTGGCGCAGCTTGAAGCCTGGCTGCCGCCAACGCCCCCTCCCACTGACTGGAAAGCACTGGCCTTTCGTTGGCGCAAGCGTGGAGCCTCGCATGGCTGGCTAGATGCCATCGCTCATGTGTCACTGATCAACACCAGCGATCTGCAACACATTGAAAGACAACGCGACATCATTGATCGCAATACGCGTCACTTTATCGAAGGTAAACCCGCCAATAATGTGCTGATGACGGGTGCCCGTGGCACCGGCAAAAGCTCGCTCGTCAAAGCCATGCTAGCCAGCTATGGCGCAAAGGGCCTGCGGCTGATCGAAGTCGACAAAAGCGACCTAGCCGATTTAGCAGACATCGTCGATCTGGTTGCCGAGCGGCCTGAAAAGTTTATTGTTTTCTGCGATGACTTATCGTTTGAAGAGGGCGAATCGGGTTACAAGGCGTTGAAGTCGGTACTCGATGGCTCGGCCGCCTCGGCCGGGACCAATGTGCTGATTTATGCCACCTCAAACCGCCGCCATCTGATGCCCGAGTACATGAGCGAAAACTTACAGGCCAAGCACCAAGCCGATGGTGAAGTCCACCCGGGCGAAACCGTAGAAGAAAAAATTTCTCTGTCTGAGCGCTTTGGTCTTTGGCTGTCGTTCTATCCCTTCAAACAAGACGATTATCTGGATATCGTCTCGCACTGGTTACGCACCTTAGGCTGCTCAGAGGCCAACATCACCGAAGCACGTACCGAAGCCTTACAGTGGGCGCTTGAACGCGGCTCGCGCTCGGGTCGCGTCGCCTGGCATTTTGCGCGCGACTGGTCTGCGCGCTATGCCTGACAAAATCATTGATGTCGCGGTTGGGGTGCTGCTACGCCCCGATGGCACAGTGCTCTTAGGCAATCGACCTGCAGACAAGCCTTGGCCCGGTTGGTGGGAGCTTCCTGGCGGCAAGCTCGAGCCAGGTGAAACCGTCTTACAGGCACTAGCGCGCGAGCTTCATGAAGAGCTCGGGATCGAGGTCACCACCTCGGCGCCCTGGGTCACCTACGTGCACGAGTACCCCACCACAACCGTGCGACTCGCCTTCTGTCGGGTCACCGGCTGGCTCGGCGAACCCAAGGGGTTAGAAGGACAAGAATTGCGTTGGGTTGATTTACGGCACGCTCACGAGGTGCCGCAATTGCTTCCGGCAACCTACCCGCCGCTGCGCTGGCTGCAGTTGCCTGAGGTCTATGCGATCTCGGCGGTTGGAGCACCTGAACACCTTCCAGATTTTTTACAACGCTTAGATAAAAACTTAGCCGCAGGCTTGCGTTTATTGCAGTGGCGCGAACCGAACTGGCCCGGCGGGGTTGCATCGCCTGACTTGCGTGAGGCACTCGTGACGGTACTCGCTCGCTGTCGTGCAGCTGGGGCTCGTGTACTGGTCAACAGCATGCATCCGTCCGAATGGTGGGCACAGGCTGATGGGGTGCATCTGCGCTCGACAGACGCCACGAACCTATCGACGCGCCCCAGTCTTGCTGAAGGTGCACTTCTTGGGGTGTCGACCCATAACCTAGCAGAGCTCGCGCAAGCACGAGCGCTCAATGCTGATTTTGCTGTGCTTGGCCCCGTTTTACCTACACCCTCTCATCCAGGCATGCCTGGCATGGGGTGGAAAGGCTTTGCCGAGCTCAATGCGCAGGCTGGGCTGCCGGTCTACGCACTAGGCGGTCAATCAGCCTCAACCCTCGCCCTAGTCCGCGCTGTTGGTGGGCACGGTTTTGCTGGGATTCGCGCTTGGATTGCCTGAGTCATCTACCCGTCTGAGCTCTTCCGCTGACCAACCGCCACCCAGCGCCGCAATCAGACGCAAGCTGGCAGCGAAGCGATTTCCAACCAGAGTGATGTAAGTGCGTTCATTGTTCAACGCAGTCGCTTCGAGCACCGCAACGCTCAAATAATCAATTAACCCTTGATCGTACTGATTTCGTGCGAGTTTGAGAGATAAACGAGCCGACTCTACAGCGAGCCGCTGTACCGCGTCTTCTTGCTCAAAGACACGCATCTGAATCATTGCATTTTCAACCTCTTGCAAGGCGTTCAAGACAGTTTGTCGGTAGACGGCTGTCTGGACATCAAACTGCGCCCGGGCCTGCGCGATCTGCGCTTGTCGCGCACCACCGTCAAAAATTAAAGCGGCGAGTTGAGGGCCCAGCGACCAAAACTGAGCCGGCGCACTAAACCACTGCGTAAAGTCATTGCTGCGATAGCCCGTGTTGGCATTTAACGTCAGACTTGGAAACCACGCTGCAGTGGCAACCCCGATCAAAGCGTTGGCCGAGGCGGCGCGCCGCTCGGCTGCCGAAATATCGGGGCGCCGTTCAAGCAATTCAGAAGGCAAACCAACCGGAACCTTAGGCGGCACAAGCGACAGAGGTTGCGCCGCAATCGAAAATGTTGAGGGGGCACGCCCCAGTAATACTGCTATGGCATTTTCAGCGATTGCCCGCTGCTGCTCAAGGTCTATCAGCTGCGCGCGCGTGCTCTCAAGTTGAGTGCGCGCGACCGCAACATCAGCCTGACCTGAAATGCCTGCGTTATAACGATTTTGAGTGAGCTTCAAAGCACGCTCGTAAGACGCGACCGTGCCTTGCAGCAACCGCTTTTGCTCGTCTAACACTCGTACCTGCAAGTAACTCAGCCCCATCGCGGTTTGCGCGGTCAACCGCGCGCCAGTCACCTCTGCTGCAAGGGCTAACTCTGTTGCATCGGTCGATTCAATATTTCGACGCACGCTTCCCCAGATATCAATTTGCCAGCTCGCCAATGCATTGGCGTTGTAGGTGCTGATCGACGTGCTGTTCACCACGCCGCCGGGGCCTGTGGCAGACCCCCCAGCGCGGGTGGCTCCACCGGTAGCCGATATGGTGGGCAGTAGCGGCGCGCGCGAACCCTGCGTCAGGGCTACCGCCTGTCTAAACCGTGCCTCAGCCTGAGCGATATTCTGATTGGCGAGGTTGAGTTCTTGCATTAATTGATTGAGCGTGGCGTCGCTATACATCAGCCACCAGGCGCCGCTGGGCACCTCGGCCAGTTGCGGCTGGGCCGGCTTCCAGCCCGGCGTTTCTTTAAATTGCACCCCAACGTCAATCTTGGGTCGCACATAATCCGGGCCCACCATGCACGACGTGAGAAGGCTCAGCGCGCCGAGCAGTAACGCGACGCGCACGCTGCGCACCACATACTTAAACCCGACAATACCAGAGCAATCAATCATGTTTCAGCGCCATTAGGCAACACTACAGGTTTTGAACCGGACCAGGGCTTGGTCAACAGCCATAGTCGAAAGCGATCAAGATACAAGTAAACCACAGGCGTGGTGTACAGCGTCAGCAACTGACTCACCAACAGCCCCCCTAAAATCGTGATCCCGAGGGGCTGACGCATTTCAACCCCAGCGCCCGAAGCAAATACCAAGGGTATGGCACCAAATATTGCCGCGCACGTGGTCATCATAATTGGTCTAAAGCGTGTCATACAGGCTTGATAAATCGCGTCCTTGGGCGACAAGCCCAGTTTACGCTGTGCCTCAAGGGCAAAATCCACCATCATGATCGCATTCTTTTTCACAATCCCAATCAGCAAAAACACACCAACCAAGGCGATCAAGGTGAACTCAGTTTTCATCAACAATAACGCCAATAACGCCCCAATCCCTGCCGAGGGTAGCGTCGACAAAATCGTCAGCGGATGAATTGTGCTCTCGTATAGGATACCCAACACGATGTACATGGTGACTAATGCCCCAAGAATCAGCCAAGGTTGATTCGCCAGCGCACTCTGCAAGGCCTTTGCCGTCCCTTGAAAACCTGCTTGAATTTTGTCGCTTGGCAAATTAATGCCCGCAATCGCCTGATCGATCGCGGCATTGGCTTGCCCAAGCGAGACCCCAGGGGCTACATCAAACGAAATCGTATCGGCCGCCGACAAACCCTGATGTCGAACACTTAACGGGGCGTTGTTCACCTCAAATTTTGCCACCGCCATCAATGGGACACGCTGGCCTGTTTGACTCAATACATACACATCACGCAATGATTCTGGGTCTTGAGCGTGACGCGGACCAACCCCCATCACAACCCGGTACTGATTGCGCTCACCGTACATCACCGAAATTTGCCTTTGACTGAAAGAATTGTTCAACACAGCAGAAATACTCGCCATCGGCACGCCCAGCCGCTGCGCAGCATCACGATCAATCTGTAACGAGACTTGTCGACCGCGGTCTTCGACGTCGGTATCCACATCGATCAACTCGGGCAAGCCTGCAAGCGCTCGTTGCACCTTTGGCATCCATTCTTTCAAGTCCTCAAGCTCATTGGCCATGAGCGTATATTGAAACGCTGAACTGCTTTGTCGACCGCCGATCCTGATGTCTTGTTGTGCCATCAAAAATAAACGCGCGCCCGGAATCCCCGCGAGCTGAGGCCGCAGCCGCGTGATCACATCCCTGACTGAAATTTTTCGCTCAGCGAAGGGCTTAAGCTGCACGGCTAAAAAGCTAGTATTGCTACCGCCTCGCCCACTAGCGTAAGCCGTCACAGTGCTGATTGCTGGGTCGCGCAACAGCACCTGTCTAAAGCGATCAAGCTTAGGCTTCATCGATTCAAACGAGGTACCGTCATCTGTTGAAAAAAACCCCAGCATCATTCCGGTATCTTGCTGTGGAAAAAAACCTTTTGGCACGACGCCGTACAAATAAAAATTCAAGCCTACCGTCGCCGCTAACAGCAACATCATCAAACGACCGTGACGCAAGGCCCAATGTAATGACCGCCCATAACCATTCACTGTTGCGTCAACAATCGCTTGAAAACCGCGCGAAAAAATATTGGGTCGACCGGTTGCGACTCGATCTTTGACGGGGCGTTTGAGCAAGTGTGCTGCCATCATCGGCGTCAGCGTCAGCGACACCAACATTGAAATTAATATGGCAGCCGACAAGGTCACCGCAAACTCACGAAATAAGCGGCCAGGCAACCCGCCCATCAGCAAGATCGGAATAAACACCGCAATGAGCGAGATGCTCATCGACAACACGGTAAAGCCAACTTCACGGGTACCGCGTAACGCCGCCCGCTGAATCGACTCACCCCGTTCTACGTGACGCATAATATTTTCAACGACAACGATCGCGTCATCTACAACAAACCCCGTCGCCACAATCAACGCCATGAGCGACATCGTATTTAAAGAGTAGCCACACAAGTACATCACGCCAAATGTGCCGATCAAAGACACAGGCACTGCAACCGTTGGGATAAAAGCGGCACGCCAATTGCGTAAGAACACCAGCACCACCATCATCACTAAACCAATAGCAATGACTAGCGTCTTTTCGGCCTCGTGCACAGAAGCCCGAATACTGGGAGTGCGGTCTTGCGCGACCGACACAGTCACATCTGCGGGCAGCATGGCTCGCAACACCGGCAAATCTGCCCGAATCTGATCAACCGTCTTGATGATGTTGGCTTTAGCCTGACTTCGCACCGGGACCAAGATGGCCTGCTTGGTATTGAAGTAGCCAATATTGAATGTATCCTCAACCGAATCTTCGACTCGAGCAATGTCTGATAAACGCACTGGCGCGCCATTGCGCCAAGCGACGATCAGCGGGCGATAATCTGCCGCCTTCCAGAGTTGATCGTTGGCCATAATCTGCCAACGATACATGTCGTTTTCAAGCGCACCTTTGGGTCGGGTAGAGTTTGCTGCAGCGATGGCAATTCGAACAGCTTCAAGCGACACACCAGCCTGCGCCAACGCGTCGGGGTCGAGGTCGATACGCACTGCCGGCAAAGAACTTCCGCCAATCTGCACCTCGCCCACACCTTCGACCTGAGACAACTTTTGTTGCACGATCGTCGAGGCAATGTCATACAACTGCCCCTGCGACAAAGAGTCAGACGTCAAGGCAAGCGTGATAATTGGTGCAGACGAAGGGTTGGCTTTGTTGTAAGACGGGTTGCTGCGCAAGCCGCTTGGCATCATTGCTCGGGCCGCATTGATTGCGCCCTGCACATCCGTGGCCGCACTATTGATATCGCGACTCAAATCAAACTGTAACGTGATGCGAGTCTGACCCGTCGTGCTGCGCGACGTCATTTCAGACACGCCCGCAATCGTACCGAGCGAACGCTCAAGCGGTGTTGCCACTGTCGCTGCCATCACTTCAGGACTTGCACCGGGCATTTGCGCTCGTACGCCAATCACCGGAAACTCAATCTGCGGTAACGGTGCAATCGGCAGCAGGCTATGCGCGAGCCAACCTGCCAGCACCACACCCAGCCAAATCAATATCGTGGCAACTGGGCGGACGATAAAGGGGCCCGACAGACTCATGACACAGAATCGCTTGTGCTTGTCGTGGTACGACGGCCAGCAAACATTCGATCAAAGAATAAATAAATCACTGGTGTCGTGAATAAGGTCAACACTTGACTCACGAGCAGACCGCCCACCATCACCAAACCAAGCGGCTGCCGAAGTTCAGCGCCAGTCCCAGTTGAGAGCATCAAGGGCACGGCACCAAACAACGCCGCAAGCGTTGTCATCAAAATAGGGCGAAACCGCAAGAGCGCCGCCTGTTGAATCGCCTCGCGAGGTGACATTTTGTGCTTTCGCTCGGCTTCAAGTGCAAAGTCGATCATCATGATTGCATTTTTTTTCACAATCCCGATCAACAGAATGATGCCGATAATTCCAATCATATCGAGATCGCGCCCAGTGAGTGTCAACGCCAACAACGCACCAATCGCAGCCGACGGCAAGGTCGACAGAATCGTAACCGGATGAATAAAGCTTTCGTACAGCACACCGAGCACGATATACATCGTGATCACAGCAGCCAAAATCAAAAATAGCGTACTCGAGAGCGAGGCCTCAAACGCGCGCGCAGCCCCCTGAAACCGGGCCTGAATACCCAAAGGCATCCCAATCGCCTGTTGAGACTGAGCCACTGCGGCCACCGCGTCAGACAACGAGGCGCCGGGCGCCAAATTAAAAGAGACTGTCACCGACGGAAACTGATCGAGCCGATTTAACACCAGCGCTGAACGCCCTTCGGTCACGGTGACTAAATTCGTCAAGGCGATAGGTTTGCCGTCGGTTGTTTTGACATAAATTGATCCAAACGCTGACGGATCGCGACGAAACTGCGGTGCCGTCTCGAGCACGACACGGTACTGGTTTGACTGGGTAAAAATCGTCGAAATTTGGCGCTGTCCAAACGCATCGTATAGCGCGTCATCGATCGCCGCCGTCGATACGCCCACCCGCGCGGCCGCGTCGCGATCAATCTGAATAAAGGTGTTGAGCCCCTCGTTCTGCATATCATCGATGACATCGACGAGTGGCTCACGCTGACGCAGGTTCTCGACGAGTAAGGGCACCCACTGCGCAAGCAATGCTGGGTCAGCGCTTTCAAGGGTCAGTTGATATTGGGTCCGGCTGACGCGATCTTCGACGGTTAAATCCTGTATCGGCTGCAGATAAAACTGCAAGCCATTGACGACGCTCAAGCGGTCTTGCAAGCGCTGAATGATCACAGATGCCTGATCATTTCTCAGATGATGTGCACGCAAAGCCACTTGCAACCGACCTGTGTTCACCGTTTCATTTACCGCATCAACACCCACAAACGACGCCACTGTCGCGACATCAGGGTCTTCTAGGATCACTTTGACGGCCTCTTGCTGCCGCTGCGCCATTGTCGTAAACGCAATATTTTGTGGCGCTTGCGTCACGATTTGGATCAGCCCAGTATCCTGCACCGGGAAAAAGCCTTTTGGGATTGCCAGATACAGAAGCGCCGTCAATAGAAACGTGCCAAGTGCAACAAATAACGTGAGCGTCTGATGATTGAGCACGATCTGCAACAAGCGACCATAGCCTGCAATCAATTGGTCAATTTTCTGGCTGAGATAACGCGCTAAAGGACCGCCACTTTGATGATCTCCGACGCGCAACAGGCGCGCGCACATCATCGGCGTGAGGGTCAGCGAGATGAGGAGTGACAGCAAAATGGCCACTGCAAGCGTGACAGCAAACTCTCTGAAGAGTCGACCCACCACCTCAGTCATAAAGAGCAAAGGTATCAGCACTGCAATCAGGGACACCGTCAAGGACACAAGCGTAAAACCAATTTGCGAGGCACCTTTTAGCGCAGCTTGCATGGGCGTGTCGCCACGTTCGAGGTAGCGGGCGATATTTTCAATCATCACAATCGCATCATCAACCACAAAACCAGTTGCAATCGTCAGTGCCATTAAGGTCAGGTTATTAATACTAAAACCAATCAAGTACATGACACCAAACGTACCCACCAACGACAACGGCACCACGATGCTGGGAATTAAGGTGGCAGTGAAGGTTCGTAAAAATACAAAGGTCACCAAAACCACCAAGCCAATCGCAAGCAAAAGCTCAGTCTGCACGTCACGCACGGATTCGCGAATCGTCTGGGTTCGATCCGACATGACCTTGATATCAAGATTAGCTGGCAACGCCACGCGTAATTGCGGCAAGAGTTTTTGTATGCGATCGACCACCTCGATCACATTTGCACCGGGTTGGCGCTGTACGTTGAGTAAGATTGCAGGCTCGGTATCGGCCCAGGCCGCAAGACGCGCATCTTCGGCCTCGTATACAGCAGTGGCAACATCCGAGAGTCGCAACGGTGCGCCATTGTTATAAGACACTACCAAGTTCATATACTCAAGAGGTGTTTTGAGCTGATCATTGGCGTTGATCGTGGTCGATCGCACCACACCGTCAAGCGTGCCTTTAGGCTGATTGACATTGGCGCCAATAACCGCCGTTCGTACATCAGCAAGCGTCAAACCGTAAGCGGCCAGCGCCTGAGGATTTGCCTGGATGCGCATAGAAGGCCTCTGCCCACCCGCCACAGTCACCAAACCAACGCCCGCCACCTGAGAAATCTTCTGCGCCATGCGGGTATCAACTAAATCCCGTATTTGAGGCAAAGGAACCGTGGGAGACGTCACGGCCAGCGTCAATACTGCAGCATCGGCGGGGTTCACCTTGTTGTAGACAGGCGGTGCCGGCAAATCACGCGGTAACAAACTGCTAGCGGCGTTGATCGCAGCCTGCACCTGCTGTTCGGCCACATCAAGTGGCAACGACAAAGCAAACTGCAGCGTAATCACTGAGGTGCCAGCGGCGCTACTGGACGACATCTGCCGCAAGCCTGGCATCTGTCCAAACTGCCGCTCAAGCGGCGAGGTCACGAGCGCAGCCATCACATCGGGGCTAGCACCTGGATAGTAAGCGGTCGTTTGAATGGTGGGATAGTCGACTTCGGGGAGTGACGAGACTGGCAACCAACGATAGGCAATCAGCCCAGACAGAAACAATGCCACCATCGCCAGTGTTGTGGCAACGGGCCGAACGATAAACGGCCGAGACAGGTTCACGGCCGAGGCGGTGCCGCGGGGGTGCTGGGCTGGCCAGCAGGTTGAGCCGCTGAAGCGCCTGGGGGCGTGCGCCCGCCCGCGCCAGGCGCCCGGCTACCCGCAGCCTCAGAGCCACCAATAACCCGTGCCTTTGCACCCGCGCGCAAGCGATCTGTACCTTCGAGCACGACTCGCTCACCGACTTGAACACCCTCAAGGATCGCCACACGATCGCCACTACGCGCACCTGTTTTTACCTGTCTGACCGCGACCGTATCGTCTGGCAAAATCACATACACAAAAGCACCTTGGTTGCCTTGCTGCAATGCGCCCGACGGAATGGTTAACGCATCTTTAACAGTGTTGACCTTCATGCGCACATTCACAAACTGGTTTGGAAACAACGCATCCGCTTCGTTACTAAAACGCGCCTTTAGCTTGACTGTGCCGGTTGTCACATCGATTTGGTTATCAATCGTCATCAACTCGCCCTGCGCCAGTTGCACCTGATCTGAGCGATCGTACGCTTGCACTGTCAGAGTTTGCCCCGCAAGCAAGGGTCCGCGCACAGCGGGCAAATCGTTTTCGGCAAGGGTAAACAACACGGTAATCGGCTGTGTCTGAGTGATCACCACCAAACCCAGCGGATCATTGGCGTTGATCAAATTGCCCGCATCGACACGCCGCAGCCCGAGGCGACCCGCAATCGGAGCGGTGATACGGGTGTAATCAAGCTGCAGTCGCGCACTATTCACAGCGGCCTGGTCGCTTTTGAGTTGTCCTTCAAACTTGCTCACCAACGCCAGCTGAGTATCGAGCATCTGGGGTGCAATCGAATCTTGTTTGCGCAAGGTTTGATAGCGTTGTAAATCACGCTTGGCGTTTTGGTATTGAGATTCGTTTTGTTGTTGCTGACCAAGTGCCTGCTCGAGGGCTACCTCAAACGAGCGAGGGTCGATTCGGGCGAGCAACTGATCGTCTTTGACCTGCTCGCCTTCTTTGAACAAGACTTCGATTAATTCACCTTGCACGCGGCTGCGCACCGTGACCGTATTAAACGCCGTGACGGTACCGAGACCGCGTAAATAAATATCCAAGTCTTGCACACGGGCAACGTCTGTCTTGACCGGCACAGACGGCACAAAGCCAGCGGGCGGCCCCTTCTTTGCAGGCGCCGGGGCGCTGGGGACAAACCACCAAGCTGCGAGCGCCACCAACACCACACTGACAATCCATACAAGCGGAGACCGCACAAAAGAGTGCGTTGACGAACGTTCAACCATTAGCGTTTCCAAGCGACCCTACAGGGCGCAAAGGGTCATTTTGAAGGCAACATCTTGTGCCACAGCTTGCGGTCGCTGATCACCTTGCTGCGCCGAGTAACGAATCCAGACCATATACTTATTGGCACTGATCTCAGGAAACACACCAGCAGTGTCATCGACCCAGACACGCAGAAGCTGATAGGTTTTACCCGCCAACATTTGCTGATAGGCCCCTTGAGGTGCGACAGCTTTCACTGCCTCACCCGATTCGCGCAACAGTCGTAAGACGATCGCAATGCCGATGTGTACTGGCATCAAGCTTGAAATCCAGCGTTGTAAATCAGCCTGACGTTTGGCATCAGGCAAGCTTTGCCACGCATGAAATGAAGGCATATCAACCTGTGTGCCCCCACCGGGCACAACCAAACGCCCGCGCAAACTAGTAAGCCATTCATTTTCGCGCAGCGACTGCCCAGTGCGGCCACTAGCATTGAGATTAGCGGCAGCTTTCTCAATTTCTGCCAGCATACTTGTCAGGGTTTTTGTGTCGACGCCAGGGTGGTCTTTTAAGCCAACGAGCACCATACGTTGGCGCTCGAGGTCTTGTAAAACGCTACCTTTAATGTCGGTGCGCTCGGTGGCATCCAGCAGGTCAAACAATGCAGAGAGCGCAACCTGATGCTGCCGAGCATCGCTTAACCCAGCAAAAAATAACATTCGATCAAACAACGACTCAAGGCGCAGCAGCGCCCGAACACGTTCATTGAAAGGATATTCGAACAAAGTCACAATATTTGCATGTATTTAGCTAGGCAGTCGGCAAATTAGGATGCGCGATTTGACGCAAGTTGCGCTAGGTTACACCAGCCTTGGTGCAACACCAATACTTGTTTTTCGAGAGCTGCCATCGAAACCGCCTTTGAATTGTCAATCACGTCGTCGGCCACCGCTAATCGCTGCTCGCGTGTTGCCTGCGCCGCCAAAATATTACGGATGGTCGCAAGTTCAATACCGTTACGGGCCTGCACCCGCTGAATTTGGGTGTCTTGATCGCAATCCACCACGCACAGGCGATCAATTTGCTGACGCCAGCGACCCGACTCAACCAGCAAAGGCACCACAAATACGAGATACAGCCCCTGCGCAAGCTCCGCCTCTTGGCGTACAGCCTGGGCAATCAGCGGATGCAGAATCGCCTCAAGCTCAGCCCGCCTGGCAGGGTCAGTGAACACGAGCTCTCGCATGCGGGCTCGATTCAGAGCGCCAGAGGGCTCAATCACGTCAGCGCCAAAGGCTTGTCGTATCGGGTCGATGGCTTGTCCGGCTGGCGCCGTCAGACTGTGGGCAATCAGATCGGTGTCAATCACCGACGCGCCCCAGCCAGCAAGTAAGTTGGCCACCTGCGTCTTGCCCGAACCAATGCCTCCGGTCAGGCCCACTTTAAACTTCGATGTCTGCATATTTACCTTACGAGCAGGCTTGTCAGGACCCCAAATGAAAGACATGACAAGCTATTTTGCGTACAAAATAGCACGAGGATGGCGCCCATTGCCAAATAAGGGCCGAACGCCACGGCCTCGAACCGCTTCAGGCGCCCGCTCGCCCGCCCAATTAACGCGGCAACGCAGGCCGCCAGCGATGCCGCCAATAACGCCCAAGGCAGGGCCTCGACACCTAGCCAGGCGCCGTTTGCAGCAGCGAGTTTTAAATCCCCAAAGCCAATGCCATCGCGGCCACTGCAGCCCCGAAACGCAGCCCAAATTACCCATAACAGCCCATAGCCCGCCGCAGCACCCGCCACGGCGTCGTTTAGCTCGACCCACCCGCCTGACCAGTGAAATAACAAGCCCGCCCAGAGTAGTGGCAGAGTCAGCATGTCAGGTAAAAGACGGGTCTGCGCATCAATCCGCGCTAATACCTGTAGCGTCGCGCAGTAACTCGCGGCCATCCAGGCCTGCCAACTGACACCCCAGTTCAGCACTGCGAGTACGTAGCAAAGACACAAACCTGCGATTAGCAACCTATCTAAGTAATTTTTTGCCCCTTGCCGGTGCGTGCTCAAACTTGCTGTTAGCGAATCGGTCACCACACACTGCACCATGAAGCGTTCAGACAACTCGCGCGCCACAGGCACCAAGATCAACGCACTGAGCCCCCCGAGAGGCAGTCCAACCACCAAAGCACTAAACATTCTTTCAAACATAGCAGTTTGCTGCGAAGTTACTGTGCATGGACTGTGCCAAATGCGTAGAATGCATAGAATCCTTGAAGTCTCTTGAATTAGGAAGTCTCGATTATGTCTCGAAGCAAAGGGCGCCTAGCCCCGCACGCATTAAAATTTCGGCCGTACCTGCTCGCTTTGTTGGCGGTCGGGCTAACAGGCTGTGCACAAATGCAGCAGGCGGGCTACTACAACCCTCCCCCAGCCAGCACAACCACTGACGCGATCGCCCAAGGCGACGGCATCTATAACAACCAAACGTTGCGTGCACCAAGCCAGATTCAAATTAGTCTGCAGCAACCTGGCACCGCGCCCCGAACCGCGGCTACATCAACAGTGGCCCCAAGCGCGATCGCAGCAAATCCGCGCGCAGCGACTCCCGGGCAAGTCGCGGGTACCAACGTGACCTCGGGTGCACCTACCACCGCCCCAACCTATGACAGCAGCAAGGCTCCCGTTGATGCCCCGCCCTCAAACGCAGGCTCAACCGTTGATTCAAGCTCGAGCGCTGCTGCAGCACCAGCCGAAAGCCTGCAAGCCACTCTGATCCCCGAACCTCAAAGCTTTGCCGGCACCTTGCCTTGTTTTCATCCCGAAATGAAATGTTCAGCACAGCGCGTGACCATCACACTGGCGCCCAATGGCCGCTGGCGCGCACGCGCAACCTACCTAGAGCAAAGCAGCAAGAACAGTGCCGTGCAAACCGATCAGGGCTGCTGGCGAGCATCGGCTCAAGCCGTCCCTCGCGTGGTGCTGCTAAACAATCAAGGTAATGTGCGCGCCGAGCTTGCAATGACCTCGGGCA
>JARXAG010000153.1 GCA_029866055.1 Burkholderiaceae bacterium
CATCCGTGACACTTCATCATCTGTTAAACCATACGAAGGTTTCACCGTCACTGAAGCTTCAACGCCCGAGCCCTGCTCGCGCGCGGTCACACTGAGCAACCCATCGGCATCGACTTGAAACGTTACCCGTATGCGCGCAGCACCTGCAACCATCGGTGGGATTCCGCGCAACTCAAAGCGCGCAAGCGAACGACAATCAGCGACCAAATCACGTTCGCCCTGCACCACATGAACCGCCAACGCTGTTTGACCATCTTTAAAGGTGGTGAACTCTTGCGCGCGAGCCACGGGGATCGTACTGTTACGCGGGATGATGTGCTCAACCAAGCCGCCCATGGTTTCTAAACCAAGGGTTAAGGGCGTGACATCTAACAACAACCAGTCTTCGCCTGGATTGCGATTACCTGCCAACAAGTTGGCTTGCAAGGCTGCACCCAAGGCCACGACCTGATCCGGATCCAAATCCGTTAACGGCGCTTGACCAAACAACGTTTCAACAGCGGCCTGGACAACTGGCATGCGGGTAGCCCCGCCTACCATCACGACACCTTGCACGTCTTTGATCGTAAGGCCCGCATCTTTCAAGACTTGACGGGCACAGGCCAGCGTACGCTCAACCAATGAGTGTGCAAGCGCTTCAAACGCCACACGTGTTAAAGACAAGTCAATTTTTGCAGCACCCAGCAGCAAGGTTTCAGTATGCGAGGCATGGTCGGTGAGCGCTTCACGCAAGCGACGCGAGGCACTGAGCAACGCACGTCTGGCAGCGTGATCCAAATCATTCAAGCAATGCACGCCGGCAAAATAATCTGCCAAGGCTGCATCAAAATCGTCACCACCCAGGGCGGTATCCCCGCCGGTCGCAACAACTTCGAACACGCCGCGAGTGAGCTTCAACAACGATACGTCAAAGGTGCCGCCACCCAAATCAAAGACCACATACAGGCCTTCAGAGCTGTGATCCAACCCATAGGCTATCGCGGCTGCGGTGGGTTCGTTTAATAAACGTAAGACATTTAAACCAGCCAAGCGTGCGGCATCGCGTGTTGCCTGGCGTTGAGCATCATCAAAATATGCAGGCACCGTAATCACTGCACCAACTAACTCGTCACCCAACGTACCTTCCGCTAAAAATTTTAATTTTTCTAAAATTTTTGCTGCTACCTCAACGGGCGACACATCAGCATGTTGTGTATGGATTTTGACGCTCTGGCTATCACGTACAAAATTAAACGGCATACCAGAAGCTAAGGCATCATCGTAAGAACGCCCCATCAGGCGTTTGACCGACACCAGGGTATCAAGCGGATATTGCGCTTGCTGCGCCAAGGCCTCAACACCAATTAAGGCGGCACCGCCCGCTTGATACAACACCGCCGACGGCACCAGATGGCGACCCAACTCATCGGGCAAGACTTCAGCTACGCTACTGCGCACCGAGGCCACTAGCGAATGGGTCGTACCTAAATCAATCCCTACCGCCAAGCGTCGTTGATGCGGGGCCGGCGATTCGCCCGGTTCAGAAATCTGCAATAAAGCCATAGGTACGTTTTAAACTTCTATAGTTTGGAGCTGAGTGGTTAATTTATCTAGAAACATCCACTCGCGGATACGACTAGCGGCTTGCGTGTACTGTTCAGCGCTAAGCGCCTTGGATACGGCTTGCTGACAATGCGCCAAAGCCAACTCAATTTCTTGAGATAAGGCCTCGCGCGCAAGAATATTCTGAGGATCATCCAAACACTCATCAAGCTGTTCGTGCCATGACATTTGCTGCACCAAAAACTCAGGTGCCATCGCCGTATTAGTTTCGGTTTGCAAATCAACGCCAGCAAGCTCGCACAAATAACGCGCCCGCAACAGCGGTTGCTTGAGCACGCGGTAGGCTTCGTTGGCCTGAGCACTCCATTGCATGGCTACCCTGCGTTCGGGTGCTGAGCGCGTCGCAAAACGATCTGGGTGCACGGCTTGTGCCACGTGTTTCCAGGCGGCCTCAATCTGTGCGGCCTCTAGTGCGAAGCTACGCGGCAAATCAAACAGCGCAAAATGATCTGAAGCGTTCACAGGCGGTTATACCGTGAACGATTCGCCGCAGCCGCAGGTCGCCTTTTCGTTAGGATTGCGAAACTTAAAGCCTTCGTTCAGGCCTTCACGCGCGTAATCGAGTTCAGTACCTTCAAGGTAGGCTAGGCTTTTAGGGTCAATAAATACTTTGACGCCAAAGCTTTCAAAGACCTGATCTTCTGAGGCGGGTTCATCGACATACTCGAGCTTGTAAGCCATACCCGAACAACCCGTGGTGCGAACGCCCAGACGCAAGCCGATTCCGCCACCGCGTTTTTGCAGATATTTGCCGATATGGTCGGCGGCCTGAACAGTCAGTGTGACAGCCATGGCTTATCCTTGGTGTTTGTCTTTATAGTCTTGAACCGCTGCTTTGATCGCGTCTTCAGCCAAAATTGAACAATGAATTTTGACAGGAGGCAACGCAAGCTCTTCAGCAATTTGGGTGTTGCGAATCGTCAAGGCCTGATCAAGTGTCTTACCCTTCACCCACTCGGTTACCAACGAACTTGACGCAATCGCTGACCCACAACCGTAAGTTTTAAAGCGAGCGTCTTCGATGATGCCGTCGGCGTTGACACGAATCTGCAACTTCATCACGTCGCCACAGGCTGGGGCACCCACCATGCCTGTGCCAACCTGATCGTCGCCCTTGTCAAAGGTGCCGACGTTGCGGGGGTTTTCGTAATGATCCAGTACTTTGTCGCTATATGCCATGAGAGTTCTCCAACCTAATTGTTTAGTGGGCGGCCCACTGAACCGAATTCAAATCAATACCATCTTTGGCCATTTCCCAAAGAGGTGACATATCACGCAACTTACCTACACGTGCTTTGAGCAGCTCAACCGCAAAGTCGATTTCTTTTTCGGTGGTAAAGCGACCGATGGTAAAGCGAATCGAGCTATGCGCCAACTCGTCGTTGCGCCCCAGGGCACGCAAGACATACGACGGCTCAAGGCTAGCAGAGGTGCAGGCAGAGCCGCTTGAAACTGCAAGCTCTTTAATCGCCATAATCAGGGACTCGCCCTCAACATAGTTGAAGCTGACGTTCAGGTTATGCGGCACGCGTTGTTCAATGTCACCGTTGAGGTAGACCTCTTCGATTTGCGATAAACCCGCCCACAGACGATCACGCAACATGCGGATACGCTCGTTTTCAGTGCCCATTTCGGCTTGTGCCAAAGCAAACGACTCGCCCATGCCCACGATTTGATGGGTCGCTAGCGTGCCCGAGCGAAAACCGCGCTCGTGACCACCGCCGTGCATTTGAGCCTCGATACGAATGCGAGGCTTACGACGCACGTACAGAGCACCGATGCCCTTAGGGCCATAGGTTTTGTGTGCGCAGAACGACATCAAATCAACTTTCAATGTTTGCAGATCAATGTTGACCTTGCCCGTTGCTTGAGCGGCATCCACGTGAAAAATAATGTTCTTTTCACGGCAGATTTCGCCCAGTGTTGCGATTGGTTGAATCACGCCAATTTCGTTATTGACGAACATGACCGAGACTAGCACGGTGTCAGGGCGGATCGCTGCTTTAAAGGCATCGAGGTTAATCAAACCATCTTCTTGCACGTCGAGGTAAGTGACCTCAAATCCTTGGCGCTCGAGTTCACGACAGGGGTCGAGCACAGCTTTGTGCTCGGTTTTGACCGTGATGATGTGTTTGCCGCGCTCGGCGTAAAAGCCAGCAGCACCTTTGATTGCGAGGTTATTGGATTCAGTTGCGCCTGAAGTCCAGATGATTTCGCGTGGGTCAGCATTGACCAGTGAGGCCACTTGCTCGCGTGCACGCTCGACGGCCTCTTCGGCTTCCCAGCCATAGGCATGGCTGCGTGACGCTGGATTACCTGCGTGCTCGTAGAGCCACGGAATCATCTTGTCGACCACTTTTGGGTCAACAGGGGTGGTGGCTGAATAATCTAAATAAATCGGTAGTGAGGACATTGAGAGCTCCTAGGCGTTTGCAGCAGCAGACTGTTTAGCGGTGGTAATCGGTGTGTTGACCATATTGACACGTACGCCAGCACCGTTGGCTTGGCTAGCCTCTTGTATTTGACGCAAACGCTGTTGATCAACCAAATCTTGCAATGCCACTGAATCCAAAAAATCAACCATCTTACGATTAAGCGTTGACCAGAGTTCGTGGGTCATACAGATGCCTTGCTTGCCATCTGTACCGGTTGCACAGTCGGTTTTACCGCCACAGCTGGTGGCGTCGATGGGTTCATCGACTGCGAAAATGATGTCAGCGACAGTGATTGTGCGCGCCAAACGAGCTAAGGTGTAGCCGCCGCCTGGGCCGCGCACGCTTTCAACCAGTTCGTGACGGCGCAGCTTACCAAAGAGCTGCTCAAGATAAGACAAAGAAATATTTTGTCGCTGGCTGATCGCCGATAGAGTGACAGGCCCGCTTTGCTGACGCAGCGCGAGGTCAATCATGGCCGTAACAGCAAAACGCCCTTTGGTGGTGAGTCGCATGACAGAGTCCCTTAAACAAAGCAATTACACGACGTAACTGCTTATCCGACTAAACAACTCAAGTATACACAATTCTTGACTGTTTTGCTAGGGTATAGTCCCAAAGACCCTAAGGTGATCGCACGTTGTACCCAAAAAAAAACCGCGCTTTGCACGGTTTTCTTTAATGCTAGGCCCCTTACCCTGGCGCCTGAACCGAACTAAGCCGCCTGGTACTGGGTTGCGCGTTTACGCACCAATTCAAGCACGCCTTGGCAAGAATCCTCAAGATAATCAAGCACCTTACCAAAACCTTCGGGGCCACCGTAATAAGGATCTGGAACTGTCGCTTCTTCGAATTCGTTGGCGAAGCGCATCAGCAACATTAACTTATGCTGATGTAGCTTTGGACATTGCTGCTGCATGGCAGAGAGGTTCTCCCAATCCATAGCCAGAATCAGATCGTATTCGCGGTAATCTTCAGGAGTGACCTGACGCGCGACGTGCTCGGCGATTTCGTAACCACGCTTGCGGGCTGCCGCCAACGCACGCGGGTCTGCGCCCTCACCGAGGTGAAAGTTATGGGTGCCGGCAGAATCAATGCCCACGACCTCTGCGAGGCCAGCTTCTTTGATCAGGTGGCGAAAAACGCCTTCAGCACTGGGGGAGCGGCAAATGTTACCCGTGCATACGAAAAGAACTTTTGTCATCATGGTGCATATTGTGCGGGAAAACCCCTAACATGTCTAGAGTTTTTTTCTTCAAATCACCAAAAAATTGCACACTGGGGAAAAAAATTAATATCTTTTTATTTCAATGTGTTACGACGCGATTACTGAAAAATAAAAAGTCCATATAGTGAAAAAATGCAGAACTCAGAGCAAACACATTCAAAAAAATGTCATGTTGTTATTTTTGAAATGCACCGACTCAAGCCTTAGCTAAGACTTTCATGCACCAGAAAGTAGCACGCGGTCTTTCAACACTTTTAGTGCATCGCGGGCAGCAGCAGCCTGTTCAAACTCAAGGTTACGGGCATGGTCTAACATGAGTTTTTCAAGGCGCTTAAACTCTTTCGCAAGCGCTTTTTCGTCAGTCAGTAATGCGTAAGAAGACGGATCTTCGGGTTGATCTCTGAACGCTGGGGCCACAATCCCATCAATCAATTCGCGCACTGCCTTGCGCACGCTACGAGGTTCAATTCCGTGTTCTAAGTTAAAGGAGAGTTGTTTATTGCGACGCCTTTCGGTTTCGCCCATCGCTCGTTTCATTGAATCCGTGATTCGATCGGCATACAAGATTGCGCGACCATTCAAATTGCGTGCAGCACGGCCAATGGTTTGAATCAGACTGCGATCCGAGCGTAAAAACCCTTCTTTATCCGCATCAAGAATCGCAACGAGCGACACCTCAGGGATATCCAGCCCCTCTCGTAACAAGTTAATCCCGACCAACACATCAAACACACCGAGACGCAAATCGCGAATAATTTCTACCCGTTCGACCGTGTCGATATCTGAATGCAGATAGCGCACACGTTGACCACTTTCAGTCAGGTAATCGGTTAAATCCTCAGCCATGCGCTTGGTCAGTGTTGTCACTAGCACACGCTCTTGCAAAGCCGTACGTAATTTGATCTCGCCTAACAAATCGTCGACCTGCGTGCGAGCGGGCCGCACCTCAACAATTGGATCCACCAAACCAGTTGGGCGCACGACCTGCTCAACCACGTGGTCAGAGTGCGCTTGCTCGTAGTTGCCAGGCGTTGCAGACACAAACACGCACTGGCGCATGCGCGTTTCAAACTCTTCCATTTTTAACGGGCGATTATCCATCGCTGAGGGCAACCGAAAGCCATAGGTCACGAGGGTGTCTTTGCGGGCACGGTCGCCACGATACATTCCACCTAACTGGCCAATCGTGACATGGCTTTCGTCGATAAACATCAGCGCATCACGCGGCAGATAATCAATCATCGTAGGCGGTGGATCACCGGGCGCAGCACCCGACAGATGTCGCGAATAATTTTCGATGCCTTTACAGAAACCAAGCTCAGACAACATTTCAAGATCAAAGCGTGTGCGCTGTTCGATCCGTTGGGCTTCGATTAAGTGGCCGGAATCGACAAATTGTTTGACGCGCTCGCGCAGCTCTTGTTTGATTGTTTCGATCGCACGCAACACGGTGTCGCGCGGGGTGACGTAATGCGAGCCCGGATACACCGTAAAGCGTGGCACCTTTTGCCTAATTTTGCCCGTCAGTGGGTCAAATAACTCTAGGCTTTCAACTTCGTCATCAAACAGCGTTAAGCGCACGGCAAGCTCGGCGCTTTCGGCCGGAAAAATATCAATCGTTTCACCGCGCGCACGAAAGGTGCCACGCGTAAATTCAAGATCATTGCGCTCGTATTGCATGGCGACTAAACGCTCAAGGATTTCTCGCCTGGCAATGCGGTCGCCCGCGCGCAAAATCAACACCATGGCGTGGTAATCGGCGGGGTTGCCGATACCGTAAATACAAGACACCGTGCCCACAATGATCGTGTCACGTCGCTCAAGCAAACTTTTAGTGGCTGATAAACGCATCTGCTCAATGTGTTCGTTGATCGATGAGTCTTTTTCGATAAACAAATCACGGGTCGGTACGTACGCTTCAGGTTGGTAGTAGTCGTAGTACGACACAAAATATTCAACCGCGTTTTTCGGAAAAAACTCGCGCATCTCGGCGTACAACTGCGCTGCCAACGTCTTGTTCGGCGCCAGTACCAGTGCGGGCCTGCCCAAACGCGCGATCATATTGGCCATCGTGAAGGTTTTACCCGAGCCGGTTACACCTAACAGTGTCTGCGACATCAAGCCATCGCGCACGCCCTGCTCAAGCAAATCAATCGCGCGGGGCTGATCGCCGCCAGGGGGATAAGGTTGGTACAGGTGAAAGGGGCTATCGGGATAATCAATAAAACGACCCTTCTCGTCGCCGGTTGAGATGGCGGCGCTGTAAATCGTGTCGACGGCCGCGGGAGCGTAACTGGCTGTAGCCGGCTCAGAGGCGCTGGCTGCCGAAGCGGGCGCTTGGGCAGCCAGCGCCGCGTCATGATCTGCTGCGGCTGCGGTTACGTCACTAGACTCTGCGACTATAGAGGCCTGCGCCTCCTGTTCAGGCAGTACTTGCTCGATCGTTTTTTTGCTCTTGCGGGTGGCCATGCTAGACTTATTCGGGATACCCCTCGGACTGAGGGTAACCCGCCATTATGTTCTCTGAAAATGCGTACGTCTACCCCAACCTTGTCACACTTACCTTTTGCACACTAAAACCCAAATGAGCACCCTCTTTCAAGCCGTCGAACTTGCCCCCCGCGACCCAATCCTAGGGTTAAACGAACAATTTAATGCTGATGCCCGTACGACCAAAGTCAATCTGGGTGTAGGTGTGTATTACGACGATAACGGCAAGATTCCCCTGCTCAAGGCCGTGCACACTGCTGAAGTCGCGCGCGTTGAGGCAGCCGCCGCACGCGGTTATTTGCCTATCGAAGGCATCGCCGGCTACAACAAAGGCGCGCAAGAGCTAGTGTTAGGCAAAAATTCGTCGCTGATAGCCGCAGGTCGCGTGTTAACCATGCAAGCCCTAGGCGGCACCGGCGCACTCAAAATTGGTGCCGACTTCATTAAACAACTTGCGCCCAACGCCAAAGTTGCGATCAGTGACCCCAGCTGGGAAAATCACCGCGCGCTGTTTGAACGTGCTGGCTTTGAGGTCATCACTTATCCATACTATGACGCTGCCACCCATGGCTTAAATTTTGACGGCATGCTCGCGGCCCTCAAAGCACTGCCACCTAAAAGCGTGGCGGTTTTGCACGCTTGCTGCCACAACCCAACCGGGGTTGATCTCTCAAACGAACAATGGAAAGCCGTTGCACAAGTTGTCAAAGCGGGCGAGCTGATCCCCTTCTTAGACATCGCCTACCAAGGGTTTGGCGACGGGCTCGAACCAGACGCCTCAGCCGTGCGCATCTTTGCTGATCTTGATATGACGATGTTTATCAGCTCGTCGTTTTCAAAATCCTTCTCGCTCTATGGCGAGCGGGTTGGTGCCTTGACTATTGTCACTGGCAGCCAAGACGAATCCAATCGCGTACTCAGCCAGGTCAAACGCGTCATTCGTACCAACTATTCAAACCCGCCCACACACGGTGGCACGATTGTGTCCACGGTGTTGAATACGCCCGAGCTGTTTGCCCTGTGGGATCAAGAGCTCGGCGGTATGCGCGACAGAATCCGCCTGATGCGCCGCCAGATCGTCGAAAAACTCGCTCAGTACGGCGCTACGCAAGACTTCAGTTTTGTGATGAAACAGCGTGGCATGTTCTCGTTTTCGGGGATGACCGCGCTTCAAGTTGAGCGCTTGCGTAACGAGCATGGCATCTACGCTGTCAGCAGTGGTCGAATTTGTGTCGCCGCGCTCAATAGCAAAAACATCGATACGGTGGCCAAAGCGATGGCCGAGGTCATGAAAAACGCCTAAAGATTGGCAACGAACGCTGGCGAGCAGGCAAGGTGCAGGCTCGTCGTTCTAGGCAAATATCCGTACCAAGTTCTTGAAGCGACTTTAGACTTGAAGCGAGTCTTAGCTTAAAAGTCGTAGCAAACTAAAGGCAACATCCTCTTCAACTGTCTTTATATACAGATAAATTTGCACATTTTGGCTAAATCGTGCAAAATACCCCTGTATATAAAAACAGCTCGGCTTTTACTAGCCTAAAGGATGCTTTCCATGTCGCTCAAGCTTACCGATCGTCAGCAACAGATTTTGGATCTGATCCGTCAGGCGATCGTCAATACTGGGTTTCCGCCCACGCGGGCTGAGCTGGCCACGGTGCTTGGCTTTAAATCTGCCAATGCGGCTGAAGATCACCTTCGTGCGTTAGCCCGCAAAGGCGTCATCGAACTAACAGCCGGTGCCTCAAGGGGCATTCGCTTAACCGATCTGGCCAACGAAACAATTGAGTCCGATGTCGATACCGAACTCCCAGCTGATCGCCCTCGTCTTAAAACGCTACCGGGCGCTGGCTTTTTGCTCTTGCCTTTGATTGGCCGCGTTGCTGCCGGTCATCCAATCTTGGCCACTGAAAACATCGAAAAAGAAATCAATGTCGATCTCGACATGTTTGAACAGCGGCCTGACTACCTACTGAAGGTTAAAGGCCTCAGCATGCGCGACGCCGGCATCTTAGATGGCGACTTGCTGGCAATTAAAAAAGCGAGCGACGCCCGCAATGGTCAAATCGTAGTGGCCCGCATTGACGAAGAAGTGACCGTCAAACGCTTAAGCAAGTCGGGTGGGCGTATTGAATTGTTGCCTGAAAACCCAGACTTTGAGCCCATTCAAATTCAACCGGGGCAAGATTTTTCGCTTGAAGGGATTGCTGTGGGTTTAATACGTCATACAACGCTGCACTAACTCCACGACGTCGCGATCTTTGATCACCTATCTAAGAGCCTCGCTCAGCGCGCTAGTACGTAATATGCATTATTTAGATCGCGTCAGGCGAGCAAGCGCTGGGCGTTTATGAAATAAGCGCTGCTAAACGTCTCGCCATTTTTCTAGATCACGTCGATCACGTTTGGTGGGGCGCGCTTTAATCTCTTGCGACGGCTCAGTAAAGTATTTACGCTTTTCTGCCGCTGTTTCTCTTGCAAGCAAACTCTCAGGCGTTTCATCGTATAACATGCGCGCCAAGGGCGCCGAGCGCCTCGTTTCTGAAACAGCACGTACCCACAGTTCAAAACGTTCTTGTTCGCGCTGAATCAGCAAACGATCACCAACCTTGACTGTTCTTGCGGGCTTGATGCGTTCGCCGTGTAACTGAACTCGCCCTGCCTCAATCGCCAACACAGCCTGCGCACGTGATTTAAAAAATCGCGCTGCCCATAACCACTTATCGATACGAACTGTCTCAAGACTGTCTGGCATTTTTGATCTCAAAAAAAAGCGTCGCAAAAACGACGCCTTTCAGTTCAAGCTTTTAGCAACCCTTAGCTTATTCGCAAAGAAACCTTCACGAATAAGCAACCATTAATGCTTAATCACTGGGTCAGTCACCACAGCGGTTTCTGCCGCTTTCGCCACAACCGGCTCTGCCACCGGAGCCTCATCAGCAAGTGGTGTTAACGGATTCACCAGTGCAACCTCTAACACTTTATCAATCCAGCGTACCGGAATAATCTCGAGTTGATTCTTAACGTTGTCAGGGATATCAGTCAAATCCTTGACGTTTTCTTCAGGAATCAGCACGGTCTTAATGCCACCCCGATGCGCCGCCAAGAGTTTTTCTTTCAGGCCACCAATGGCAAGCACTTCGCCACGCAAGGTAATTTCACCCGTCATCGCCACATCAGCGCGAACAGGGTTTTGCGTTAAGGCCGAAACGATCGCCAAGGTGATTGCGATACCTGCAGACGGACCGTCTTTAGGCGTGGCCCCCTCTGGAAAGTGCACGTGAATATCGCGTTTCTCAAAGATGTTGTCAGTGATCCCTAAGCGTCGAGCCCGTGCACGCACAACACTGCGAGCAGCCTCAACCGACTCTTTCATCACATCACCAATCGAACCCGTGCGTTGGATCACGCCTTTACCTGGCATGTCGGCGACCTCAATGGTCAGCAGATCACCGCCCACCTCAGTCCAGGCCAAACCATTCACTTGCCCAATCTGATTTTCTTTCTCGGCCATGCCAAAACTAAAGCGTCGAACGCCCAGATAATCATTCAAGTTTTCAGAGGTCACCGTTACCTTCGCGGGTATCTCTTTAGACTTGGCCAATTTCAGCGCTTCGCTGTCTGCCAACAGTTTTTTCACAACCTTACGGCAGATTTTTCCGATGTCGCGCTCGAGAGAGCGCACGCCCGCTTCACGCGTGTAATAACGCACGATGTCACGCAAGGCTGACTCTTCAACCACCAACTCTTCTGCCTTCACGCCATTATTTTTCATGACCTTAGGCAACAGATGATCCATCGCAATATGGATTTTCTCTTCTTCGGTGTAACCCGAGAGTCGAATGACTTCCATACGATCTAACAAGGCAGCAGGGATGTTCAAGGTATTGCTTGTGGCCACGAACATCACGTCAGACAGATCAAAATCGACCTCGACGTAGTGATCTTGAAACGTGTGGTTTTGTTCTGGATCAAGCACCTCTAAGAGCGCCGAGGCTGGATCGCCACGGAAATCCATCCCAAGCTTATCAATCTCATCTAACAAAAACAGCGGGTTACGTACGGCAACCTTAGACATGTTTTGTAATATCTTGCCCGGCATTGAACCAATATAGGTACGACGATGACCACGAATCTCAGCTTCGTCGCGCACGCCACCTAAAGCCATACGAATAAATTTACGATTCGTCGCTTTTGCAATCGACTGACCTAGCGAGGTTTTACCTACGCCTGGTGGGCCAACCAAACAGAGAATTGGCGCCTTAATTTTGTCGACGCGTTGTTGCACAGCAAGATATTCAAGAATGCGTTCTTTGACTTTATCTAAGCCGTAGTGATCATCATCGAGCACGCTTTCAGCGTTTGGTATCGAGTGATTCACCTTGCTCTTTTTGCGCCAAGGCAAATTGATTACGGTATCGATATAGTTGCGCACCACAGTCGCCTCGGCTGACATCGGTGACATCAGCTTGAGCTTTTTGAGTTCGCCATCCACTTTCTTTTTGGCGTCTTTCGGCAAATGGGCAGCAAGAATTTTCTTTTCAAGTTCTTCGATGTCGGCACCCTCTTCGCCTTCACCTAGTTCTTTTTGAATCGCTTTCACTTGCTCGTTCAGATAGTAGTCACG
Organism: Burkholderiaceae bacterium; assembly: GCA_029866055.1. Taxonomy (GTDB): domain Bacteria; phylum Pseudomonadota; class Gammaproteobacteria; order Burkholderiales; family Burkholderiaceae_B; genus Zwartia. The sequence continues at coordinate 12,377 of JARXAG010000153.1, forward strand.
CTGACTTTTTTCCATCTGCTTTTTGACACGACCACGAATTCGCTTTTCAACCTGAAGAATGTCAATCTCAGTTTCGAGCTGCGTTAATAACGCTTCAAGACGCTCTGAGGTCGAAATCACTTCAAGCATTTTTTGCTTTTGCTCAAGCTTAAGGGGCAAGTGTGCAGCGATGGTATCGGCCAAGCGGCCAGCATCGTCAATCCCGGCGAGCGAGGTCAAAATCTCAGGAGGAATCTTTTTATTCAGTTTGACATACTGCTCAAACTGACCCACGATCGCACGCCGCAACGCTTCGGTCTCAGCGCTCACCGCCAGGTCGGGTGCAATTGGCACCAACACAGACGTAAAGTGTGTGTCGGTATCTTGAATCTCAGTGATGCGAGCACGCTGCGCGCCTTCTACAAGAACTTTGACGGTACCATCGGGCAGCTTAAGCATTTGCAGGATGGTCGCGACACAGCCGATCTCGTAGACGTCGTCTGGAGTTGGGTCGTCTTTACCCGCCGACTTTTGTGCGGCAAGCATAATGCTCTTGCCTGCCTCCATCGCGGCCTCTAGCGCACGAATAGAACGCGGGCGCCCAACAAACAAAGGGATCACCATGTGGGGAAACACCACCACGTCGCGCAGCGGCAGCAACGGCAACTGAATCGGTTCAGAGGGCAAGGTCTGGTTTTCAGACATGAAAAAATCCTAATAAAGACTCGGTAAAGCCCAAGTGAGCCACCGACATAACGACCGTAATGACACGAATATGTCTGTTATGTAGACGATAGCTCAAATTTCAAGTTCGTGACGCTGACAAAATAAAAAGCCCCTACAAGGGGCTGAGAAAAACATAGATTTTTAAGGGCATTTAGAGCTTTCGAAAAACCTGGTACTCAGCATGAGCCCTAAGCGGCTGCGTCGCGTAAGTTGCGCTCGGGCTTAATGGGCGCCTCGGTTTCGTCGCCATACACCAGCAAGGGCTTACCTTGACCGTCAATCGTGGCTTCATCGAGTACAACGCGTTTGATGTTGCCCTGAGTGGGGAGTTCGTACATGGTGTCTAACAGTGCAGATTCAAGGATCGAGCGCAAGCCGCGCGCGCCAGTTTTACGTTTAACAGCTTTGCGGGCAATCGCCCGAAGAGCAGCAGGCCGAATCTCAAGCTCGGCGCCTTCCATCGCGAAGAGCTTTTGAAACTGCTTGACCAAGGCATTTTTGGGTTCGGTCAAAATCTGAATCAGCGTGTCTTCATCGAGCTCTTGCAAGGTCGCGATGACAGGCAAACGCCCCACTAATTCAGGAATCAGGCCAAACTTCACCAGATCTTCAGGTTCTACCTCAAGAAAGGTGGTGCCGGTTGATTGTTCAATCTTTGAGTCAACCTTTGCGCTAAAACCAATACCAGAGCGTTCGGTACGATTTCGAATGACTTTTTCAAGACCGTCAAAAGCACCACCAACGATAAACAAGATGTTGGTCGTATCAACTTGAACAAAGTCTTGGTTGGGGTGCTTACGCCCGCCCTGTGGGGGCACAGAGGCTACCGTGCCTTCGATGAGTTTCAACAGTGCCTGTTGCACACCCTCGCCGGATACGTCGCGGGTAATTGAGGGGTTATCAGCTTTGCGAGAGATTTTGTCGATCTCATCGATGTAGACGATTGCGCGTTGCGCTTTATCGACTTCGTAATTGCAATTTTGCAGCAATTTTTGAATGATATTTTCGACGTCTTCGCCTACATAACCGGCTTCGGTCAGTGTTGTCGCGTCAGCCATCACAAACGGCACATTTAATTGACGAGCAAGCGTTTGTGCAAGCAAGGTTTTGCCAGAGCCCGTGGGGCCAATCAGAAGGATATTACTTTTAGAAAGCTCAACGTCATCGCCCTTGACTTCGCCATGGCGCAAACGCTTGTAGTGGTTGTATACAGCAACCGCTAACACACGCTTTGACGCAGTTTGACCAATCACATATTGGTCAAGAAAGGCTTTGATTTCAGCAGGCGTTGGTAAATCTGTGCGGATCGAAGCGCGGGCACTTGCCTGGGCTTCTTCGCGAATAATGTCGTTACACAACTCAATGCACTCGTCACACACAAAGACCGAAGGCCCAGCGATGAGTTTTCGTACTTCGTGCTGGCTCTTGTTGCAAAATGAACAATGCAAGATCTTGGTGCTAGCTGAGCCTTTTTTTTCTGACATAACGATCCATTACCAGTTGTACCAAGCCTTGTTTTAACAGATGTTTCAGAATAACTGAGCCATCGAGGCCTGGGTAAAGACTTATACGGTGTCGGCCCGCGAGGTTAAAACCTTATCAATCAAACCATAAGATACTGCATCAGGTGCAGACATGAAGTTGTCACGCTCAGTATCTAAGGCAATACGATCAATGGTCTGCCCGGTGTTCTCGGCCAACATCCCGTTTAGGCGCTCACGCAAATCTAAGATTTCGCGGGCTTGAATTTGGATATCTGTGGCTTGGCCCTGTGCACCACCCGACGGCTGGTGAATCATGATACGAGAATTAGGTAACGAAAAACGTTTACCTTTTGTGCCTGCAGCCAACAAAAATGCGCCCATGCTAGCGGCTAGGCCAGTGCAAAGCGTTGACACTTCAGGCTTGATAAAACGCATCGTGTCATAAATTGCCATGCCCGCGTAAACCGAACCACCCGGTGAATTGATGTAAAGCGCGACGTCTTTGTCAGGATTTTCTGACTCAAGAAAAAGCAGCTGAGCCACAATCACGTTGGCAGACTGGTCATTAACCGGCCCCACCAGAAAGATGACACGTTCTTTGAGCAATCTTGAGTAAATATCATAGGCACGTTCGCCGCGCCCTGACTGCTCAATGACCATCGGGATGTAACCAAGCGCAGTCGGAGTCACTGACTCGCCACCGTGCATGGATGCATAAAAGTCGGTAAAACGTTGCATTTATTTAGTTTCCATGACTTGGTCAAAGGGCACTTGCTCGTCTTCAACTTGCGCCTTCGCTAACGCATGTTGCACCACATTATCTTCAAGCACGATGCCTTCGACTTCTGAGCGACGTGCGCGATCTGACAGATAATAGCTTACGACTTCGGCGGGTTTTTCATAGCTTGAGGCAAATTCTTCAATACGGGCACGAACCTGCTCAGGTTTAGCCTGCAGCTGCTCGGCCTGAACCAGCTCAGACACCAATAAACCGAGCTTAACGCGACGCTCGGCCTCAGTCGCAAACGCATCAGCCGGAATTGGCATTTTGTCTGCATTGGGTACGCCCCGCTGGGTCAGTTCGGCGCGAGCTGCAGCAACGCGAGCTTCGCACTCGCTGTCGATCAGCGCCTTGGGCACATCAAACGTTGCTACAGCGACTAATGCATCCATGACGCTATTTTTGGTACGAGCCATCGTGCGCGCTTTCACTTCGCGTTCGATATTGGCGCGAATGTCAGTTAAGAGCTTCTCAACATCGCCCTCGGGTTGACCTAAAGCTTTGGCAAACTCGGCATCGAGTTCAGGCAAGATTGGCTCGGCGACTTCTTTGACTGTAATGGTGAACTCGGCAGTTTTACCTGCCACGTCTTTACCACCGTAATCGGCCGGAAACGGTAACGGAAATACCTTGGTTTCGCCAGCTTTCATGCCGCGTACAGCGACTGCAAACTCGGGCAACATGCGACCCTGGCCAAGAACAAACGGAAAATCATCTGCTTTACCACCATCAAACGGCACGCCGTCGATTGTGCCTGCAAAATCAAGTTTGACTTGATCATCGTCTTGAGCGGCGCGGCCTTCAGCAGCTTTGTGCTGAGCGCGCTGTTTGCGCAAGACGTCAACCGTACGCTGCACCTCGGCCTCGCCAACAGTTGTCACGGCACGCTTAATTTTCAAAGCGGCCAGATCAGGCAGGGTAATAGTTGGATAGACTTCAAAGGTAGCCACAAACGACAAGTCGTTTTCAGCCTGCCCTTCAGTTTTTGGCGCCAATTTTGGGGCGCCTGCAACACGCAAACCCGACGTGATAATTGCCTGCTCAAAGGCCTGCCCAACCATCGAGTTGATCGAGTCATAACGAATGCCTGCGCCATGGGTGCGCTCGAGCATGGCCATTGGCACTTTGCCAGGACGAAAACCAGCCACTTTCGCTGTGCGCGAGATGCGCTTGAGTTCGGTCTGAACAGCTTTTTCGACATCGGCCATTGAGACCGAGATTTCAACGCGGCGCTCGAGGCCGGCGAGGGTTTCAACCACAGGTTGCATGAAGATCTACCAAACAAAGAGAACGGAAAGCGCAGCAGACAGCCCACGCCAACTAGGTAATAAATGGTGCGAAGGGCGGGACTCGAACCCGCACACCTGTTACGGCGTCAGGACCTAAACCTGGTGCGTCTACCAATTTCGCCACCTTCGCAGTAACCGAGCATTGTAGCGCACCCTGTTGAGGTTTCCCGCCCCCTTAGCGCTAGCAACTGGTTAAAATACGTAAATCAACCAATGTTCAAGACATAAATGAACCCACGCCTCGCTACCCTGCAGCCCTACCCGTTCGAAAAACTTCGCCTGTTGCTAGATCAGGCGGGTACGCCGCCGGCGGGTCTTCGGGCGATCAACCTTTCATTAGGCGAACCAAAACACGCTGCCCCGCAATGCGTGAAAGACGCGCTGGTTGGCGCGCTTGATGGTTTGTCTAGCTATCCGCCCACCAAGGGCGACCCTCTGCTGCGCCAGGCAATCAGCCAATGGATAGGAAAACGCTACAACATTCCCTGCCCAAACCCTGAAACACAGGTATTACCGGCCTTGGGCTCGCGTGAAGCGCTGTTTGCCTTCGCCCAGGTCGTGCTCGACTCGACCAAAGACGGCATCGTGGTCTGCCCAAATCCGTTTTACCAAATCTATGAAGGAGCGGCACTTTTAGGTGGGGCCACCCCCTATTATGTGAATTCAGACCCAAAACTGAATTTTGGCTGCGACTGGTCGACGGTACCCTCCGACATTTGGGCGCGTACCCAACTTTTGTTTGTCTGCTCGCCGGGTAACCCCGCCGGCAGCGTCATGAATCTGGCCGAATGGCAAACTGTATTTGAGTTATCAGATCGCTATGGCTTTGTGATCGCGTCTGACGAATGCTACTCAGAGATCTACCTTGACGAAGCGCGCCCGCCTTTGGGCGGCCTGCAAGCGGCCGTGCAACTTGGTCGCACTGATTTTCGCAACTTAATCAGTTTTTCAAGTTTGTCCAAGCGTTCAAGCGTGCCAGGTATGCGTTCTGGATTCGTCGCAGGCGATGCCACCTTGATGGCAAAGTTTTTACTTTATCGCACCTACCACGGCAGCGCCTTATCGCCGCTGATATCGGTCGCTAGTATTGCCGCCTGGCAAGACGAGGCTCATGTCATCGACAACCGCCGGCAGTACCAAGCCAAATTCGATGCGGTCCTGCCGATTCTTGAGCCTGTGCTCGATGTCAAGCGTCCCGATGCCTCGTTTTACCTTTGGGCCGGCACTAAAGGCTCTGACTCGGATTTCGTTCGCGACCTACTGACTCACACTAACGTCACGACCTTACCTGGCAGTTTTGTCGGGCGCACAGTCAACGGTGTGAATCCAGGACAAAATCGTATCCGGATCGCCTTAGTCGCGCCCTTGGCCGACTGCGTTGAAGCGGCACACCGCATCGCAGACTTTGTGCGTAAAACGTAAACCTCGTTGACTCATCCATTTGTCACCTTCATTCATTATTTGTCACCTTCATTCATTTATAAAGGCCTGTCATGACCTTAGATTTGCAAACTACCATTGAAAGCGGTTGGGAAGATCGCGCTAACTTGTCGCCCAAAGCGGCGAGCGCAAGCGTGCGTGAGGCCGTCGCCCACACGCTCGACGCCCTCGATACCGGCAGCCTGCGTGTTGCCGAAAAAATCAACGGCAACTGGGTTGTCCATCAATGGATCAAAAAGGCCGTTCTATTGTCGTTTCGCCTGAACGACAATGGTGTCATGGGCCAGGCCCCAATGCAGTTTTACGATAAGGTCCCGCTCAAATTCGCTGATTTCAATCAAGCTGATTTTCAAGCTGCCGGCTATCGCGTTGTGCCCCCTGCGGTGGCACGCCGTGGCTGCTTCATCGGTCGAAACGTTGTGCTGATGCCTTCTTACGTCAACATTGGTGCCTACGTCGATGAAAACACCATGGTCGACACCTGGGCCACTGTGGGCTCTTGCGCGCAAATTGGTAAAAACGTGCATCTGTCGGGTGGCGTTGGTATCGGGGGCGTGCTCGAACCACTGCAAGCCAATCCAACCATCATTGAAGACAACTGCTTCATTGGCGCACGCTCTGAAGTCGTAGAAGGCGTCATCGTCGAAGAAAACAGCGTCTTGGCGATGGGTGTATTTTTATCGCAAAGTACCCGCATCTATGATCGTGAAACAAAAGAGATCCATTACGGGCGCGTGCCCTCAGGCTCAGTTGTCGTGCCCGGCTCGCTGCCGTCGGCCGATGGCACACACAGCTTGAACTGCGCAATCATTGTCAAACGTGTCGATGCGCAAACACGTGCCAAAACCAGTATCAACGATTTGCTGCGAGCCTAAGTCAGGTATGGAAGCCTCACGCGAAGCCTTGCAAACCGTACGCGACTTAATCCGCTACGGTGTCTCGCGCTTCAATCACACCAAGCTGTCGTTTGGCCATGGCTCAGACAACGCTTGGGATGAGGCTGTGTACTTAGTACTGAGCGCCCTGCATCTGCCGCCCGATCAACTCGAGCCGTTTATGGACGCGCGGGTGTTACCTGACGAGCGGCAAAAAGCATTGCAGTTCATTGATGCGCGTTGTGAGCGGCGTGTACCTGCGCCCTACCTCACCCACGAAGCCTGGCTGCAAGGCTATGCGTTTTATGTCGATGAACGTGTGATCGTGCCACGCTCACCAATCGCCGAACTTCTCATGACGCAACTCAGTCCGTGGATTTTGGATCCATATGAGGTCACGAGCGTTCTAGATCTTTGCACAGGGTCGGGATGTTTAGCGATTATTGCGGCCCATCAGTTCCCTGAGGCGTTTGTTGATGCTACCGACATCTCGGCGCAAGCCCTTGAAGTCGCCACCCTTAACGTCACAGAACACAGTCTGACTGACCGCCTGACGCTGCACCACGGCAGTCTGTTTGACCCTTTACCTGTATCGGCTCGCTACGACCTGATCCTTTGCAACCCACCTTACGTAAACAGCCAATCCATGTTGGCGCTACCACCTGAGTACCAGCACGAGCCCACACTGGCTCTAGCCGGCGGTGATGACGGCATGGATGTTGTGCGCACCATTCTCGAGCAAGCGCCCGCTCATTTAAACGACCAAGGTATTCTTGTGCTTGAAATTGGCCACGAACGCGCGCACTTTGAAGCGGCATTTCCTGAGTTTGAGCCTGTGTGGCTCGATACGGCGCAAGCGTCGGACCAAATCTTAATGCTGACACGCGAGCAATTTTCGTCGTGATTCGTGCAACTGGCTTGACCGTTCGACGCGGCGCAAAAGTACTGGTAGATCAAACCGATTTTGTTGTTCACCCAGGTGAGCGTGTTGGCTTTGTCGGTAAAAACGGGGCCGGTAAATCGACCCTGTTTGCCTTAATCCAACACGAAATCGATGCAGATGCCGGTCGGCTTGATTTTCCGACAGGCTGGCGCATTGCCAGCGTCAGGCAAGAAATCGCCGATAGCGCTGACGCCGCGCGCGAGTTCGTGATTGATGGCGATGTGCACTTACGCCAGCTACAAGCCCAGCGCGCGCTGATCGACGACACTGCACACACCAGCGACGCGCATGCCCAAGAGCAAGGTTCTCGCATCGCAGAACTCGAAGCCGAACTGATCGAGGCCGATGCCTGGACCGCGGTTTCGCGCGCCGAGCAGCTCTTGGCCGGTCTAGGCTTTACACCAGAACAATGGTCAGAGCCGGTGGATAGCTTTTCAGGTGGTTGGCGCATGCGCTTAGCGCTGGCGCGAGCACTGATGGCGCCCTCTGATTTGTTGTTGCTTGACGAGCCCACCAACCACCTTGACTTAGATGCCATGCTTTGGCTTGAGAAATGGTTGGGCGCTTATCAAGGCACGGTGCTGTTGATTTCGCACGACACTGAATTTTTAGATGCCGTCGCGCAAACGATTTTGCATTTTGATCAAGGCAAGCTGGTTCGCTATAAAGGTGGCTACGAAGATTTTGTGACGCAACGTGCTGAGCGCCTAAGGCAAACCAAAATGGCCTTCGAAAAACAAACGCGCGAGTCGGCACGTTTGCAAGGCTTTATTGACCGCTTTAAAGCAAAAGCGTCAAAAGCCAAACAGGCACAAAGCCGCGTCAAGGCTTTGGCGCGCATGGATTTAATGGCACCAATACGCGCCGAATCTGGCATTGAAATTCGCATCCCTACACCGAAAAGCATGCCCGACCCGTTGTTGGTGCTTGATGATATGCATGCCGGCTACACCACCGATAGCGGCAAACAAGTTGCCATCTTGCGCAACGTTAAGCTGATGGTGCGCGGTGGTGATCGCATCGGTATTTTGGGCGTCAACGGTGCGGGTAAAAGCACGCTAGTCAAAACACTGGCCGGCGAACTTGAGGTGCAAGGCGGTACGCGTTTAGCGTCGCGTGGGCTAGAAGTCGGCTATTTTGCGCAACACCAACTGGATATGCTGGATTTAGCTAGCAGCCCTTTGCAACACCTGATGCGCGTTGCGCCCGGCACACGCGAACAAGAACTACGCAATTATCTAGGCGGCTTTGGCTTCGGTGGCGATCGCGTGACCGATACCGTCGAGCCCATGTCAGGCGGTGAGAAAGCGCGCTTGGCTTTGTCATTGATTGTCTGGCAAAAGCCAAACCTGTTACTACTCGATGAACCAAGTAACCACCTAGATGTCGAAACCCGCGAAGCCTTAACGACGGCGCTCGCCGAGTTTGGCGGCAGCATGCTGTTGGTGTCGCACGACAGGCATCTGTTGCGCACCACCGTTGATAGCTTTTGGATTGTGGCAGATGGTGGCGTACAAGAATTTGACGGTGATCTTGAAGACTATCGCGACTGGCTTGCACAACACCAGGCCCGCGCACGTAAGCAAGAGGCGGCGGCGCGTACTGCAGGTCGTGCCGCTAGCAAAATGACGGCGGCTGAACAAGCGGCGTTAGCTGCCCAGGCAGCAGCGCAAGCCGCAGCCGACGAAGCAAAAAAAGCTGCGCCTTCAGCACAAGAACGCAAGCTCAACAAGCGCGAAAATGCCGAGCAACGGCAGCAGACTGCGCAATTGCGCAAACCGCTCGAACAACAAATCAGCAAACTTGAAAAAGAACTTGAGCAAGTGCAGAGCAAACTCAAAAGCCTAGACACCTTAATCGCAGATTCAGAGTTGTATAGTGAGGCCCGTAAAGACGAGTGTGTGCGCGTGCTTGCCGAACACGGCGAGTTGACCAAACGCGCAGCTAACCTTGAAAGCGCTTGGCTTGAATTACAAACGCAACTCGAGGCCTTTGCTTAGAGCATTTCAAAAAGTGGTAAAAAGATGTAAAGCTAGCCTTAACAACGCAGCCTTGGCTATGTTGTCCCTCTGACAAGATTGACGAAGGCACGTGCCTCAGAAAGCAGAGCAATTGATGTTAAACATACTCGGTCCAATATTCGCAACAGCCATATTTAGATTTTTCGCCTTCTTGCCCCTGCCTGTCCTTCAAATCCTGGGCTGGGGTGTGGGTTGGTTAGTATGGATGTTGCCAAGCCGTTACAAACGGCGTTCCGCTGAAAACTTAGCCATCGCACTGCCCGAGGCCTCAACGAAAGTATTGCGCGGATCGCTCATTAGCGCTGGGCAAGTGTTCGTAGAAATGCCTTATTGGCATATGCGTCGGGATGAGGCTAAATTAGCTAAACATGTGCAATGCGATGGCTGGGATGAGTTTCAAGCTGCGCTTGCGCTAGGCAAGGGCCTGATACTGCTGGGCCCTCACTCAGGAAGCTTCGAACTACTCGGGGCCATCTACACCAGCAGATTTCCAGCGACTGTGCTGACCCGTCTGCCGAAACAGCCATGGTTGCATGACTGGATTATCAAAACTAGAACCAGAAAAAACCTCACCATGGCGCCGTCTAATCAATCAGGTCTGAGAACCTTGCTGAAAGCGCTGAAACGAGGCGAGACGGTCGGCATCCTGCCGGATCAGGTGCCGTTAATGGGTGAAGGCGTTTGGGCGCCCTTATTTGGCAAGCCAGCCTACACCACTAAACTTGTGCAAAGATTGCAAAGCACCACGGGCGCGCCGATCTTTGTCGTAGCGGCGCAACGCAATGGCATCGGCAAGGGTTTTACAATCAGATACAAAGAAATCAAAGAACCCTTATCAGACGATATTGACCTGGCTGCCGCGCAAATGAATCGGGCACTAGAAGACATGATCGTTTTGATGCCAGAGCAGTACTTATGGGGCTATAACCGCTACCGTATCCCTCGGGGTAAGCCCAGCACAAAAGAGAACAAGTCGATCGGGTCTCAGCCTACGCCGTGACACGAGTTGATCGTGCACAGCCTTAGCCAAGCGACAGGCAACAGGCAACAAGCCAGACTAGCTTTGTGTGATCTCAAGCTTGGCCACGCCAAGCGCCAATGTTTTTGAGCCCACCTCGCGAAACTGAATCTGCGCTTGTGCGTCGAGACCGCTGCCCGATAAACCAATAATCGTGCCTTCGCCGAAGCGACCGTGTCGCACACCTTGGCCAATGCGAAACTGCTGAGCCCCAACCGTCACACCCGTGGTGACCGAGCGTGGCGCAACCGCAGCATGCGCCGCTGCGCCTTGGCGACCGTAGGTTGCACCACCAGCATCACCGCTTGATTTCCAGCGAGGCTCAGAATCAACAAAACCTTGCTTGGGCGTCAGCCATTTAAGGTGCGCATCGGGCACCTCGGATAAAAACCGCGAACGCATCGCATAACGCGTCTGGCCGTGCAACATGCGACTTTGCGCCAAACTAAAGTACAGCCGCTCGCGTGCGCGCGTGATCGCCACATACATCAAACGACGCTCTTCTTCGAGCCCCGATTGTTCGAGGATACTGTTTTCGTGAGGGAACAGCCCCTCTTCTAAACCGGT
>JARXAG010000185.1 GCA_029866055.1 Burkholderiaceae bacterium
TTGACGAAAATCTTGTCAGTCTGGCCGAATTCCATCAACTCGCCCAAATACATAAACGCCGTAAAGTCGGATACGCGAGCAGCCTGCTGCATGTTGTGAGTCACAATCGCCACGGTGTAATCGGATTTCAACTCATGCAGCAATTCTTCGATTTTGCCAGTCGAAATCGGATCAAGTGCCGAAGTCGGTTCGTCAAACAAGATAATTGAAGGCTTGACCGCGACCGAACGAGCAATACACAGTCTCTGTTGCTGACCACCCGAGAGGGATAGACCGCTTTGGTTCAACTTGTCCTTGGATTCGCCCCACAATGCAGCCTTGCTCAACGCCCACTCGACGCGCGCGTCCATCTCGCCTTTGCTTAAGTTTTCATACAGACGCACACCAAACGCTACGTTGTCATAAATTGACATCGGAAAAGGCGTCGGCTTTTGAAACACCATACCGATGCGAGCGCGCAACATGTTGAGATCCTGCTTTGGATCCAAGATGTTTTCACCATAAAAGTTAACTTGTCCCTCGGCGCGCTGGCCAGGATACAAACTATACATACGATTTAAAGCGCGTAACAGGGTCGATTTGCCACAACCTGACGGACCAATAAAGGCTGTTACCTTACCCTCGGCAATATCCAGATCAATATTTTTTAGACCTTGGAACTTGCCGTAGAAAAAGTTTAAGCCACGCACCTCGAGTGCATTTTTCAAAGGCGTTTCATTTGCTTGATTATTCATAGCGATATCCAGGAAGTTAACCAGCTGTGCGTTCGCGGAACAAGACGCGCGCGATAATATTAAGCGCCAAAACGGAGAGCGTAATCAGCAGAGCACCCGCCCAGGCGAGGCTCACCCAGTTGTCATAAGGGCTCATTGCAAATTGGAAGATCACCACAGGCAAGTTCGCCATCGGTGCATTCATGTTGGTCGAGAAAAACTGATTATTTAAGGCCGTAAATAGCAGCGGAGCGGTCTCACCGCTTATCCGCGCAAGCGCGAGCAAAAGACCTGTCATGACGCCTGCACGCGCCGCACGCAGCGTCACATAATTCGTGACCTTCCAATGCGGAGCGCCAAGAGCGAAAGCAGCCTCACGTAAGCTACCAGGTACAAGGCGCAACATATTTTCGGTAGTTTTGAGCACCACCGGGATGGCGATCAGAGCAAGTGCTAACGAACCCGCCCAACCCGAAAAATGTTTAACCTGCGCCACCAGCACTGCATAAACAAACAAGCCCAGAACGATGGACGGCGCCGACAGCATAATATCAGTCACAAAACGCGTCACCGCAGCCAGTTTGTTGTCGTCACCAAACTCAGCCAAATAAACACCGGCAAAAATGCCTATTGGTGTACTGATCAACACGCTGACACCCACCATCATCAAACTACCGACGATCGCATTGGCTAAACCGCCACCCTCAGAACCAGGCGCGGGCGTGGACTCAGTAAAGATCGCTAAGCTCAAGCCAGCAAAACCGTTCTTAAAAAGAATAAACAAAATCCACAGTAAAACAAACAAGCCTAAAACCATCGCCAACATGGAGGCAAACAGACCCAGCTTGTTGACGAACTTACGACGCCGATACAGGTTGGTATTCATTAGGTCTTTGCCCCTTGAGCTTTTTCAGCACGCATAATCATGATCTTTGCTAAAGCGAGTACGACAAAGGTAATCACGAATAAAAGAAAACCGAGCGCGAACAATGTTGAAAGGTGAAAATCATCCGCTTCACCAAATTCATTGGCGAGCGTCGAAGCAATCGAGGTGCCGGGTGCAAACAAAGACTCTCTGATGCGTTGAGAGTTACCGATCACAAATGTGACCGCCATCGTTTCGCCCAGCGCACGACCAAGACCCAGCATGATGCCGCCGATCACGCCTTTCTGTGTATAGGGTAATACGATGTAACGCACAACCTCCCAAGTCGTACAGCCCAAGCCGTAGGCAGACTCGCGCAAAATCGGAGGCACAATTTCAAACACATCGCGCATCACCGCGGCGATAAACGGCAACACCATAAAAGCCAGAATGATGCCTGCAGCTAAGAGACCGATACCATTCATGGCACCGCCGAAAAGGGGGCCGATCAAAGGCATTTGACCAAGAGTAGACTGCAGGGCTGGCTGACCGTAGTCGGCAAAAAGAGGCGCAAAAATAAACAGTCCGAACATGCCGTAAATAATAGAGGGCACAGCAGCAAGCAACTCAATCGCTGTGCCTAGAGGGCGGCGCAGCCAAAGCGGGCACATTTCAGTTAAAAATAGTGCGATACCGAAGGCCAACGGGACTGCGATTAAGAGTGCAATGACAGAACTGATCAGCGTGCCGTAGATCGCGATCGCGGCACCGAAATTTTCGTTAATGATGTCCCACTCATTGGTCCAGATAAATTGGATACCGAATTTTTGAAAAGCGGGCCAGGCGCTAATCATCAGCGAAACCAAGATACCGGCTAGTGCGATTAACACGAGTAGGGCAAACAACATCGTGACTTTGTGAAACAAAAAGTCCTGAGTACGCTGTTTTTTAACCACCGCAACCATGCGCGGATCCATCATGCCACTCGTCGTTGGGGGCGTACCCATCTACTACTCCTTAGAACCGAATGTCCAGACCCACCGGGTCTGGACAAACTGATTTGACGCTCTACGAAACATCTCAATTTTGATCGTACTGACTACTACGTTTTAAAAACTAAGATCTCAATGCTTAGTTCTTGATCTGTGACCAAACCTTGCTAGCAATCGCCTTAGTCAAGGCATCAGGCAGTGGCACGTAGTCAAGGTCAAGCGCCAGTTGCTGACCGTCTTTGAAGGCCCAAGTAAAGAACTTGATCACGTCTTTAGAAGCCGCCTTATCGGCAGGCTCTTTGTACATCAAGACAAACGAGGCACCGGTGATCGGCCAAGATGAAGCACCCTTTTGCTCAACCAACGAGATTCCCATACCTGGAACGCTGAACCAGTCTGCACCAGCCGCTGCCGCAGCGAAAGACTTTTCGCTTGGGGCCACGTACTGACCATCTTTGTTCATCATTTGCAAGTATGTGATGTTGTTTTTCTTGGCATACGCGTACTCTACGTAACCAATTGAACCTTTCACGCGGGTGACGTTCGCTGCAACACCTTCATTACCCTTACCACCGACCGAGCTGTCTGCAGGCCATTTCACGGCGGCGCCCTTGCCAACCTTGCCTGCCCAAGCCTTGCTGACTTCGTTCAGGTAGTCAGTAAAAATAAAGGTTGTACCCGAACCATCCGCACGGTGGACAACAGTAATTGCCTGGTTGGGCAAAGTTTTACCAGGATTGAGTGCAGAAATCTTAGGGTCGTTCCAGTTTTTAATGGTACCCATAAAAATATCAGCCAATACTGGGCCCGTCAGTTTGAGTTCGGCTTGCTTAAAGCCGTCGATGTTGACGATCGGCACAACACCACCCAGAATCGCTGGAAACTGGACCATGCCGTCTTTTTCGAGCGTAGGACCATCCACGGGCGCATCCGACGCACCGAAGGTCACAGTTTTAGCGCGAATCTGACGCAGGCCACCTGAGGAACCGATCGACTGGTAATTCAAACCAACGTTGTCGATTTTTTTGTAGACTTCTGCCCATTTAGCGAAAATTGGGTATGGAAATGTTGCGCCTGCACCGGTGATGTCTGCTGCTTGAGAAGCGAAGCCCAGCACGCTGAATGCGAGCGCTGCTGAGAGTTTGACGAGTGAGCGTTTGAGCATGACTTAGCCTTATAAAATTCAATTTATGACGAAATCTAGACCCTAAATCGGCTCTAGAATTGAAATGATACAGACCCAACGTGACGGCTTTATGACAGTCACAAACAAAATGACCTCCGCAGAGGCCATTTAAATATAAAATCGTAAGGCTCTGATTATTAAGTGTTTTACTTCAAATTCATCAAATGCTCGTGCAGTTTGAAGGCGGCGCGACGATTTGACACTACGGTATAACTGCCGTCGGGCTGTTGTAGCCAGGCCAAGCGATTATCACGCAAGGCAAACGTAAACGCCTCATCTATCACGCGCTTCTTGAGCGTTTTTTCTAAGACCGGAAACGCAATCTCAACACGTCTAAAAAAGTTGCGATCCATCCAGTCGGCAGACGACAAATAGACAGACTCCGCCCCACCGCTGTAAAAGTAGAACACCCGCGAGTGCTCAAGAAAACGACCAACAATCGAACGCACCGTAATATTCTCAGACAGTCCGGGCACACCTGAACGCAAGGCACACACCCCGCGAATAATCAAATCGATTTTTACGCCTGCTTGACTGGCCTTGTAGAGTTCTTGAATCACGATCGGCTCAAGTAACGAATTGAGTTTTACCAAAATTTGTGCCTTTTCACCGGCGCGTGCGGCCCGTGCCTCAGCGCGAATCAGCGAAACAACCGTATCGTGCAGTGTGAAAGGCGCCTGCAGCAACTCTTTCAGTGCTCGTCGCGAGCCCAGCCCGGTCAATTGCGAAAACACTTTATCCATATCTTCACAAAGACGTGGCTCAGCGGTTAACAAGCCAAAGTCCGTATAGAGACTTGCTGTGCGCGGGTGGTAGTTGCCTGTACCTAGGTGGCCGTAACGCTTGATGCGACCTTTTTCACGCCGTAGTACCAGTGCCATCTTGGCGTGCGTTTTATGGCCCACCACGCCATACACCACGTGAGCACCCACCTCTTCGAGGCGAGCAGCCCAATTGATATTGGTCTGTTCATCAAAGCGCGCCATCAGCTCTACGACGACGGTCACTTCTTTGCCCGCCTTGGCCGCAGCCAGCAGTAGGCGCATCAACTCTGAATCTTCGCCTGTGCGATAAATCGTCTGTTTAATCGCCACCACATCAGGATCGACCGCGGCTGCGGTTAGAAAATCGATGACCGGCTGAAAGGATTGATACGGGTGATGCAATAAACGGTCGTCTTTCGCAATCGCTTCAAAAATGGCAGAAGGCCGATTGGGCAAACTATCAAACGGCGCAGGAATCGGCCCGTGGAACTCTGAAAACAGCAAATCTGGTCTTTTAACTAAATTACAAATCTGCATGAGGCGAGACACGTTCGCCGGGCCATTCACACGATAGGTGTCGGCCTCGCTCAGCGAAAACTCTTTTTGCAAAAAAATAGCAATTTCAACTGGGGTCAATACATCAATTTCAAGACGTACGGCCGAGCCGAAATTGCGCTGTGACAATTCACCTTGCAGCGCCTGCCGCAAATTGGTGACCTCTTCTTCATCCACAAACAGATCACTGTTGCGCGTCACACGCCATTGATAGCAGCCCTGCACGGCCATACCCGGAAACAACTCACCAACAAACGCGCGCAATAGGCTGGTCAATAAGATAAAACTGTGAGGCTGACCCGATACATCAGGCGGCATTTGTATCAGACGCGGCAACGCTCTTGGTGCTTGTACGATGGCAATCGTCGCCTTGCGACCAAAGGCATCCTGCCCAGACAAGGGCACAATGAAATTCAAGCTTTTGTTGTAAACACGCGGAAACGGATGCGCCGGGTCGAGGCCGATTGGCGTCAGCAGGGGCATCACATCGCGATGAAACAACGCCTTGGCCCATGCGGTTTGTGCCTCGTTCCACTCGCTGAAATGATGCAAATACACACCCTCAGTGCGCAAAAGCGGATAAATATCATCATTGAGCAAGGCGTACTGCCGCTCAACCATTCTGTGCACCTCAAGCTGTACGCGCTCGTACGCCTGCTCGGTGGTCATGCCATCAGGGCCCATCAACGTAGGGTGTTGCGCCAACTGCTCTTTTAAGCTTGACATGCGAATCTCAAAAAACTCATCAAGATTCGAACTCACAATACAAACGTAGCGCAACCGCTCTAACAAGGGAGTGTCGGAGCGCTCAGCCATGGCTAAGACACGCTCGTTGAACTGAAGCAGGGACAACTCTCGGTTCAGAAATAGCGGTTCGGCTTTTTTACGCGCGGGCATACGTCAATACCTCAGTTTTTTGGATGTTTAGGGTTGTACAACAACAAAGTTACAGTTTTGCAACAATCAATTAAGGCACCCCTTTTTTTGAATTCAAGATACCCTTTTATAATAGGCTCAATTGGGTAACGGATTGACATTAATGGAACACCTCTTGGCGGCAGTAGATCTGGGGTCGAACAGCTTTAGGCTATCGATCGGACGGGTAGCCGAGCAAAATGGTGCCAAACACATCTACCAGATCGATCGTCTTAAAGAGACTGTGCGCTTAGCTGCAGGTTTAAACTCAGCCAAAATACTCAATGATGAATCCGTTGAGCGCGCCATTGAAGTGCTTAAACGCTTTGGCGAGCGCCTACGTAGCTTTCACCCTGACCGAGTACGCGCCGTTGCCACCAATACCTTTCGCGTGGCACGTAACGTGGCTGATTTTTTGCCCCGCGCCGAGGCTGCGCTTGGTTTTCCGATTGAAGTCATTGCCGGGCGCGAAGAAGCCCGCCTGATCTATTCTGGCGTCAGTCACACCTTACCGATCTCAACCGACAAACGCCTAGTAATCGATATCGGTGGCGGTTCAACCGAAGTCATCATCGGCCGCGGCGACGAACCCCTGCTCACCTCGTCGCTTTATATGGGGTGCGTCAGTTACAGCCGAAAGTTTTTTCCAGAAGGCGTCATTGACGCGTATTCACTGAAGCAGGCCGAGTTGGCCGCCCGACGTGAAATTGAGGTCATTACCAAGCCCTATCGCAAAATGGGCTGGGACACCGCCTTTGGCTCGTCTGGCACGGCCAAGGCACTTTACGCGATCTTGACTGAAGGTCGCTTGTCACCCGAAGGGATTACGAAAGACGGCATTGAGAAACTGAAGGCCAAGCTCGTGCGTGCTGGGCGGGTCATCCCCAACGACCTACCTGGCATCAAACTTGAGCGTGCCGATGTCTTAACGGGCGGCTTAGCCATCATGAGCGCCTTCTTTGACGAGATGCATGTCGAGGTCATGAAAACCGGCGATGGCGCCCTGCGTCTTGGTGTCTTGGTTGACTTAGCCGGCCGCGAAGAGGCCCATGACCGGCGTGACGTGTCTGTTTTGGCCTTCACAAAACGCTACCACGTCGACACCCGCCAATCCACTCGGGTCAAGCGCTGCGCCTTGAGTCTGTTTGATGCAGTGCTACCAGGCCGCACAGAGCAAGATGAGCTACGCCATACCTTGAGTTGGGCGGCAGATTTGCACGAGGTTGGTTTATCGATCGCCCAGGCGGGTTATCACAAACACAGTGCCTACATTTTAAATAACGCTGACATGCCTGGCTTTTCACGAGTCGATCAGGCGCAGTTAGGGCTGTTGGCGCTGGCACATACTGGCAAACTTAGTAAGGCGCAAAATCTAGTTAAAAATCGTGAGCAATGGTTGACGATTCTATGTTTGCGTTTGGCGGTACTACTTTGTCGACGACGCGAAGATGTGTCTCGCTTACCGCTTTCGGTCAGCGTGAAAGGGCTTGCAATCGTCTGCAAGGTCGACAAGAAATGGCTCGGCTCGCATCCGCTTACCGATTTTTCGTTACATGGCGAAGAAACCGAATGGGGTAAGGTCGGTTTTAATTTTGAGTTAATCCAGGTTTAGCGCTATCAAAGCCAAAGTGCTTACGGTAACGCTGACCCATATGGCTGACCGACAGCAACATCGGAAAATCTGCAGTATTAAAGTCAGGATCCCAGGCCGGCTCGCCGCATACGCGCGCACCTAATTTCAAATAACCTTTAAGCAAGGCTGGCACCGAGGCTGGCAACTGACTATCGAGCTGCTCGACGGGGTAACGATGCAAAGGCTTGACGCCCAACTCCTCAGTAAACAACGAACGCTCTTTGACCTGACGCCAAACTTCAGCCGCTGTCACGCCATCATCGCGCAGGCTAACGCTTGCGCATCCAAAAACGTGTTCATAATTACCTTGCTTGAGGATTTCTGCCAAGCCCGACCAAAGCATCATCAAGACGCCGCCTTGCCGGTGCTCTTCGTGAATGCACGCGCGTCCAAATTCGACTAAAGAATCGCGTACGTGTCCTAAGCCACCAAGATCAAATTCAGACTCGGAGTAATAGCTACCTGCACGCTTGGCTTGTTGCGGGGTCAAAATTCGGTAGGTACCAACGACTTGATCGGTCGAGAGTTCACGCACCAGCAAGTGGGCACACCAGGGATCAAAGTGGTCGCGATCAATCCCATCGCGGTCGTTGCCGAGGGCAGCACCATATTCTGCACTAAACACGTCGTGACGAAGCCTCTGCACTAATTCAATTTCTTCGGGTGACTGCGCCAGACCAACGACTAAGCCGCCAGAGTTATTTGAAGCCGTCGGAAGCGTAAATAAACTAGAGGCACTGCGCACAAGCTCAAGCATGAGGTTGATCTCCTGAGGTATCCCTCACTATGACCAACCGACATTGCACGAAAGTGACAAAATGATGAAGTTTTTTTGACTTCAATAAGGGCTGTGAAGACATGCGAGTCGCCTCGAGGACGAGGCGTACGATCGTTGGATCGTTGGATCGCTAGCTTGTTAAGTCAACTGCTGCCAGCAAATCGACGCACCTTGTGGCTAAAGCCTCGTCGTCAGCCTCGACCATCAAGCGCAGTTTGGGTTCGGTGCCAGAGGCCCGAATCAACACGCGACCGCGCTCACCTAGCAAGGCTTCGGCTTGTTGTTGAGCCGCTTGTAAACCGGCATGGGTTGCCCAATCCGTCCCGGGCTTAAGTGCCACGTTAATCATTTTTTGCGGGTACAAGCGCAGGGCAGACACCCATTGAGACAGGGTCTCGCCGCTGCGCTGCAAGGCTGCCAACACTTGCAAGGCTGCAACGATGCCATCGCCCGTCGTGTGCGAATCTAGACACAACAAATGCCCTGAGCTTTCGCCACCATAGAGCCAACCGCGATTACGCAATTGCTCGAGCACATAACGATCACCCACTTGAGCACGCTCAAAAGGGATGCCCATGTTTTTAAGCTGACGCTCAAAGCCGAAATTGGTCATGAGGGTACCCACCACACCTGCAACCGGCCCACGCGAGAGGCGTTCACGCAGCACCGCATACAACAGCTCGTCGCCGTTATAGACACGCCCGGTAGCGTCTACCATTTGCACACGATCGGCATCACCGTCTAGCGCAATGCCAAGATCTGCGCCACGTGCACGTACCTCAGCCGCTAAGCTTTCAGGATGTAAGGCACCAACGTCTTTGTTGATATTGAACCCGTCGGGCGACACGCCAATTGCAGTGACTTCAGCACCTAACTCGCGAAACACGTGAGGTGCAATATGGTACGCAGCACCATTGGCAGCATCTACCACGAGTTTCAAACCGCCTAAATCCAAATCCGACGGATACGTACTTTTACAAAATTCAATGTAACGACCCGGAGCATCGTCAATACGACGCGCGCGTCCGAGCTTTTCAGAGCTGACACACTGCATGGGTTCGTCTAGCGCAGCTTCAATCGCAGCCTCAGTCTCGTCAGGTAACTTCATGCCTTTAGACGAAAAAAACTTGATGCCATTATCGTAATAGGGGTTGTGCGAAGCGCTGATCACAATACCAGCCACTAAGCGCCAGGTGCGCGTCAAATACGCCACCGCTGGGGTGGGTAGCGGGCCGGCGAGCAACACCTCGATACCAGCCGACGCGAAGCCTGCTTCGAGTGCCGATTCAAGCATGTAGCCGCTGATGCGCGTGTCTTTACCGATCAATACGGTTGGGCGGCCGCGCCGCGCCGAATGCTCTTTGGCCAAAACTTTGCCGGCTGCATAGCCAAGCCTGAGTGCGAATTCAGCATTGATGACGTCGCCACCCACTTCGCCGCGTACGCCATCTGTACCGAAATATTTTCTTTGACTCATTTTTTTTCTCCGCGAAACTCGTCGCTCAGCACCGAAGGGATATCAACGTGGATCCCCTGCAGCCTGAACGGACTGCCAAACTTTCAAAGCGTCGCGCGTGGCATCGACATCATGCACACGCAAGACCGCCGCACCTCTGACCACACCTGCGAGCGCGGCAGCAATGCTACCACTCAGGCGCTGATCCACAGATTTACCGGTGACACTACCAATCATAGATTTGCGCGAGGCACCCAACACGACTGGGTAGCCGCTTTGCACAAGCTGCTCTAGCCCTTGCAGTAGTTGATAATTATGCTCGAGCGTTTTACCAAACCCCAGGCCAGGATCCAAGCTCAGGCGGGCCCGCTTGACACCAAGATGCTCAAGCAACTGCGCCTGCGCGACGAGCGCCGCTTTCACCTCGTGCACAACATTTTGGTATTGAGGGTTGCGTTGCATCGTACGCGGCTCGCCCTGCATGTGCATCAGGCACACCCCACAGCTTGGGTGCGCGGCAACGATGCGCCGCGCCTCGGGTGCTCGCATACCTGTCACATCATTAATGATGTCGGCCCCCGCCTCAAGCGCAGTCTGCATCACCTCAGGTTTGCAGGTATCGACTGAGATCGCAACACCACTGTCGCGCAGCGCAGCGATCACAGGCAAAATGCGCGCAAGCTCATCTTGGGTAGAAACGGGCGCGGCCCCTGGGCGGGTGGACTCACCACCAATGTCGATAATATCGGCACCTTCAGCAACCAATTGGTGCGCGTGTGCAATCGCCGAGGTTGCGTCCGCGTGTTGACCGCCATCAGAAAATGAATCAGGCGTGACGTTGACGATACCCATTAAAAGCGGGCGCTTGAGTACAAACTCAAAGCGCCCGCATAACCAGCTACCTGACATCAGAGTCAGCTCTGCCGTCGTCTTAGACCACCGCAGCTGGATCGTTAGTCGGTGCTGCGCCCGTGGGGGGTGTATCCGACGAATCAGCTGGCGCCTGTGGCACCTTTGGTGGGCGCGGTGGGCGACCTTCAATGATGTCACCGATCTGATCTGCGTCGATGGTTTCCCATTCGAGCAACGCCTTAGTCATGATTTCGACTTTTTCACGACTGTTTTCAAGGATCGTGCGCGCACGTGCGTACTGTTCGTCAATAATTTTGCGGATCTCTTTATCAACAGTTTGCATCGTCGCTTCAGACATATGCGTGGTTTTTGTCACGCTACGGCCTAGGAAGACTTCACCTTCGTTTTCGGCGTACACCACTGGGCCCAGTGAATCTGTCATGCCATAGCGCGTCACCATGTCACGAGCAATCGCCGTGGCCCGCTCAAAATCGTTTGAGGCGCCGGTGGTCATTTGGTTCATGAACAATTCTTCAGCGATACGACCACCAAACAACACGGCAATCGTACACAACAAACGCTCTTTATCCATGCTGTAACGATCGCCTTCGGGCAACTGCATCGTGACACCTAAGGCACGACCACGCGGAATGATGGTGACTTTGTGAACAGGATCAGTTTTAGGCAACATACGGGCCACGATCGCATGACCAGATTCGTGATACGCGGTGTTACGGCGTTCTTCTTCGGGCATCACGATTGAACGGCGCTCGGCACCCATGATGATTTTGTCTTTGGCTTTTTCAAAGTCAGACATATCAACCGTGCGGCCATTACGACGCGCAGCAAACAGCGCCGACTCGTTCACTAGATTGGCAAGATCAGCGCCCGAAAAACCAGGGCAACCACGCGCGAGAGTATGAGCATCCACGTTTTGCGCCAACGGCACTTTGCGCATGTGAACTTTAAGAATTTGTTCGCGACCGCGAATATCTGGCAACGGCACGACCACTTGACGATCAAAACGACCGGGACGCAGCAACGCAGGGTCAAGCACATCAGGGCGGTTGGTTGCAGCGATCACAATGACGCCAACGCCAGATTCAAAGCCGTCCATCTCAACCAACATCTGGTTAAGCGTTTGTTCGCGCTCGTCGTTGCCGCCACCCAAGCCGGCACCACGCTGGCGACCGACCGCATCAATCTCGTCAATAAAGATAATGCAAGGCGAGTGCTTTTTAGCGTTTTCAAACATGTCGCGCACGCGAGCCGCGCCCACGCCCACAAACATCTCAACAAAGTCAGAACCCGAAATACTAAAAAACGGAACCTTGGCTTCGCCAGCAATCGCTTTGGCCAGCAACGTTTTACCAGTACCGGGCGAACCCACCATCAGCACGCCACGGGGGATACGACCGCCGAGCTTTTGAAACTTAGACGGATCGCGTAAAAAATCAACGATTTCTTGAACGTCATCTTTTGCTTCGTCGCAACCCGCAACGTCAGCAAACGTGATGGCATTTGTGCCTTCGTCTAGCAAGCGCGCACGCGACTTACCAAAACTAAACGCCCCACCCTTACCACCACCCTGCATCTGGCGCATAAAAAACACCCAGACACCGATCAAGAGCAGCATCGGAAACCAAGATACAAAGATACTCATCAGTAGTGAGGGCTCTTCGCGCGGCTTGCCCGACACAGAGACACCAGCTTTGAGCAAATCAGACACCATCCAGAGATCGCCAGGCGAAGTCAGGGTGTAAGGGCGGCCCGAGTCGGGCGTAACGTGGATGACATCGTTTTGGACATCGACTCGGCGGACCTTGCCCGACTTGGCGTCTTCCATAAATTGGGTGTAGCTCACGGTGTCTTGTACAGGCGCGCGGGAGTCGAACTGTTTAAACACAGTAAACAGTACCAAACCAATCACCATCCAAACCGCGACTTTCGAAAAAGAATTATTCAAGGCCGATCTCCAGCTTGTCGTTCTGACGCGCCGCGCACCTTTGGCCCAAAGGACGCATTGCAACGAGGCAAAATAACATTCTACCTGTTAAAAAAGCCCATTCGCAGTAATCCCTTACTGCGCGACGGGACCGAAATCACATAGCTCTAGCCCTTTCGACCCTTGGCGATCAAGAAAGTTTCAGAAGAACGATCTCTTGAAGCCTTCGGTTTGCGCTCGACCACCCTTTTGAAGTGTCGTTTGAAGCTTTCAACGGTTTGCGAAAAGCCGCTACCGTGAAACGCTTTCACAATCAGTGCACCATCTGTTTTGAGGTGCATTAGCGAAAATTCAAGGGCTAAATCAATCACTTGTTGAATTCTGGCTGCATCGGCTAAACCGACCCCAGATAAATTTGGCGCCATGTCTGACATGACTAAATCTACCTTGACTCCTTCTAGGCTTTGGTTGAGCTGTTCGAGGACAGCATCCTCACTAAAATCACCCAAAATGAACTCAACACCTGCGATAGGCTCCATGGGTAAGAGATCGAGCGCAACAATGCGACCATCGAGGATTCCACCCTTTCCCACCAAGCGCTCGCGCGCGACCTGAGACCAGCTGCCGGGGGTCGAGCCCAAGTCAACAATGATGTCGCCTCGACGCATGAGTTTTTCAGCATCGAGGATCTCGGTCAGTTTGAAGGCGGCACGGGCACGATAGCCCTTTTGAGTCGCCATTTTGACGAAAGGGTCATTAATGTGCTGCATGACCCATTCTTTAGAAAATTTGTTCTTCGCCATTCCCGTACAATCTACCTTATGACTATTATGGAACTTACCCCCCGCGAGCGTAGTTCGCTTCGCGCTGCTGCTCACCCCCTGCGCCCAGTTGTACTGATTGGCGACAACGGGCTCACTGAGGCAGTTTTAAAAGAAATCGACCTAAACCTATCTGCTCACGAGCTGATTAAGGTTCGAGCCGGCAGTGCTGACCGCGACGAGCGCGATGCCATGCTTGCCACGATTTGCGACACCCTTTCGTGCGCCACGGTGCACCATTTGGGCAAAATGCTGATTCTGTATCGCTTCGGGTCAAAGGGCACCTACCTTAAACCGCCTGCTGAACCTGCAACCCCAGCCAAGCGCAAGCCTAACGAACCCCACACTCCTAAAAAGCTAGCCGCAGCGGGTAAAAAGGTTCAAAAACCAAGCCGACGCAATCGCCCAGAACGCGAGCAAACCGACTTGGCCACCGATCGCCCAACTGTCTATTCGGGCGATCGTCCTGCTCGCCCGAGCAAACGCGCAAGCGCCAAGGATACCTCACATGGGATTCCGCGTCGCAGTGGCAGCGCTTTGTCTCTACGTGCCGGTGCCCGTCGTGGGGCTCTTGGCACGACAGTGCGTAAACGCGCACCGGTTAAACGCTAGAAAGTATTTACAGCTGCGACCCCTTGGCGGGCACAATACTGACACAAACGCAAACGACTCAATACACAGCACCCGCCCCGGTGCTGTTTTTTTTACAAGTATTTGATACTAATAATTTCATACTCGCGAGAACCGGCCGGGGCTTTGACCTCGACGACATCGCCTTCATATTTGCCAATCAAAGCACGCGCCACAGGGCTTGAAACCGAAATTAAGTTCGCACGAATATCGGCCTCAACATCACCAACGATTTGGTAAGTGACCTTGGCACCCGACTCAAGATCTTCGATTTCAATGGTTGCACCAAACACAACGCGGCCATCGGCTTCGATCGTGCTCGGTTCAATTAACTGGGCGTTTGAAAGCGTGCCATCGAGTTCGGCGATACGCCCCTCGATAAAGCCTTGACGCTCGCGCGCCGCATCGTATTCGGCGTTTTCAGACAAATCGCCGTGCGAACGCGCTTCAGCAATGGCGCTAATAACCGCAGGGCGATCGACATGCTTAAGCCGCTGCAGTTCAGCTTGTAAGCGCTCGGCCCCGCGCACGGTAAGAGGAATAGTTGCCATGGTGTTTTCCAAAAAAGCAAAACCCCGGCTCGGGTCAGAACCGGGGTGATCAACAATATCTCTATTGTGGGGAAACTTTACGGTAAATGCAAGCTTGGTGACATACGGATTACCCCAATTTTCTGTTCGAGATCTTGCCAGGGTGGCTGAGTGGGGGCAAAACGGCTACGCATGTAAGACACTAATTCGCTCAATTGTCGATCGTCAAACTGCTTGGCAAAACCTTGCATAAAGCCGATTTGCTCGCTGGCAGGTTTGCGAATCCCCTCCAGGATCACGCGAATCACGTTATCTGGTTGCGCGCTGTGCATACCAGTGCTTAGCGCCAGCGGGATATTGACGCCAAGTAAACGCGGGCCATCGCCGTCGTGGTGACACGAGGCACAGGCGGCCTGAAACATACGCTGCGCGGGGCCAAGCAGCAAAGGTTCACGCGCGGCGGCCTGAGCGACGTAAGTTTGAGCGGCCAGTGCCGAGGCGCTTTGCTCTTGAAACGACGCCAAGTAATGGGCCATGGCAGAAATATCGGCGTCAGGCACTTGCGCTAATTGCCTGACGACCGGGGCCATCGGCCCCGAGGCGCTGCCGTGTTCGGCGCTATGACCGTTGCGTAAATAGTCATAAAAAGCAGTTTCAGTCCAGGGCACGGGGCTGGGCGAGCGCGCATTCAGCGCAGGGGCCTGCCAACCATCAACGGTGGCACCACTCAAATAGGCCAGCCCTGAACGTTCGGCACCCAACGCATCGCGTGAGGTGTGACAGGCCGAACAATGCCCCAACCCATTCACCAGATATTCACCACGCAACCACGCCGGCGAACGCTCAACTTCGGTTTGCGCTGACTTGGCAACAGGCCCAGGCGTTAAGTACAGCGCATTCCAAAAGGCCATGAGCGGACGCAAGCTAAACGGAAACGCAAGCTTAGTTTCTGGGGTTGCCTGGCGCACCGGCTCTTGCGACATCAGCCACCCGTATAGCGCAGTCAGATCTTCGTCAGTCGTGCGAGTGAACGAGGTGTATGGAAACGCGGGGTACAAGTGATGCCCATCGCGCGAGATGCCTTCACGCATGGCACGATTAAAGGCTTGCTGTGACCACAGACCAATACCGGTTTGAGGATCAGGCGTTAAGTTAGTGCTATAGACCGTGCCGAAGGGAGTTTGAATCCCCAAGCCGCCAGCATTTGGTTTGCCTTGTGCACTGGTGTGACAAGTCACGCAATTACCCAAGGCCGCTAATTCACGACCACGCTCAAGCGTTGCAACTGAGTAGGTCGCGATCGGTTGGGTAACCGGGGCAAGCACAGTGCGCTGACCGAACAGTGACCACGTCGCGCCAAGCAGCGTGGTACCCAGCGCCGCCGTCAACGCAGCGGCACGCAACCACCACGTGCGCGGCTTGGGCCAACGCGCGTCGGCATGATCTGTCTGTTGACGCCCAGTGCTTGCTAGCAGCGGGTCAATTGTTTGCGAGGCTACCTGACGTTTGTCTAAGGCTTGCGCTGCCAACTGAGGATTGCCGCAGGCGTTGGAGTCTGAGTCGCCTTGATACATCAAAGGATTCAACGCAGCGCGCACAACCTCTGGCGTAAAAGGCGGTTGCCTGAAGCGCACACCTGTCGCATCGAAAATCGCATTGGCAATCGCCGCCGTACCAGGCACTGAGGCTGACTCGCCCGCCCCAAGTGCGGGCTCGTTGTGCCGAGGCATCTGCATGACTTCGATCACAGGCACCTGCCTGAAACTCAAAATCGGATACGAACCCCATTCGCGGGTGGCAACAGTATTGTGCTCACGTTCAATCGGCACCTTCTCAATCATGGCGCGACTGGTGGTTTGAACCACGTTGCCATGAATTTGATGCTCAACACCGGCAGGATTAATGGTCAAGCCCGCATCGTGACCCACCACCACCCGTTTCACATGCACTTCACCAGTGCGCTTGTTGACCTCAACATCGGCGATCCACGCAGCCCACGCCGCGCCAAATCCTGGCCACTTACTATGAACATAGCGGGTCCAGGCGATGCCCTGCCCGTGCAAGATATCGCCCTCTGCGCCCTGCTGTTGTGGCTGGTCGTGCATTTTCCAGCCAGCTTTTGCGGCAGTGGCTTGTAATAACTCTCGTGCGCGCGGGTCATCGAGGTAACGCAACCTAAAGGTCAGAGGATCAACCCCCGCAGCGGTTGCAAGCTCATCGATGTAGGACTCGTGAGCAAACGAATTGGGCATTGCCGAGACGCCGCGCAACCATGAGGCGCGCAAGATCGGCGGCATATCGTTGACAGTCACGCGCAAATTTTGCAAGGTATAGGGCGGGCGAGCGGTGCGATCCCCCATTGCATAGGCTTGCGCGTTGGGCTCAAGCGTGCGCGTCAGCAACAGCGCAAGCGTGGGTGCTCCGTTTGAAGGGTAAGAGGTTGAAAAATCATAGGCTGCAATCGAGCCGTCTGCATGCAAGCCACCGCGAACCTCCATCCATTGCGCCGCACCTTTGGGCTCCCATAGATTTTCTTGCTCACGCGTGAGCTGCACGCGCACGGGTGCACCGACTGCGCGCGCCAGCAACACCGCATCTGCCGCCACATCGTCCGCACCGTTGCGTCCGTAGCACCCAGAGGCTTCCATCCGTATGATTTCAATCGCAGTATCTTGCAGTGCAGTTAAGCGCGCTAAATCTGCGCGCAACACATGAGGATTTTGCGTGCCAGCCCACACTGTTAAGGCAAACGGATCGGTCGGATCCGTTTTGAACTCAGCCACGGCGCACGACGGACCAATTGACGCGTGCATTTGATAAGGCCAAATATAAGTGCGCGGCATCGACTGCGCAGCCTCTGCAAGCGCCTGATCCACATCACCCTCATCGACAAGCTGGCGTGGTGTCGCTGGATTGTTACGCAACGCTTGCTCAACATTGGATAAGTCGGGCAAGCCGGCCCAGGGTTTCCAATGCACCCGTAGCGTGTTGGCGGCGAGTTCAGCGAACTCTTCGCGTTCGGCGACCACCCCAATAAAATCCCGAATCACGACCACCGCACGAATGCCTGGGATATGGGCAATCGACGTCTCGTCAACTGACTCAAGCAAGTTGCCAATAAAGTCACCGTGATCGGCGCCGGCATAAGGAGGACGAATCACTCGGCCATGCAACATGCCGGGCACTCGCACATCGTGCACGAACACTAGCTCGCCTGTCGCCTTGGCTGGGATGTCTACACGCGGCACTGACTGCCCGACCGTGCGGTAGGTTGCGGGGTCTTTGACTGGCGTACTCAGTTCAAGCTTGAGGTGAATGTGCTGGCCAGTGAGTAACTCCGCATAGCTGACTGAAGCGGCAGACGCCGTCGTGTCTGCGCTTGCGACAGCCGCAATGGACACGATTCCATTGTTCACTTGCAATTGCGTCGTAGGCACTGCAAATTTAGCTGCGGCCAACTCAAGCAAATATTGTCGTGCCTGGGCAGCAGCTGCCCGCAGGGGTGCGGCATGATTTTGAATCGAACCGCTGGCAATAGTAGGACCCTGATTAGGCGCAGTACCGGTATCACCCAAAATGACTTCAACCTGCTCAAGCTGCACGTCAAGCTCTTCAGCCACAATCTGAGCAAACGCGGTTTGCAATCCAGTGCCAAGATCAACGTGACCATGCAAGGCGATCACTCGGCCGTCTGCCCAGAGCGAAAGCAAAATTTCAACGCCCTCGGCAGGGTTACCCGGCACCGCTGCAGGTTGGCCTGGCGCAGGTGGATTGGCAGGAGGCGGATCACGCACGACCAACAATACCTCGGTCGCATTTAAAAAATCTGCGCGGGTACGTAACGGATTAGGATTTGCCATGATCGAGCCCGTGCGAGGTGTGCATCAGCACGGCCGCGCGTTGAACCGCACGAATGATTTCGATGTGCGTGCCGCAGCGGCAAAAGTTACCCGATAGTGCACTTCGGATTTCGGCCTCAGTGGGGTCAGGTGTATGCGTTAACAAAGACACCGTCATCATGATCATGCCATTAAGACAATACCCACATTGCGCAGCTTGCTCGTCAATAAAAGACTGCTGCACAGGGTGCAACTGCCCGCGCGACCCGAGCCCTTCGAGCGTGGTAATGGCGCGACCTTGTACGCCTTGTGCGGGCACCACGCACGAGCGCGCAGCCACCCCATCGATTAGCACAGTACAAGCACCGCATTGACCCAAGCCACAACCATATTTTGGCCCATTCAGAGCAAGGTCGTTACGCAACACATGCATCAACGACACATCCGCTGACAGTTGTAACTCATGTTGCTGAGCATTGACACGCAGCGTACAAGGTGACGAAGTGTTCATCACAGACCCTAGACGCTTAAATAGGTTTGACGTACATGCTCGTTAGCATCGAGCTCGGTCATCGTGCCGCTAAAACGGATTTGCCCTTTTTCAAGCACATAGGCGCGGTCGCACACTAGGCGCGCAAAGTGCAGATTTTGTTCTGATAGCAAAATACTGACGCCTTGCTTTTTCAATGCCAAAATCATCTGTACCATTTGCTCAACAATCACAGGTGCCACACCTTCAGAGGGCTCATCAAGCAGCACCAAGTAAGGGTTACCCATCAAGCTTCGCGCCACGGTCAGCATTTGTTGTTCACCACCACTCATCTGCCCGCCTAGGCGCCTAGGCATCTCACCCAGATTCGGAAAAAGTGCAAACAACTGCTGCACGGTCCAGGTTGGGGCCGCAGAACCATCAGGCCACAACCGCCCCTTTTGCCGACCAACCTCGAGATTCTCTAAAACCGTGAGATCGGTAAAAATGCGCCGATCCTCAGGCACATAGCCTAGTCCACTGGCCGCAATATGGTGCGCTGCATCTTTTGAAATCTCGCGCCCCATAAATTGCACGTCGCCAGTACGCTTTTCAAGCAAACCCATTAACGCTTTCATGGTGGTCGACTTGCCCGCCCCGTTACGCCCCATCAACGCCACGACTTCGCCGCGTTTCACTTCAAAATTTACGTCATACAGAATTTGAGCGGCGCCGTACCAAGCGCACAGGCTCTGCACAGACAGAAGCGGACCCGCTTGATCAGGGGTACTTGTCGCCTTCTTGGCATGAACGTCCGAGACGACCGTCTCACTTTCAAACGTCGCGCCAGAGCCAAAGTACACCTCTTGCACTTTAGAATCTTGCCGAACCTCGTCGGACGTACCCTGTGAAATCAGTCGCCCGCGCGCCAAGACAATGATGCGGTCGGCGTGGGCGAACACCACATCCATACTGTGCTCGGTAAACAGCACCGCAATGTTTTGCTCAATCACCAATTTTTTGGTTAATGCCATCAACGCGTTGCGCTCTTTCGGTGCCATGCCTGCTGTGGGTTCATCCATCAGCAAAAGTCGCGGACGATTGGCCAACGCGATCGCCAACTCGACACGTTTGACATCGCTGTAGGCCAACGCGCTGCAGGGGCGGTCTGCTTGCGACGCCATCCCAACCTGTTCAAGCAACTCAAGCGCCCGGGTACGTTCGTGCGTGCGCGCAGTCTGAAAAAACGAAAACACCTGCCCAGCGTGCGAGAGCAAGGCCATCTGCACGTTTTCAATCACTGTCAGCGACGAAAACGTTTCGGCAATTTGAAATGTGCGGCCCACCCCTAAACGCCAAATTTCTCTTGGCGCAAGGCCAACTAACTCTTTTCCAGCCAACTGAATCGACCCGCGATCAGCCTGCAATTGACCATTGACCATGTTGAAGGTAGTTGATTTGCCGGCGCCATTCGGGCCAATCAGGGCCAACAACTCACCTGCTTTAAGCTCAAACGAAATGCCATCAACGGCCTTTACCCCGCCAAAGGACTTACCCAAGTCTTTCACTGTCAACAGACTCATGCTTGCCCCTTGTCTGCAAGACGCAAACTGATACGACGGGCAAAGCCTGCAATCCCTTCGGGAAATAACAACACCAGTAACAAGATAATGCCACCTAGCATCGCGCGCCAATACTCAGTGTTGCGTGCGATGACATCATGCAACCACGTAAAACTGACAGCGCCCACGATCGGGCCCGCCAAGGTCTGGATACCACCAAGCAATACCATCACTAAGCCATCCACCGAACGACTGACATGTAAGGTCTCGGGCGAGATGCTGCCTTTAGAAAAAGCGAAAAGCGCGCCGGCTACACCTGCAAAAACACCAGCGATCACGAAAGCGACCCATTGCACGCGTTTGACATTGATGCCAATTGCATCGGCGCGCATCGGTGAATCTCGACCCGCGCGCATGGCATAACCCAAAGGCGCGTACAACATACGCCGCAACAACCAAACACTTAAGACTACACACGAGAGTGTCAAAAAATAATAATTTTTTTTGTCAGTCAGCCATGCTGCCGGCCAGACGCCCGTCAACCCATTGCTGCCACCGGTCAGGGCATCCCACTGAAACACCACGGCCCATGTAATTTGCGCGAAGGCCAAGGTCAACATCGCCAGATAGACGCCCGATAACCGCACACTAAACCAGCCAAATACCAAAGCACCTACACCCGCCACAAGAGGTGCCAACAGCAACGCAATCTCCATTGGCAACCCAAGGGCTTTAAACAAGAGTGCGGCGCCATACGCACCTAAACCAAAATACGCCGCATGACCAAACGAATGCATACCGGCAGGCCCCATGATGAAGTGCAAGCTGGTCGCAAACAACACGGCAACCAACAAATCAATACTCAGCACCGTAAAATAAGGCGAAGCCGAGGTCAGCCATGGCAGCAATACCAACAGACCCACGGCCGCTAACTGCAAGGTAGTCGTCAAACGTGTGGGAGCACCTAAGGGCGCCTCGACATGGGCGGCGTGCCGCGAGGGCGGCTGTGGTCTGCCCAACAACCCCCAGGGACGCAGCACCAACACCACAGCCATCACTAAAAACTCGACCACCAACGTAAGCTTTGAAAACGAGATCGCCGTACCAAAAATATTGACCACACCCAACCAAATGCAAATGGCTTTTAACTCAGCGATCAACAATGCAGCCACAAAAGCGCCGGGGATCGAGCCCATTCCGCCCACCACCACCACCACAAACGCAGCGCCAATCGTGTTGAGATCCATCTCAAGGCTTGCGGGTTCGCGTGGCAGTTGTAAGGCACCGCCCAAACCTGCCAATAGAGCGCCTAACGCGAACACGCTGGTAAACAACCATGCTTGATTGACCCCAAGCGCTGCAACCATCTCGCGATCTTGTGTGGCAGCGCGAATAAACGTACCCCAGCGGGTACGGGTCAATAACAGCCAAAGCAAGCCCAACAGCACGGGTCCGACAACAATTAAAAATAAATCGTAAGTGGGGAAACTACGCCCTAAGATTTGTACCGCGCCCTTTAACCCGGGTGCGCGTGGGCCTAACAGCTCTTCAGGACCCCAAAGCCACAACACAGCATCTTTAAACACTAAGACCAAGGCGAAGGTGGCCAGTAATTGAAACAACTCGGGCGCACGATAGATACGGCGCATCAAGGTGATTTCAACCAGTGCGCCAAGCACGCCAACGATTAGCGCCGCGCACACCAAGGCGGGCCAAAAGCCGATCGTATCGGCAAAGCGCGTCACTAGGGTGTAGGCAACATAAATGCCCACCATAAAAAACGAACCGTGAGCAAAGTTCACGATTCGTGTCACACCAAAGATGAGCGACAGCCCAGCTGAAACTAAAAAGAGCGACGAAGCCCCAGCCAGGCCATTGAGCAACTGAACAACAAAACCAGATAAGTCCATCAATCGCCCATTCAACAATCAGCGTTCAACGCTTGCCAAGTCACAGTCAATTAAAAACTGCTTATTGAGCAGGCCGCAATTTTTTAACCTCTTCAGCTGACGGCAAGAATTTAGCGCCATCTAAGAAGCGAAAATCGACCATCACGCCTTTGCCACCTTCGTTTTTCGTGCGGCCAACAAAACTACCCATCGTCGACTGATGGTCTTCGGGTCGGTAGGTAATTGGGCCGAACGGCGTCATCAGATTCAACCCTTTAAAGGCATCGACAAGCTTTTCAGTGTCTGTGCCTTGAGCCTTTTTAATACCAGCGGCAAGCGACATGATGGCGCTATAACCGACGACCGAGCCCAGGCGTGGGTAATCTTTGAACTTATCTTGATATGCCTTCAAGAACGCCGCATGCTCTGGCGTTTTGATGCCGTACCACGGATAACCGGTCACTAACCAACCGTTGGGGGTTTCGTCTTTGAGTGGATCAAGGTATTCAGGCTCACCCGTCAGCAAGCTCACCACTTCGCGATTTTTAAATAAGCCTCGGGTGTTTCCCTCACGAACAAACTTAGCCAAATCAGCACCGAATAAGACGTTAAAAATAGCGTCTGGCTTGGCATCGGACAACGCCTGCACCACACTGCCCGCGTCTAACTTACCTAACGGCGGCGCTTGCTCGGCCACAAATTCAACATCTGGTTGCGCCGCTTTCATCAGTTCTTTGAAACTTGCGACTGCTGATTGTCCATATTCATAATTGGGGTAAACGATGGCCCAGCGTTTTTTCTTCATCGCGACGGCGTCTGGCACAAGCATCGCCACCTGCATGTACGTTGAGGTACGCAAACGGAACGTATAGCGATGACCGTTTTGCCAGACAATCTTGTCGGTCAAAGGCTCACTGGCCAAAAAGAACACTTTCTTTTGTTTCGAAAAATCCGTCAGGGCCAAGCCGATATGCGACAAAAAAGATCCAGTCAACACATCGACCCGATCGCGCGACACGAGCTCTTCGGCCACTCGCACGGCATCCCCAGGGTTAGCGTTATCGTCGCGGGTGATGAGTTCAACTTTTTTACCATTCAAACCGCCAGTCGCGTTGATCTGCTCGATCGCGAGTTCCATACCTTTTTTGTAGGGTTCAAGAAAAGCAGGCTGGGCCTTATAGCTATTGATTTCGCCGATTTTGATGACGCCTTGCGCCAACAGCGTTGATGAGGCGGTTAGCAGTGTCGCTGCCGCGATGCTGAGCCTTGCAAAGATACTGAGTCGGTGCTGTTTCATCGTACTCTCCTGTTTATCGGGCACATGCCCTGGCTATCAATGTTTCAACGTTTCAATACTCAATTCAAACCATCTTTACCAATCATGTCCTGATGCTTCAAACCACCCACCCGAGGGTTGGGACGGCCGCTATCGGTGACGGCGACGCACACCACGATTTCGTTGGCGCGCGGCGCATCGGTGACACGCGCTTCGATCGCATCAAAATGACTGCGTACGTAAGCTGCGTCTTTGTGTCCGAGCGGCACATCAATCGTCGCACCCATCGCACCCATTTTTTTACTCGAAGGCACCAGTGCGGCGCCCTTTTCAACTGCCACACGTAGCGGCGCCCCTAATTTTGGATGCAAAATCGCAGCAGCGTGCTCAAGCTCACCCGCCTCACCCACGATAGCTGCCTTGCCGTAGCTTTGAGCCTCGCCGGGTTTGATGCCAAGCGCTTGCACGCAACGCTGCCCGAGTAAGGCACCAAGTTCTTGCCCAACCGTCATCAGTGCATCTAGATCTTCAACATACCGCCCGGCAAAGGGATTCTCGATAACCGCCATGGCTAGCGCACGCCGTACGGGGGGGGATACAGGTTGACCGTTCTCAACCCACACCTCGTCGATTTGCACGACGATCCTACGAATTTTTGCTTGCATTATCACCTCAGAACATACGCTGGATTCGGGCCGTTTCAGTACTGACAAACCACCCCTGACAACTTAAAACACAGGCACAGATTAAACCGTTCTGCCTGAGCGTGTGGGCTTTTTTTAAGCCCGCTTCAAGCGCCTCATAAATCTCCTCTTGACCTAACTCTGGCACAGCAACCGTCACCAGCCGCTGACCTAAATCAGAATCATCTTTTAAGGCGTTAGCGGGCTGCCGCTTGATACGTACGTCGGAAACATCGACCGCGTTCGCAATCAGCGTCGCCGCGGCGTCCGCCTGCGAGGCACTTGCCGCAAACACCGTCACACTGTCGGCAATACCCAGCGAAAAACTTCGCCCGCGCCATCCGCTGGTGGCGACGCCACGGATCCCCATGCCGTATTTCACTTCAAACATGGCGTCGGTCTGAATGCCACTCACCAATTGTTGCTCATCCAGGCGCGCCAGGTCGGCAAACAGCCCAATTGAAACGGCGGTGTCTTCAGTGAGATGCAGCGCAATATCGCCTCCGTTATTGACCCAGGCGCGCTTGATCCCCGCAGCCTGATAACACGTACTTAGATCCTGCGCGACCGAACCAGCGACTGCGGCCATCGGCGTTAAAAACGCGCCTGCATCCACTTCAATTAAACAGTCTTTACACGCTCGCCACATCGACTGGGCGATCGGCCCTTTGAACGTGCCGGCGCCTTGGACAGGTTTACGTAACTCAGCTAACTCTTGAACGAGCTCAGGCAAAATTTGCCCAAACCGCTGCCAGGCGGTTTCGTGGGCGTGCGCTACGCTGACTGGATCGCCCTCGGCGTAAGCGATGATATCAATCGGTCCATGCTGAAAATGGCGACGACCTTGCGGCAGCTCGTGCGATGTCGGCCCCATGTTGGTTAACCTAGCTGCGGAGGCTGGCCAAGGGGCCAAGGGTTTTGAGTCGGCTGCATCACCCACTGACGCGCAGTCGGCGCACCATCAGCGTGCCAGGCGCCGCTGCGCAACACGACATCAAGAGGCCGCACATAAGACATGTGGCCGCCCAAATTTTTAAAATCTTCGACACGCATACTAAATTCGAACGGCGCCACAATCGCGGGTGTGGGCACGGTGCCGAAGCTGTTGTCCGGCATACGCAGTACGTCAACCATCACGGTAATCCCTCCGCCGGGCCAGACATAGGCCGGTGCACCGCCACAGGTCACGTTGACCAAGGCTTGTTTAATTGCACGCGTGAGTAACACCGGATTGTCTGTGACACCGGCACGCAAACTACCACCGGCCCCGCCCAAGAACAGCACCGTCGTCATGGACGGTTCACAATTTTCACCGATACGGTCGATGACCGTTTGCACCGCAGTCGGCATCTCTTGTTGCTGCGGGGTCAAATTCTCGTCGAGCACGAACCAGGCAGCGTGTTCACCGGTGGTCGAGGTCATGAGTAAGCGCAAACCGGGCCAAGCACGTTTTGGATCCCACTTTTCAATAATGCCCAAGGGATCTGAAATGTCGGTACCGCCCCACCCCGTCCCGGGGTTGGCCACTTGAAAATAGCGCCCTGGGGTTGAACGACGACCTCGAATCGAAATCCCAGATGGGCGCATATTCAAACAACAGCCCGCCTGGTGCTCGGTCAAGACGCCCGTGATGTGATCGTCGACCACCACGACCTCGTCGGCTAATTCAAAAAACTGTTGCGCAAAAATACCGATCGCAGCCGAACCGCAACCGACCCGCATGCGCTGTTCGACCACGCCATTCACAATTGGCGCGCGCCCAGCCTGAATCACGAGATTCGCTCCGCCCTCGATACTTAACTCGGCGGCCTCTTTATTGCCCAGGGCCTGCATCATCTCCATGGTGACGCGACCCTCTTTTTTGCTGCCTCCCGTTAGGTGGTGCACGCCACCCAAAGAGAGCATTTGCGAACCGTACTCGGCGGTAGTCACGTGACCCACTACCTCGCCCCGGCACAGCACATTGGCCTGCTCAGGCCCCAAATAGCGGTCGGTATCAATTTTGATTTTTAAGCTGCAATAACTAAAGATGCCTTCGGTGACAACCGTCACCATATCGACACCGTCAATTTGTGAGCCCACAATAAACGGCGCGGGTTTGTAATCCGGGTAGGTGGTTGACGAGCCTACGCCCGTGATAAAAATATCGTTGGCATGCACTAAGTCGCCAGCCCAAGCCTCTTCAGAAGCGCTGGGTGCAAACGGCACCAAGGCTGGCTCAACACCTTTCAAGGCGCGGTTTAAGACTAAAACTGGATCTACCCGAATCAGCATGCCGTCTTGGTTGGCATAGCGGTCGCAAGCGCCGCTGCGACCGGGGCTAATCTGACACAAAACAGGGCACGCATTGCACTCGATTTTGACTGCACTTGCTGCGCGTGCGTGGTTGACGGTCGGCGCATCATCGCCCTGCGTCGTTACCGCGGGCGCCTGCACCGAGAGTCCGTCGGTTTTCGTGTGTTCAGTCATTGAGAATCGGGTTAAAGGCTTATTGCACTTTAGTCATTGCCTAAATTGCGCTTCAGGGGTTAAGATAAATGTAGCATTTGCTACAATTTAGTGTTGCGTTCACTACATTTATTGTTTAATTTAATGCATCCCTTGTCAGCCTGCAATGTTTTTATTGGGCTTGCCCCTGACTTAACAAGATTTTGATACCCGAACCGACCATGAGCGCCTTCAACGAAGAAACCGTTTTATCCGTACACCACTGGACTGACCGCCTGTTTAGCTTCACCACGACACGAGATCCATCCTTACGCTTTAGTAACGGTCACTTCACAATGATCGGGTTACGCGTCAACGACAAGCCCCTGCTACGGGCCTACAGTATCGTCAGCGCCAATTACGAAGAGCATCTTGAGTTTTTAAGCATCAAAGTCGAAGACGGGCCGCTGACCTCGAGGCTGCAACATATCAAGGTGGGTGATTCAATCGTGGTCGGGCGCAAACCAACTGGCACGTTGCTCATCGATTATTTGTTGCCTGCCAAACGTTTATATATGTTTTCGTCCGGCACGGGCTTAGCGCCGTTTTTGAGCGTGATTCGCGACCCAGAGACCTACGAAAAATTTGAAGAAGTGATTTTGGTGCATTCAGTGCGCGACGTTGCCGAGCTCGCGTATCACGACTACCTCACACAAGAACTACCAAAACACGAGTTTTTAGGTGAAATGGTGAGTAAACAGCTGCGCTATTACCCGACTGTCACGCGCGAACAATACAAGCAAATGGGCCGCATCACGACTCTGATCGAAAACGAAAAACTCTTTAAAGATTTGGGTGTCCCTGCGCTTGATCGCACCCAAGATCGCATTATGATTTGTGGCAGCCCGGGTTTGTTACGTGATTTGAAAACCATGCTTGAGCAACGCGGCTTTAATGAAGGCAATACAACCAAACCAGGCGACTACGTGATCGAAAGGGCCTTTGTCGAACAATGAGCACCCGCATTTCAGCCCCTCTCAAAGCGCCGCGTAAAACCGGGGTACGAGAGCGTGCAGCTGAAACCACGCGCGAAAATATTTTGCGCGCCGCGATCAAAATCTTTGCCAAACATGGGCTAGATGGTGGCAGCATCGATCAAATCTCTAAAGCGGCCAACTCACACGACCGTATGATTTATTACTACTTTGGCAATAAAGAGGGCCTGTTTGTCGCAGCCCTTGAAGAGATCTATCGCCGCTTTAATGACGCCGAGGCGGCACTTAAGCTTGATACCGCCCAACCACTCGTGGCCCTCAAGCAAGTCGTGCAATTCATTTTGCAATACTACAAAAAAAATCCAGAATTTGTCACCTTGTTAAACAGCGAAAATCTGCACGGCGGTAAACATATCGCCAAATCCAGCAAAGCCCGCGAATATTCGTCACCCGCCATTGGCGTCGTGGATCAGGTCTTAGTCTGCGGTGTCGAACAAGGCGTTTTTCGAAAAGACCTGTCATCGCGCGATCTGTACATGATGATCGCTGCCCTTGGTTATTTTTACCAATCAAATCGCTTCACGTTGTCTGCCTTTTTAGGCGAAAATCTAGAAGCGCCGGCCACCTTTAAGCAGTGGGAAGCCTTTGTTGTTGATGCGGTACAACGAACCGTCGTGGTGTAACCTCGATGGTATGGGCGTCAATCACAAATTAAACGAAGCGGTCAGGAGACCAACATGGCAGAAGTCGTTGCAAGCGAAAAATCAGGCAAAGTCGTTATCAAAAACATCGGCTTGCTTTTATCTGGCGACCTTGACCAACCGATTCTGTCTGCCGATACGATTGTGATCAACGATGGGTTGATCGTTGCCGTCGGTAAAGAAAAAGACTGCGACATCGCGCACGCTAAAACAATCATCGACGTGCATCACACGTGCGTGGCACCCGGCTTGATTGATAGCCATGTGCATCCTGTGTTTGGCGATTGGACACCGCGCCAAAATCAAATCGGTTGGATTGAGTCGACACTCAATGGCGGTGTCACAACAATGATTTCGGCCGGTGAAGTTCACTTACCTGGCCGCCCTAAGGATATCGTCGGACTCAAAGCACTGGCCATCACCGCTCAACGCGCGTTTGATAATTTTCGCCCGGGTGGCGTCAAAGTCTTGGCGGGTGCACCGGTGATCGAACAGGGCATGGTCGAGCAAGACTTCAAAGAACTGGCTGAAGCCGGTGTCAAGCTATTGGGTGAAGTCGGCTTAGGTTCAGTCAAAGCGGGTGAAGAAGCCCAAAAGATGGTGGCTTGGGCACGCAAGTACGGCATCCAAAGCACCATCCATACCGGCGGGCCGTCGATCCCAGGCTCTGGTCTCATCGACAAAGATGTCGTCCTTGAGGCCGACGCCGATATCATCGGCCACATTAATGGCGGTCACACTTCGCTTTCTGAAGCCCACGTTTGTGAGCTGTGCGAAAAATCCACACGCGGTATCGAAATCGTACACAACGGCAACGAAAAAATCGCCATTGCCGCAGCCCAAGCGGCGATGCAACTGAAGTGCCCACACCGCGTGATTCTGGGTACCGATGGCCCCGCAGGCTCTGGCGTGCAGCCTCTGGGTATCTTGCGCATGATCGCCCTGCTGTCAAGCCTCGGTAACATCCCCCCTGAACTAGTGTTCTGTTTTGCTACAGGTAACACCGC
>JARXAG010000012.1 GCA_029866055.1 Burkholderiaceae bacterium
CAGTTTCGATGCAAATTCGCACCCGAAATCTTTTTAATGCGCGACAACGGTTTCGAAGTGATTTCACCAAATTTTGTGAAATCAACTTTCGGCCAAGGTAGCAGATCGAGCCCACCGCCTAACGAAGCACCTGACGCAGCCGCTGAAGCGACCACGCCGCCCGCCAGCGCTTGCTTAACGAATTTGTGAATATCTTCTTGAACGATACGCTCTTTCGCACCAGTGCCTTTAACAAGCGACAGATCAACGCCAAGTTCACGTGCAAACTTTCGCACCGAGGGCGAAGCATGTGGCAGGCCTGCTGTTGAAACTGGTAGTTCAAGCTTGCCAGCCGAGGGCAAAGCAGCAGCCGTTGATGTAGTCGCAGGCGCAATTGGCATTGCTGCAGCCGCTGGCGCTGTGCTGACTGCGGCCGCCGAAGCCGCCGCGGTACCGCTCGCTGAAGCATGCGTGGCAGTCACGGCAGCTTGAGCGCTTGCAGACTGACCGCTTGCCGCCTGAGCGCTAGAA
The DNA here is from genome assembly GCA_029866055.1 of Burkholderiaceae bacterium. Classification (GTDB taxonomy): domain Bacteria; phylum Pseudomonadota; class Gammaproteobacteria; order Burkholderiales; family Burkholderiaceae_B; genus Zwartia. The sequence continues at coordinate 511 of JARXAG010000012.1, forward strand.
GCATGAGCACCTGCAGACGAAGCCGCTGACATACCTGAAGCGCCCGCCGCCGCTGGTGCTGCAGCGCTGCCTGGCGCAGTCGCTTCAACACTCAGCATCACACTGCCTTGTTTGATCTTATCGCCCACCTTCACAGCAATCGATTTCACGATGCCGGCGACCGAGGTCGGGATTTCCATTGAGGCTTTATCAGACTCAACAGTGATCAAGCTTTGTTCGGCTTTGACGGCATCGCCGACTTTCACCAAAATTTCAATCACTTCAACGGAGTCGAAATCCCCAATGTCTGGAACTTCAATAGCTGTGATGTTACTCATAGTGGATCTCTTTAATTAAGCGTATTGGGGGTTGGCTTTATCGGGATCGATACCGTACTTTTTAATTGCAGCTGCCACTTGACTCACTGGCACGGTGCCCTCATCGGCAAGTGCACGTAACGTTGCCAAGACAACAAAATGTCGATCTACCTCAAAGTGCTCTCGCAATTTTGAGCGAAAATCTGAGCGACCATAACCATCAGTGCCCAATACTTTGTACGCACGACTCTTTGGTATGAAAGGCCGAATCTGATCCGCAAATAACTTCATATAGTCAGTCGAGGCAATGATGGGGCCTTCTGCTTTGTCTAGCAAACTGGTGACATAAGGCACCTTCGCCTTAACAGTTGGGTGCAGCATGTTATGACGCTCGCAATCCAAGCCATCACGACGCAACTCTGTAAAACTGGTGACGCTAAAAATATCAGCCGATACACCCCAGTCTTTTTCAAGCAACTCGGCGCCCGCCATGACTTCGCGCAAAATCGTACCTGAACCAAGCAACTGCGCCTTAACCTTGTTTTTGCCGCCCTTCTTCAGACGATACATGCCGCGAATAATGCCAGCCTCATCGCCCTTGGTCAGACCAGGTTGCGCGTAGTTTTCATTCATCAACGTCAAATAGAAATAGACGTTTTCTTGATCTTCGATCATGCGCTTCATGCCGTGCTGAATAATCACAGCCACTTCATGCGCAAAGGTCGGGTCGTACGACACGCAATTGGGGATCGTCGACGAGAAGATATGGCTATGGCCGTCTTCGTGTTGCAAGCCTTCGCCGTTGAGCGTTGTGCGCCCAGCGGTACCACCTAACAAAAAGCCACGCGCTTGCATATCGCCAGCTGCCCAAGCCAAATCGCCAATGCGCTGAAAACCAAACATTGAGTAATAGATGTAGAACGGCACCATGATGCGGTTGTTCGTCGAGTACGAGGTTGCTGCTGCAATCCACGAACTAAACGCACCTGCTTCGTTAATACCCTCTTGCAGTAACTGCCCATCGGCAGCTTCGCGGTAATACATCACCTGATCTTTATCGACGGGTATGTACTTTTGGCCTTCAGGGGCATAGATACCGATCTGCCTAAACAAGCCTTCCATACCAAAGGTACGTGACTCGTCAGCCAAAATCGGCACCACGCGCGGGCCGACGTCTTTGTCGCGCAAGACTTGGTTCAATACTCGCACAAACGCTTGTGTGGTCGAGATCTCACGACCTTCGGCAGTGGGCTCAAGCACAGGGCGAAGCACTTCAAGCAAAGGCGCTTTCAGATTTTCGTCAGCACGCGTGCGACGCTTTGGCAAATAGCCACCCAAGGCTTTACGCCGCGCATGCAAGTATTGAACTTCAGGAGAATCTTCAGCCGGCTTGTAATAAGGCAGCTCTTCAAGCTTGCTATCGGGCACCGGGATGTTGTAGCGATCGCGAAACTCTCGAATGGTCGCGATGTCTAGTTTCTTTTGCTGGTGCGACGGATTTTTAGCCTGAGCAATATGACCTAAACCATACCCTTTAATCGTCTTGGCCAAAATCACGGTGGGCTGGCCCGTGTGCGCCGAGGCTGCAGCAAAGGCCGCATAGACCTTGTGTGGATCATGACCGCCACGGTTCAGACGCCAGACGTCTTCATCGCTCATGCGTGAAACCAATTCAAGCAGCTTTGGGTGTTTACCAAAGAAATGGTCGCGTACGAACTTACCGTCGTTAGCCTTGTACGCCTGATATTCACCGTCGACGGTCTCTTCCATAATCTTGCGCAAGATCCCTTCTTTGTCGCTTGCGAGCAAGGGATCCCAATAGCCGCCCCAAATCATTTTGATGACGTTCCAGCCGCTGCCACGAAAATCGCCTTCAAGCTCTTGAATGATTTTGCCGTTGCCACGCACTGGGCCATCTAAGCGCTGCAAATTACAATTGACCACAAAAATCAAGTTATCGAGTTTTTCGCGCGCAGCCAAACTAATTGCACCAAGCGACTCAGGCTCATCCATCTCGCCATCGCCGCAAAATACCCACACCTTACGCTGACTGGTATCGGCAATGCCACGCGCATGCAAATACTTCAAAAAGCGTGCTTGATAGATGGCCATCAAAGGCCCTAAGCCCATCGAGACAGTCGGAAACTGCCAGAACTCTGGCATCAGTTTGGGATGCGGATAGGACGACAAACCCTTACCACCAACTTCTTGACGAAAATTATTCAGTTGGTCTTCGGTTAAGCGACCCTCGAGGTAGGCTCGACCATATACACCAGGCGACGAATGCCCTTGAAAATAGACCAGGTCGCCGCCACGCTCAGGCGTGTCTGCATGCCAGAAATGATTTTGGCCGCAGCCAATCATCGTGGCAAGTGAAGCAAACGAGGCGATATGACCACCAAGGTCTCCACCATCGGGCGGATTATGTTTGTTAGCCCTCACCACCATCGCCATCGCATTCCAACGAATGTAGTGACGAATACGCGCCTCTAGCTCTAGGTTGCCCGGATGTGGTGGTTCATGACCCGCTGGGATGGTGTTGAGATAGGCAGTATTTGCCGAGAACGGGATATGCGCACCCGAGCGGCGCGCCAAATCCGTTAAGCGCTCAAGTAGATAGTGAGCGCGTTCAGGGCCTTCGCGATCGAGCACGGCCGCCAGGGCGTCGAGCCATTCTTGGGTTTCGAGCGAGTCTGCATCATTTGATGCGTTGAGTGCGGCAGCTTGTGGTGCCATGGCAATCTCCGTGGTGATAGCCTGATTGATGTATGAGGCTACCTGTTTTTTGGGTATTTGCGGCATTCTAGGTACTCCTGAGCGTTGCGGCAACAAATATTTCACGTTGCGGTTTAGCTTTTCATATTATGAAATAATCTATCCGTTTTAATGCAACATTTAGCTTGTCAAGCGTAAATACGGGGCAACCCGACTAAAATGTCCACGTTATGGATTGCACGCATGTCTAACCCCGCAAAGTCGGTACTCGCCACCCCTTTTCTTGACCAAGCCCGCTTGCGCCGCCGCAGGTGGTACTGGCTCACGCCCATGCTGGTCTTGGTGCTGTACGCCTGCGTCATGGGCGTGTTCTTTTGGCTTCAACGAATTCATGACGGCAGCGTCATGTTCGTCACGATTGATCAAGAGCTACGCCAAAATCGTTTGATCTGGGTGGTAGTCGCCTTATCGGTCGTGATTGTGATCGCCTTATTAATGTTGTGGCGCTACACCCGCTATCGCTCTGAGGCTGAGGCTGCGCTGATTGCCGAAACTGGTTTCAGGCGCGCCATGGAAAACTCCATGTCCACGGGGATGCGTGTGATTGACCTCGAAGGTCGCATCGCTTATGTGAACCCTGCGTTTTGTCGAATGATTGGCTGGAACGAAGCCGACCTGATTGGCCGACTGCCACCGTTTCCGTACTGGGTACCCGGACGCTACGAATCGCATCAGCAAACACTTGATAACCTCATGACGGGTAAGGCCCCAAGCTCTGGCATTGAACTCGAGGCCCAACGTCGCGACGGCTCGCGCTTTAACGCACGCATGTATGTGTCGCCCCTGCTCGACCCACAAGGCACGCAAGTGGGCTGGATGACGTCGATGACCGACATCACCGAGCCCAAACGCATTCGCGAAGCCCTGACCGCCGCCCACGAACGTTTTATGACAGTGCTTGAGGGTCTAGACGATGCCATCTCGGTGACTGCCGACTCTGATGAAGGACTTGAGCTTTTATTTGCTAATCGCACCTATCGACGTTTTTTTGGTGCGCAAACCAGTGGCCACCATGAATTACTGGCAGGTCGTCGCGGTCGTTACACCGAAGAATCGGTCGAAATATTTTCTACTACGGTACAGCGCTGGTTTGAGGTACAGCACAGGATGCTTGCCTGGACCGATGGGCGCAAGGTTCGGCTGCAGGTAGCGCGCGACATTACCGAACGTAGGCAACACGAAGAAACCTCAAGAATTCAACAAGAAAAAATTCAAATCACCAGCCGTCTGACAACGATGGGTGAAATGGCCTCGTCGTTAGCGCACGAACTGAATCAACCGTTAACCGCGATCGCCAACTACAGCATGGGGATTGTCGCCATGGTCAAAGCCGGCAATACCGATATGAATACCCTTTTGCCCGCACTTGAGAAAACTGCAGCGCAAGCACAGCGCGCCGGAAAAATCATCAGCCGCATCCGTGAATTTGTGAAACGCAGCGAACCGCGTCGCCAGGCGCTGCAGTTACAGACCGTGATCGATAACGCCGTGGGCTTGGCTGAAATTCATTCGCGCAAGCATCGCGTGGCCATTGCAACCAACATCCCAGACAATTTGCCAGATGTGCTCGCTGACCCAATTTTGATCGAACAAGTGTTGCTCAACTTGCTAAAAAATGGTCTTGAAGCCATGGATCAAAGCGCGGTTGATACGCTCTTGTTACAAGTCACCGTACATGACAATCAGATCGAACTCGCCGTCATTGATCACGGACATGGCCTGACCGACCCAGAGCGGCTATTCGAGCCTTTCTTTAGCACCAAATCCGAGGGCCTTGGCATGGGGCTCAACATCTGTCGTACCATTATCGAATCGCACCACGGCCGCCTGTGGGCGACCAGCAATCCAGAAGGCGGTACTATCTTTCGCTTTACACTACCCTGCGTTGATCCTGACGCGATCCAGCTAGACAATCAGTCCGAGGAGTTACCTGCATGAATCTGCCCCAAATAGCCAGCACCGTTTACATCGTTGACGATGACGAGGCGGTACGCGACTCATTAAGGTGGCTACTCGAAGCCAACAGCTACCGTGTGCGGGCCTACGCTAGCGCCGAATCTTTTTTAGCTGAGTACGACGAGCAGCAGCCAGGAGTTCTAATTGTCGATGTGCGCATGCCCGGCATGAGCGGCCTTGAGTTACAAGAGCAATTGATTGCACGCAAATCGACAATGCCTGTGGTCTTTATCACCGGCCATGGCGATATCCCCATGGCGATATCCACCATGAAAAAAGGTGCGGTTGATTTTCTTGAAAAACCGTTTGATGAGACTGCCCTGCGCGAAATCGTGGGTCGCATGTTCGAGCAAGCCAATCAGCGCCTGACGCAAGCAAAAGCTGTACGTCAACACGAAGCAATGCTCGCGCGCCTCACCTCGCGTGAGCAACAAGTGCTTGAACGCATCGTCGCCGGTCGTTTGAATAAACAGATTGCTGATGACTTAGGCATCAGTATCAAAACAGTTGAAGCGCATCGGGCCAACATCATGGAAAAACTCCAGGTCACTACCGTGGCAGACCTGATGAAAGTGGCTCTCGCCAAACCCGAGATCAGTGCATGACGGGTCGCATCATTGACGGGGTCGCGCTAGCGGCGAAGATTCGCGAAGACGTTGCTTCACGCACCTCCGCCCTCATCGCAGCCGGCACAAAACCCGGCTTAGCCGTAGTCTTAGTCGGTAGCGACCCAGCGTCGCAAGTGTATGTAAAAAATAAAGTGGCTGCGTGTCAAAAAGCGGGTTTGCATTCGGTGCTCGAGCAATATCCGCCAAGCATGACGCAAGCTGAATTACTTGACCGCGTTCGCGCCCTCAACGCCGACCCAGCCATCCATGGCATCTTGGTGCAGCTGCCCTTACCTGCACATATCGATTCGCATTTAGTGATCGAAACCATCGCCCCCGAAAAAGATGTAGATGGTTTTCACGTGAGTAACGCGGGCTTACTGATGACTGGTAAGCCCTTGTTTCGCCCTTGCACACCCTACGGCGTAATGAAAATGCTTGCGTCTGAGGGCGTGCAATTGCGTGGCGCGGTCGCCGTCGTCATTGGCGCCAGCAACATTGTCGGTAAGCCAATGACTATGCTGCTGCAAAGCGCAGGTGCAACGGTCACCATCTGCAATTCAAAAACTCGCGATCTTGGCTGGCATACCCGCCATGCGGATATCGTGGTGGTCGCAACCGGCAAACCACGCATGGTTGACGGCAGCATGATCAAACCCGGCGCAGTCGTGATTGATGTGGGCATCAACCGCGGTGCCGACGGTAAGTTGTGTGGCGACGTCGATTTTGACAGTGTCATTCAAGTTGCCAGTGCCGTCACACCAGTGCCTGGTGGCGTGGGTCCCATGACCATCGCCATGTTGTTGGTCAATACGCTCGAGGCCGCCGAACGCGCTCAGCATAAGCGGGCTCAATAGCTCAACATAATCGAGCTTAATCGCTCAGCACAATCGAATTCAAATGATGAACCCTTTACTTGTTTCAATGGATACGCTGGTCAATTACGCAGCGATCAAACCCGAACACATCGCCCCCGCGATCGAACAATTACTCGCCACTGCGCGTGACGCAGTCACAGCCGCGGCGAACCCTGAACTTGTCGTGAGCTGGGATGCCATCGTGACGCCGCTTGATGATGCCTCAGAGCCTTTATGGCGCGCCTGGTCAGTCGTTGGTCATTTGAACTCTGTCGTGAATACGCCAGAATTGCGCGATGCGTATAACGCGATGTTAGGCAAAATCACTGAATTCTCGACTTGGGTAGGTTTACACGTCGGTCTGTACACACAGTATCAACGTCTTCACCAAAGCCCTGACTTTAAACACTGGTCACCCGCGCGTAAGCGAGTGGTTGAACTGGCGCTACGTGATTTCAAACTCAGCGGAGTCGAACTGCAGGGCGAGGCGCGCACACGCTACGCAGAGGTCTCTGATCAGCAGTCGCAAGTGTCGCAAAAGTTTTCTGAAAACGTCTTAGATGCCACCGATGCCTGGTCGCTTGTGATCGAAGATTGCAAACGCCTTGACGGTGTCCCCGAAGACGTCATCGCCTCGCTAAAAGCCCCAGATGCCGAGCGCTGGACGCTTAATCTGAAGATGCCTTGCTATTTGCCGGTGATGCAATACGCACTCGATCGCGACTTGCGGCAAACACTTTACAAAGCCTACGCAACACGCGCCTCTGAACAAGGTGCCACAGAATTTGACAACTCTGCACTGATTGAACAGGCGTTGTCGTTGCGCGCTGAAGAATCCAAGTTGCTGGGCTTTAAGCATTTTGCCGATCTACGCCTGCAAACCCGTATGGCCAATAGCGACCTAGAAGTCACAGACTTTTTGCGGCAATTGGCGCAGCGCGCAAAACCGTTTGCCGAGCGCGATCTGCTTGAACTCAAAGCCTACGCAAAAACTGAACTTGGCCTGACAGATCTCGAGCCCTGGGACATTGCCTTTGCCTCTGAGTGCTTGCGCGAGGCACGCTATGCGTATTCTGATGATGAGGTTAAACAATACTTCACTGAACCCCGCGTACTCAGCGGGCTATTTGATGTGGTGCAAACGCTGTTTAACGTTGAGCTGAAAACCTGCGAAGTGAACGGCTGGCATCCTGACGTACGGGCCGCTTCAGTCCACAATGCAAAGGGCGACACGCTTGGCTATCTGTTGATGGATCTCTATGCGCGCCCTGCAAAACAAGGCGGTGCCTGGGTTGATAGCGAACGTAATCGTCGTAAGCTTGAGGCATCAAGTGAGCGTCAAGCAACGGCTAAGACGCAAGCAAGCAGCGCGCATAAGGGAGTCGGGCAGAGTCTAGAAGTGCAGACGCCTGTCGTTTACTTGACGTGTAATTTTGCCCGCCCGCAAGGTGGCCGCCCTGCGTTACTGACGCACGATGATGTCATCACCTTATTTCATGAAAGCGGCCATGCGTTGCACGCCTTACTCTCTGAAGTCGACGAGCCCGGTGCTTCGGCTTTTTCGGCGGTTGAGTGGGATGCCATTGAGCTACCCTCACAGTTCATGGAAAACTTTTGCTGGGAATGGTCGGTGTTACAACGCTTGACCTCGCACGTTGACACGCAGGCGCTCTTGCCGCGCGAACTCTACGATCGTATGACTGCTGCCCGTAATTTTCAAAGCGGTATGCAAACCGTACGACAAGTTGAGTTTTCGCTCTTTGACATGTTGGTACATAACCGCAGCCAAGGTCTTTCGATTGCCGAGGTGTTGACCCAGCTCGATCAAGTGCGTGATGAGGTTGCTGTCATACGCCCACCGTCATGGCATCGGTTTCCGCACAGTTTCTCGCATTTGTTTGCCGGCGGCTATGGCGCTGGCTACTACAGTTACAAGTGGGCCGAAGTGTTATCCGCTGACGCCTTTGCGGCGTTTGAAGAAGCCGCCGCACGTGCAGCAAACGATGCACATGTTGCGGGCCAAGCGCTAGAGGGCACGGGTGCGCTTGATGCTGACACGGGTGAGCGCTTCAAACGCGAAGTGCTTGCAGTGGGCGGCGTACGCCCGGCTGCGGACTCCTTTAAGGCCTTCAGAGGGCGCGCACCCCAAATCGATGCTCTGCTGCGCCATAGCGGCATGTCAGACGCTGAAACACCGGCGGCAGCGTAATGCAAGGGCTTGTTGATCGGCTTTCGCCTCAGCCGAACCAAAGCGACCTACTCGCGCGGCAGCACAAATGAAGCCTTTACTCAATTACCTATTACGCTTTCTGAGTATCGCAAGCTTGCTGGTCGTCTCGGGCTGTTCAGAGCCCGACTACAAGTGGTCGCTCTACGACGTCAGCGGTCATTTGCCCGATCTTGAGTTCTCGCTAAAAGGAGTCGGCAATAAAACCGTTACCCAGGTCGATCTCAAAAACAAAACAGTATTAGTGTTTTTTGGCTATGCCAGTTGCCCAGACATTTGCCCGACCACGATGGCGCAGTTGACTGAAGTGATCGCTAAACTGGGCGACGATGCTCGGGACGTGCGCATTTTGTTTATCAGTGTCGACCCTCATCGCGACACGCCCGATATGTTGCAAGCCTATGTAGATGCCTTTAATAAAAATGCGGTGGGCCTGACTGGCAGCGAAAAAGAAGTGGCAGCCTTGGCTAGGCGCTATCGCATCGCCTACCAAATTGAGAAGCCCAAGCCTGGTGACAGCTCTGAAATCTACGACGTGACGCATAGCCGCGGCGTCTTTATTTTTGACCGCTTTGGTAAAGCGCGTTTACTAGCCTCTGACACCGAAGCCATCGACACGGTCACCGCAGATCTGAGGCGCCTGATCCAAACGACGCGCGCAAAGTAGCTAGAGAATAGCGATGCCTCATACAAATCAGAAGGCTGACGCTCTAGACCTCTCCATCCAAGGCATGACCTGTGCCTCGTGCGTCTTGCGGGTCGAAAAAGCCCTGAGGGCCGTTCCTGGCGTATCAGAAGCAACGGTCAACCTCGCCACAGAGCGCGCCCACATCAACTGGAATCCCGAGTTTTCTGGCACAACAGACGGCAGTCTGAAAGTTTTAGCGGCCGTGCATAAAGCAGGCTATGACGCCTCTGTGCTCGAACAGCATGCGGCCCCGTCTTCGGCCGAGGCCGACGCACGCGATATTGAAACCAAGAGCTTGCTGCGCGCCCTCTGGGTGTCGCTAGCGTTGACGCTGCCGATTTTTCTGGTCGAGATGGGTGGGCATCTGATACCCAGCGTGCATCACTTTGTGCATGAAACGATTGGCATGCAACGTAGCTGGATCGCACAATCAATCTTGACCACGCTGGTGTTAATTGGGCCGGGGCGCGTCTTTTTTACCAAAGGTCTGCCGGCGTTATGGCATCTGGCACCCGAGATGAACTCGCTGGTTGCCTTAGGGGCGGGTAGCGCGTGGGCGTACTCAATGGTGGCGACCTATTTACCTCAAGCCTTGCCTGACGGCACACGTTTTGTGTACTTCGAAGCGGCCGCTGTGATTGTGACGTTGATTTTGTTGGGTCGAACGCTCGAGGCGCGCGCCAAAGGGCGTACGGGCGCTGCAATCAAACACCTGATTGGCTTACAACCCCGCCAGGCCCGCGTTTTGATTAACGGCCAACCCACAGACATTGATATCGACACGGTCAAACCCGGTGACCTGATCTTGGTGCGCCCAGGCGAAAAAATAGCAACAGATGGCGTCATTATCGAGGGCCAGCCCTACATCGACGAAGCAATGATCTCAGGCGAACCGATTCCTGTCACCAAACGCATCGGTGATCGCGTGACGGGTGGCACGTTAAACACCACCAACAGTTTTACCTTTAAAGCGACACACACGGGTGGCGATACCGTATTGGCGCGCATCATTCGCATGGTCGAAGCCGCTCAAGGCACCAAGCTACCGATACAAGCACTCGTCGATCGCGTCACATCATGGTTTGTGCCAGCCATCATCCTGTGCTCGTTATTGACCTTCAACCTTTGGTTCTGGCTGGGCCCTGCGCCTAGCCTCAACCATGCGTTGATTAACGCCGTCGCCGTGATGATCATCGCTTGCCCATGCGCCATGGGTCTGGCGACACCCACCTCAATCATGGTGGGCACCGGTCGTGCAGCCGAACTCGGTGTCTTGTTTCGCCAGGGCGATGCGTTACAACGCTTGCGCGATGTCCAAGTCGTGGCCTTTGATAAAACGGGCACGCTGACAATGGGCAAACCAGTGCTGACCGATTTTGTTGTACTCGAGCCAACTTACGATCGGGCTCTTCTACTGTCTTGGGCTGCTGCCATGCAAGCGCACTCTGAGCATCCGATTGCTCATGCGATTGTTCAGGCGGCACGCGCCGACAATCTGCCAGTCGTGCCCGCGCAACACTTCAACGCGATCAGCGGCGCTGGCGTGCGGGCCACGGTCAGTGGTCACGCCGTGAGTTCAGGCGCACAAGCCTTTATGCAAACAGAAGGCGTCGACATCTCTGGCGCCGCTTATTACAGCGAGCAATGGGGTCAGCAGGGTAAAACGCCGATTTGTTTAGCGGTAGACGGCAAACTTGCGGCACTGATGGCAGTGGCTGACCCACTTAAACCAAGTGCACGCGGTGCCATTGAGGCACTCAAGCGACTTGGGCTGCGTACCGTCATGATCACCGGCGACAATCAATACACCGCACGAGCGGTGGCGCTACAACTTGGTATCGATGAAGTCCATGCTCAAGTATTGCCTGAAGGCAAAGTTGCGGTCTTGCAAGCGCTGCGACGCTCAAGCACAGTTATTACCTTTGTGGGCGACGGTATCAACGACGCCCCTGCTTTGGCCACGGCAGATGTCGGAATCGCAATCGGCACAGGCACCGATGTTGCGATCGAATCCGCTTCTGTCGTGTTGATGTCTGATGACCTAGCGGGCGTGGCCACGGCCATTGGCTTGTCGCGAGCGACGCTCACCAACATCCGACAAAATCTTTTTTGGGCGTTTGCCTACAACGCTGCGCTTGTGCCAGTTGCCGCAGGCGCGCTGTACTCGTCGTTTGGGATACTGTTGTCGCCTATGTTTGCAGCGGGTGCGATGGCGTTTTCGAGTGTGTTTGTGGTGGCCAACGCCCTGCGACTCAAACGGTACAAAACTACAGTTGGCAGCGCGTCGTAAACGTCATCTAAAGCTAAGGGCGCCAACGCGTCGTAAGCGTCATGGGGTCTGGGCGTTGCGCCGGGTTGGCAGGTGCAATCGGGGTACCGATCGCCAAGAATCCAACAAACCGATAGTCAAGCGCATCAAAGCCTAACGCCTCTGGTACTTCGTCGGTGTAGGTGCCCAGCCCAGTACTCCAGTAGCTCGAAAAACCCATCAAGTGTGCAGCGTTTTGAATATTCATGACGGCCGCGCCCATCGACAATGTCTGTTCAATTTCTGGCACTTTTTCATTGTCGTGCGAAATCTTGTACGCAAGCCCAATCAGTAGCGGCACTGTTGATAGCCACTTGCGTGTGTTCTGT
>JARXAG010000210.1 GCA_029866055.1 Burkholderiaceae bacterium
TAACGAGAGGCAAGTTGAATAATGCCGCGTGCGCCCAAGGGGTCGCACCACTCAGAGTTGTAACGAATCTCGGTTTTAGCCGGGTCAAGCACTAAGCTAGCCTGAGCGTAATAGGTTTTAGCATTTTCAGCGATTTGCTCGCGCGTCAACGGCGGCCGCGTAGTGTTGCGCCCCGAGGGGTCTCCAATCATTGACGTGAAATCGCCAATCAAAAAAATGACGGTATGCCCTAAGTCTTGCAGCTGGCGCATTTTATTGAGCACCACGGTGTGCCCAAGGTGGATATCGGGCGCCGTCGGGTCTAAACCTAGCTTTATTCTGAGCGGTGTGCTAGTGGCCTGACTACGAGCCAGTTTTTGAGCAAACTCGGCCTGTACCAGCAGCTCGTCGCAGCCGCGCAGGGCAACACGCAGTTGTGCTTCGGTGTCTTGCGTGATTGTATATTTTTGCGTTGACATATCAGAAAAAAGCCACTATGTGTATAAAAAATATTAAAAAAAGACTTGGAAGTGAAAAATAGGCTAACATTGTTGTTTTATTGCAAGGGCTTTGGTTAACATCATACGCAAAGCCCACGCAACGCGCTAAGCGCCCCCAAGTGTAATCGCTGTCATCACGCGGGGTTGCGCGCACGACTTAGTTGAACAGGATTATCGCTTAATGACTCAAAACAACGACCTAGCCACTGCAGGGGCAAGCGCCCTAACTAAACTAGGCACGTCTACCCAGCCAAATGCTGGCTCGCGCTTGCTGCGCGGCTTGCTGTTGAGTGCGGTCTTGCTCTTGTGTATCGGTGCCGCGGCGCTTGGTATGGTGCAACCCGCACAAACCGAACCCATCCCACCTGAACAAAGTCTGGTTCAAAACGTGTTGCCGTTTCCGCTTTCGGCAGATCCAACCCCTGCCGAACACTCTGCAACTGCACCCAACACGCCCTATGTCACCGAAACACGCATTCGCTCTGGCGATACGATCGCCACAATCCTTAGGCGGCTCGATATTATCGACTCAGGCTTATCGGCCTATTTAGCCAAAGAAGCCAAAGTTCGTTTCGCTAGCAAACTCGTTCCAGGTCGCTCGGTTCAAGCCGCCACCGATCACAACGGGCAGCTGCAATGGGTTCGTTATTTTCATACCCCCACTAGCAGTTCAACGGGTGAGCCAACGGTCAAGCTGTTACAGATCAACGCAGCAGCAGACGGTTTCACCGCCGAAGAACTCGAACTCCCCAGCGAAGTCCATATTGAAGTCGCGGTCGGCACCATCGAGCGCTCTTTATTTGCAACGACCGATGCCGCTGGCATCCCTGACAACATCACCATGCAAATGGCCGAAGTACTCGGCAGCAAGATTGACTTCTTTCGTGGCATTCATCGCGGCGACCAGTTTCGCGTTGTCTACGAAAACCGCAGCTTTGAAGGCCGCCCAGCGGGCCCTGGTCGGGTGTTAGCCGTCGAGTTCATGAACAAAGGCAAATCACAAACGGCCGTATGGTTCAGCCCTGATGGCAAAACTGGCAGCTACTACAACCTCGAGGGCGAGAGCTTGCGTGGGGCCTTTTTGCGTAACTCGATTAAATTTTCGCGCATCAGTTCAACCTTTGGGCTACGTACCATCGCCAATAATCAAGCTTGGTCCGGACATCATCCTGGCGTTGACTATGTGGCGCCAACCGGTACCCCAATTCACGCGACAGCAGACGGCGTTGTGCAACTCGCTGGGTGGCACTTTGGCTATGGCAACACGATCATACTCAAGCATCACAGCAAAATTACCACCCTGTATGCGCACCAAAGTCGCTTTGCCGATGGCATCACGGTTGGCACAAAAGTCTCGCAAGGGCAGTTAATTGGTTACGTCGGCTCGACGGGCTGGTCAACCGGCCCGCATTTGCATTACGAGTTTCGAGTGGCTGACAAGCCGATCGATCCACTTTCAGCAACGGCAGCCATGCCTGCAGCGACCCCACTTGAACCTGAACAACGTGCTGAGTTCGCCCAGGCGGTTGCGCCCTATCGGCAGCAACTTCAAGTCTTGGCGAAGTTTCAAGAGGTCGTGCCCGAAATCAGCAGCGTCGCCGTTCGGTAATGCCGAGCTAGGTGGTGAGCTCGCCTTACTATCTTGGGCTGATGTCTGGCACCAGCCTAGACGGGGTTGATGCCGTACTGGCAAGCTTTGATCCCTCAGGCAAGCCTACCGTCATTGCCCGCGCGTCATGCGCGTTTGACCCAGCGTTGCGCGAAACGCTCTTCTCGTTAAACACCTCAGGCCACGATGAGCTCGCCCGCGCTGCACTGGCCGCTAATCACCTGGTCGCGCTGTATGCCAACCTAGTCGCTCAAACGCTCGAACAAGCCAAGCTCTCGCCCTCGCAAGTTTCAGCCATTGGCGCCCACGGGCAAACCGTCAGGCATCAACCGAGTCTTGGCTACACCATCCAGCTCAACGCGCCCGCACTGCTTGCCGAGCTCACAGGCATCACCGTGGTGGCAGACTTCAGAAGTCGCGATGTCGCCGCTGGTGGCCAAGGCGCACCTTTGGTGCCGGTTTTTCACGCCGGGATTTTTTCTACCGACCATACTCGCGTGATCTTGAACCTAGGCGGCATCGCTAACATCACAATATTGCGGCCGGATGCAGATCCGCTTGGTTTTGATACCGGGCCGGCAAATGCCCTAATGGATAGCTGGTGTCAGTTGCATATGCAACAAAGCTTTGACGTTGACGGGGCCTGGGGCGCACAGGGCTTGGTCAATCAAGCGCTGCTCGATCGCTTAAACAACGCAGAGCCTTGGCTGAAGTTGCCACCACCAAAGTCTACCGGGCGCGACTTATTCAACCTTAAGTGGCTTGAGCCTCGACTGCAATACTGCCTCGGGCGCCTTGAGCCAGGCCAACGCTTAACGCCTGAAGATGTACAGGCCACGCTCTGTGCCTTCACAGCAGCGACAGCGGCTCAGGCGATCAATACCTATGCGCCTGACGCACAAGAGGTCTTGCTGTGCGGTGGTGGCGCGCGCAATAGCGCGCTGCGCCAAAGCCTACAGGCGGCGCTGGCCTGCGTTGTGTCAACGACTGATAGTGTTGGGGTCGGCACGCAAGATGTTGAAGCGCTGGCCTTTGCTTGGTTAGCGTGGGCGCATCAACACGGGGTGGCTGCCGGCAACCCCAAGGTAACCGGGGCGCGCGGCGCGCGAATTTTAGGGGCGACTTGGCCCGCCTAACTGGTGCAGCTTAGACTGAGAACGACGAGCCACAACCACAGGTTGTTGAGGCATTTGGATTGCGAATGACGAATTGCGATCCTTCGATGTCTTCTTTGTAATCGATCTCAGCGCCCACCAAGTACTGAAAGCTCATCGGATCAACCAGCAAGGCGACGCCATTTTTTTCAAGTGTTGTGTCGTCTTCGTTGACGTCTTCATCAAAGGTGAAGCCGTACTGAAAACCCGAACAACCACCACCCTGCACAAACACGCGCAGTTTGAGGTTTGAATTACCCTCTTCGATCAATAAATCTTTAACCTTGGCTGCCGCAGAGTCTGTAAACAGAATCGGCGTAGGTGGCGCTTGCAGATCAACGGTTTGTGTGGCGATGCTCATAAGTGACTCCTGTCCCGCGGGACGATACTAAATGACGTGATACTTGAGTGCATTGGTCAACTATACCGCAAGTGCCTAGGTAATTCATAGAGCAACCACTCTAGAGGCAAGGACAATATCACCCTCAAGCACGCGAACCGTGACAGACTTTGGTGCAAATCTGGGCGGCAGCGCTAAGAAACCCTGGCCGCGCTGAAACTGCGCAAAGTCTAGTCGCAAGGCAGCGCGCTGCGCCTCAGCTTGTTGAGCCTCAATCTGTTGGCTCATCTTCTGCTGGGTGTTCACCCGTTGCGGTTCAGCCGGTTGCGACTTATCGTGCAAGCTCTGCGCGACCAGCTCTTCAGAGCCAGCCGGTAAGGGCTCGGCTAGCAATGGCTGCAAAATGAACATTTGCTCTGAGGCGTCGACATCACCACGACAATGACCTATGGCAACAAACTGTAAGGTACCCACAAAATGCTTGGTCGTTTTGCCACTACGCATCAGCAAAACCCGATACTGCAGCCCTTCAGCGTGTTGCTTAATGTCAACCGCCCGAATATCGAGCGCCCCATGAGGGCTTAGTGGCAGCAGGTCTTCAAAGAACGCCAGTTGATCTTGCGTACGGCCAAGCTCAAACTGAACATTTGCCAATATTTTTTCGAGTTCGAGGCGAGCAGCCCGCTCGGTCAGCAACGCTCTTTGGGTCTGATGCAAGGGCGAAACGGTTTGCGCGCGCTCGGCCTCTAGTTCAGAGCGCTCTTGAAGCAAGGCGGCGCGCTCTGTGCGCAGTTGCAAATGCTGCGCCCCTGTACCCGTGCCATGCAGCATCAAAGCGGCTAAAAGCCCGCCCAACACAAACAACAACAGGCCGCCGCAAATCACCCTTGCAGACGCACGCCCAACGACTTTCACCATGCGTTCAAAGGCCTTACGGAAGAATCGCGACTTGATTCAAGCCCGTGTTTTCGGGTAAGCCAAACATCAGATTCATATTTTGAATCGCTTGACCCGAGGCGCCTTTGACTAGGTTGTCTTGGACGACCAAAATAATCAAACGATCGCCATTGCCTGGGCGCTGCAGCGCGATACGCAAAGTATTTGAGGCCCGAACCGAGCGCGTGTCTGGCTGACTGCCAAACGGCATCACATCAACAAAACTTTCGTTGGCATAACGCGCTTCAAAGAGCGCTTGAAAATCAACCCCGCGCGCCTCAGGCAAGATCCGAGCGTAGATCGTGCTGAACATGCCGCGAATCATGGGCACCAGGTGCGGCACAAACGTCAGCCCAACGGGGCCACCGGCCAAACGTTGCAGCTGTTCGTCGATTTCGGCTTGATGACGATGCCCGGCAACACCATACGCTTTAAAGTTATCGCTTGCTTCAGAGAACAAGCTGCCGACTTCTGCCTTACGACCAGCGCCACTGACGCCCGATTTGCAATCTGCAATCAGGTCTGAGGTATCGATCAACGGTTTGCCGCCAAGCAGTGGCGCCAACCCAAGCAAAATCGTAGTGGGATAGCAACCGGGGTTACCGACAACACGCGCCTTGGCTACCGAGGCACGGTTAAGCTCAACCACACCATACACAGACTCTTTAAGAATCTCGGGGCAGGAGTGCGGGATTTTGTACCATTTTTCAAACGCTTTAATGTCTTGCAAGCGAAAGTCTGCGGCTAGGTCAATGAGCTTGACGCCTGCAGCCAGTAACTCAGGGGCCTGCGCCATCGCCACACCATGTGGTGTGGCAAAAAATACAACGTCGCAGCCTGTCAACGGTGCTTTGTCAGGGGCAGAAAATGCCAGCTTCACGTGCCCACGCAGGTTAGGAAACATATTGGCAACCGGCATGCCGTCTTCTTGACGCGAGGTAATGGCTGTGAGTTCAACATTTGGATGCTGCGACAGCATACGCAGGAGTTCAACGCCGGTGTAACCCGTGCCGCCGACAATGCCGACCTTAATCCGTTTTGCTGAAGCTTGTGTCATGCTGAGACCCCTGTTTCTATACCTGCCGAGATGCTACACACGCGGCACTGTGAAGTAAATATTATCCCATGTGCGTGTGACAGAAAAAAAGACCGCTTGCGCGGTCTTTTTGCACTGAGGCCAAAGTGCAGCCTCGGGCGCTTCGATCAACGCTTGCTGAACTGTTTCCGACGACGTGCTTTGTGGAAACCGACTTTCTTACGTTCAACTTCACGTGCATCGCGCGTGACCAGCCCTGCTTTCGACAGAGAAGGCTTTAACGCTGCATCGTAATCAATCAGCGCGCGAGTAATGCCGTGACGCACTGCGCCCGCCTGGCCGCTTTCGCCGCCGCCGTGCACATTGATATGAAAATCAAACGAAGCTAAGTGGCCGGTGAGTTCGAGCGGTTGACGCACGACCATACGACCAGTTTCGCGAGCAAAGTATTCGTCAACGGGCTTGCCGTTTACAACAATTTTGCCTGCGCCTTTTTTCATGAAGACACGAGCCACCGAAGTCTTGCGGCGGCCGGTTCCGTAATTCCAATTACCGATCATGGCCTATCCTTTGAGTTCGAGGGGCTGTGGCTGTTGGGCCGAATGAGGATGTTCTGCACCCGCATAGACCTTCAGCTTTTTAATCATCGCATAACCCAGTGGGCCTTTAGGCAACATGCCCTTAACGGCCTTTTGAATCGCACGACCCGGAAAACGCTCTTGCAGTTTGGCGAAGTTTGTTTCGCGAATACCGCCTGGATACGTTGTGTGACGGAAGTATTTTTTATCTTGCGTCTTGTTGCCGGTTACGACGATATCTGCTGCATTGATAATTACGATGTAATCGCCTGTATCAACGTGGGGTGTGAACTCTGGTTTGTGCTTACCGCGCAAACGGTGTGCGACTTCGCTGGCCACACGACCGAGGACTTTGCCCTTCGCGTCAATCACGAACCAGCCACGTTGGACTTCATGCGGCTTAGCCACAAATGTCTTCATGATTGGATCCTAAAAATACCTGCCCGGGACCATCCCAGACGGGCCCTCAAATAACGTTTTAACCGTTGCCAAAGCGTGTAACCCGCCCGTGCGCTAGCCTAGTTATTGGAGGAAAGCCTTTGATTCTACAATAAAAAAAGGATGCTGACCAAATGGCAAGCACCCTTTTTCGTTAAAACCCCGTTCAAATGAAGCCCAACGGGGTAAAACCACTGACTGATTTGCTTATTTTTGACGTGACAGCGCAGCACCTACGTACTGATCGTACGAAGCTTCGGCCAATCTGAACCAAGGCACCACCTGGTCGCGATAGCCCATATAGTTGTCGTGAATCGCTTTGAATTGCGGGCTTTTAGCCGAGTACTCGGCGAAAACCTTAAGCGAAACATCCCAACAAGCATCCATCACAGCACGAGGGAAGGCGCGCAGCAAAGTGCCTTGCGACAACAGGCGCCTTAACGCTTGCGCATTGAGGTTGTCATAGCGCGCCTGCATCGTTGAATTGCAGGCGCGGCTAGCTGCTTCAATGATGGACTGATAGCTTTTAGGGAGTTTTGCCCATTCGCCGTCATTGACATACAAAGCCACCTGTGCGCCACCTTCCCACCAGCCGGGGTAGTAGTAGTACTTGGCGACCTTGGCGAAACCCATTTTTTCATCGTCGTAGGGGCCAACCCACTCGACCGCATCGATTGTGCCTTTTTCAAGCGCTGGGTAAATATCGGGGCCAGGCAACTGTTGGGGCAAACCGCCTAAACGGGTGATGATCTCGCCAGCGAGGCCGGCGATTCGCATTTTTAAACCCTTGATATCCTCGACCGTTTTGATTTCTTTGCGATACCAGCCGCCCATTTGGGTACCAGTATTGCCCAACGGGAAATTCACGATGTTGTACTCTTTATAGACATCGCGCGTCAGTTTCATGCCATCGCCTTCATACATCCAGGCGTTTGTTTGGCGCGAATTCAGCCCAAACGGTACGGCGGTATCAAAGGCCAGGGCGGGGTTTTTACCAATGTAGTAATACCCGCTTGAATGCCCCATTTCGACCGTGTTTTTTTGCACGGCATCTAGTACCTGAAAGGGTGGCACGATTTCACCGGCCGCAAAGTTACGCACAGAAAACTTACCGTTGGTAGCCTCAGACAGATACTTTGAAAAAAGCTCAGACGTACCAAACAGCGTGTCAAGGCTTTTGGGGAAACTCGAGGCCAAGCGCCAGTTCAGCGTGGGCGCGTCTTGCGCAAATACGGGTGCCGCGACTGCAGCAGTACCGGCGACAGCCCCTAGGCTGGCTTTCTTTAAAAACGAACGACGTTGCATTCGAAGTCTCCTGAAAATGATTTGAGCAGTTCGGGGTGCTCAGAACTTTGAATATTACACCGCTGACTTAGAACTAAAACCGGCGCGTTTATAGGTGTTTGCCCGTGTATGTTACGGTCAGAACGAGCCGCTGCTGACCTAATGGCGCTTGTCATGCTGAGCTTGAAGCAGCGCCGGGCGCCCTATCTCTGGCCACTTGTCAGTCAGCGTTTCAGTTAACAGCCGGCCGACAGCAGCAAGGGCCCCACGCCCAGTTAGTCAGCCAGCCACGCGCAAGGTCTATGTGCCAGCAATCGCCATGTTTTCAATCAAAATTGAGCCAGTCGTTTTGCTACCCCGCGTAATGGTGTCAGCACCTACTGCCACGATTTGATTAAACATGTCTTTTAAATTGCCAGCGATGGTCACTTCTTGAACGGCGTGCTGAATTTGCCCGTCTTTGACCCAATAGCCAAAGGCACCCCGAGAGTAGTCACCCGTTAGGTAGTTCACGCCTTGTCCAATCAGCTCAGTCACAAGCAAACCGGTGCCCATTTTGCGAAGCATGGCAGGTAAGTCGTCTTTACGCTGCGTTAAGCTTGAAGTGAGCTCTAAATTATGCGAGCCACCTGCATTACCCGTTGTCGTCATACCCAGCTTGCGCGCGGTATAGGTCGACAATAAATAGCCCTGCAACACACCGTCTCGCACCAGATCACGGGCTTGCGTACGCACCCCTTCCTCGTCAAACGGCGAACTTCCCATGGCGCCTTTAATGTGTGGGTTTTCTGTAATAGAGAGATACGTCGGAAAAATCTCTTTTCCAAGCGAGTCAACCAAAAAGCTCACCTTGCGGTAGAGCGACCCGCCGCTGATTGCCTGCGTCAACGCGCCGACCAGGCCGAGCGCCAAGGGGGCCTCGAATAGCACTGGAAAATGTCCGGTTGGAATCCGGCGCGCAGTCAGGCGCGACAAAGCGCGCTCGGCAGCGTAACGCCCGACTGCAGCTGGATCCGCCAACCGATTCGCACGACGATCGCTGGTGTACCAGTAATCGCGCTGCATCGACTGCCCGCGGCCCGCAATCGGCGCCACCGACAAGCCATGGCGTGAGTACGCATAACCATCCAGAAAACCGCGGGTGTTGCCCAAGA
>JARXAG010000041.1 GCA_029866055.1 Burkholderiaceae bacterium
TAGCTTCCCATCAGGTTAAGTAAACTATAGCCACCTAGGCTGCCGCCTGACATGGTGTCTTTGCGCTCGCTACTGACATACCATTCGGCAGTTAAGCGGGCGCGCCACAAGGCTTGATCTAAGGCAAGTTTCGCAACTTGCCGCGCCCGTTGGGGCAATAAGGCTCCGGTCTCGGCGTTGCGTGGGTCAAGCCAGTTCAGGCTACCTCGCACTTGCGTGTCGCTAGTGAACCGATGCGAACCAAACAGACTCACTCCTTGAATCAACGCTTGCCCGACATTGATTGGCGCATAGGGTGAGTAAACATCACCAGGCACCACCGGCTGAGTCAAGATCAAGTTAGTGATCTCGTTGCGATACGCGACCAAACTTAATTGAGTCTGTTCGGTCGAGTACTTCAACCCCAGCTCGATATTGCGTGACTTCTCTGGTTGCAGCAAAGGGTTGCCCGCATAGAAAGGTGTAACCGGCCAGTAGAGTTCGTTAAAGTTAGGCGCACGAAAGCCCGTGTTTGCGCCGACAGTGGCTCGCCACTGCGGCGTGAGCGACAGCCCGTACACCAAGCTACCGGTTACAAAGTTGCCATACTGCGAATTATTATCGTTGCGCACGCTTGCCTGCACTGACTGTGGTCCCCAAGCACCCCGATAGATCCCGAACAGCGAGTTGGTATAGCGCGTGGTCTGTTGATAGTTCACATAGGAGGCTTGTGGATAGTCGCCATTTGACAAGGTGCCATCGACGCTCTGTTCTAAACGTTCATAGCCCAGGGAGACGATTTGAGTCGGTGAAAACTTAAGGTCGTTTTGCCACAAGTATTGACCTTGGCGCGTCGCAAAATGTTGCTTACCATCAAGCGAGTTATTCGGTACAAGGTCAGAGCCAGCGTTCACCGTCTGATAGCGCTCGTTGGTATAGCCGGCACGTAACGTACTTGTCCAAAAATCAGATATTCGATTTTTGCTGGTCAGCATATTGGTGCTGACAGTTTGAATGCCGCGGTCGTTGAAATAAGGCGTGCCGGCATCGTAGCCGCCATTGACGCTAGATTGATAGCTTTGAAACGTCAGTGTTTGACCCGGTTGCCAGGTGTAGCCTAAGGTGCCTCCGACGTTGCTACGGTAGTACGAGTCTTTGTCGGGGTTGTAAGAGTAATTGCCTGGTTTCGTGGCGTTGGTGCCCCCGCTCTGGCCGTAGCCGCCAAACAAGCTGTAGACCCAGCCGTTTGCAGCTCCTGACAATCCCGCGTCATACTGCGTGGTGGCGTTGCTGCCGACCCCAGCGTTGGCGTACGCTGAAAACGGCCGATCTTGGTCGCCCCGCGTGATGATGTTGATCACACCACCGATGGCATCTGCGCCATAGAGGCTGCTCGCGGTGCCTCGCATGATCTCAACACGTTCGATACTGTTGAGTGGGATTGCACCCAGCGGCGCATCGCCGGTGGTGGCACTATTGATGCGCAGGCCATCGATCAAAATCAAGGATTGATTGCTATTGGTGCCGCGAATATTGACGCTGCTCAGCGGTTGCGGGCCACCATAGTTGAGCGCCTCGATGCCGTGTTCTCGTGCGAGCGCGTCAGCTAAGGTACCGTTCGGCAAAGTGTCAAGCTCATCTCGACCGATCACACTGTTGTCGCCTAACGTGTCTGAAAGGGCCTCGGCGGTGCGCCCAGGCGTTACCACGATGGTGGCAAGTTGCGGCGTGGGGCCAAGCTTTAGCTCGGCAACAGAGCTCTCGCGGGTTGTTTGGGCAGAAACAGTGCTTGTCGCTGTCGTAGCCAAATTTGAGGGGAGGGTTTGCGCGAGCGCGCTGGTCGAGACGGCCAAGGCTGCGGCAGCGGCGCCGAGCTGATAGATGAAAAATTGCATGAGTGACTACCTCGTAATAGCCTGCGTCCCCGCAGGCCTTGAACGTTGAAAAAGATCCAATACCCCTTAGGGTTATCGTCTTTGCGCAAACTGGCCGGTATCGGGCTGGCGCCAAGGTTTTATTGCTAAAACCTTGGCGTTGACCGTTGCGGGGGCAGCACAGGCACAACCGTCTTGCGACGTGTTTCCCTGTTTCCCGTTTAACTTTCCCAATGCAGTACGCAATCCTAAAAGCGCGCACCTGTATGCATCGAAAGCACCAGTTCTGTGGCGAATGTTACACCACGGTGTTTTTGGTAAACTCTTTCTTCAGCCACTGGTGCGTCTGAAGCTGCGGTTTGTGCGATGTTTGACCCATCATCCGCCCCCTCATGGTTGTTCTAATTTTCAGTGCTTTTATTCTAGTTTTTAGTGCTTGTCGTTTGATGGCGCTTTAAACCCGGTGCAGCCACTCTTTGCATCGTCACTCAGATTTTTAGCGTCGTGATGGCTTACCCTAAACTACCTTTTCCGCTTGCTAGCTACACCCGAGGCGCTGACTTTGCGCGCGCGCTGGGCTCACGGATCATGATTCTTGATGGTGCAATGGGCACCATGATTCAGCAATACAAACTCTCTGAAGCTGACTTTCGCTCTGAGCGTTTTGCTGCCCATGGCAAAGATGTCAAAGGCAACAACGAACTACTCTCGTTGACGCGTCCCGACATCATCCTTGAGATTCATAAGCAGTATTTGGCCGCCGGTTGCGACGTGATCGAAACCAATACCTTTGGTGCGACCACCATTGCTCAAGGGGATTACGAGTTAGCCGAACTTGCTTACGAGCAAAATATCGAATCTGCTCGCCTGGCGCGAATCGCCTGCGATGCTTACAGCACGCCCGAGCGCCCACGCTTTGTCGCAGGCGCCTTAGGGCCTCAGCCTAAAACCGCTTCGATCTCGCCCGATGTGAATGACCCGGGCGCGCGCAACGTCACCTTTGATGAGTTGCGTGTGGCTTACACCGAGCAACTGAACGGTTTGCTGGATGGAGGGGTCGATCTCATTTTGATTGAAACCATTTTCGATACGCTGAACGCCAAGGCAGCAATTTTTGCTGTTGAAGAAGTCTTTGAAGCGCGCGGTGAGCGCCTGCCTGTGATGATTTCTGGCACCGTCACTGACGCCTCAGGGCGGATTTTGTCGGGCCAAACCGTCGAGGGGTTCTGGAACTCAGTTCGTCACGCGCGTCCCATCACCATTGGTTTGAATTGCGCACTCGGTGCGGCGCTGATGCGCCCCTATATCGCCGAGCTTGCAAAGATTTGCGACACCTACGTTTGCGTGTATCCCAACGCGGGTCTGCCAAATCCTATGAGCGATACTGGCTTTGACGAGACGCCGGCAGACACTTCAGCGTTACTCGAAGAGTTCGCTCGGGCAGGCTTGGTCAATATGGCCGGTGGTTGTTGCGGCACCACACCCGAACACATTCAAGCGATTGCTGAAAAAGTTCAAGCCTTGCCAATTCGTGTGGTGCCCGAGATTGCGGTCAAAACGCGTTTGTCGGGCCTTGAGGCATTGAACATCGATGACGAATCTTTGTTCGTCAACGTCGGCGAGCGTGCAAACGTAACTGGCAGCAAGGCGTTTGCCCGTCTGATCCGCGAAGAAAAGTACGACGAGGCCGTTGCGGTCGCACGCCAACAAGTTGAAAATGGCGCGCAAATTATTGATATCAACATGGACGAAGCCATGCTTGACTCAGTGGCGTGCATGCATCGCTTTTTGAATATGATCGCGTCCGAGCCTGACATCGCACGCGTGCCGGTGATGATCGATAGTTCAAAATGGTCTGTCATTGAAACCGGCCTAAAGTGCGTGCAAGGCAAATCGATCGTGAATTCGATCTCGTTAAAAGAAGGCGAAGAGCCGTTCTTAAAACAAGCTCGCTTGTGCCGCTTGTACGGCGCTGCCGCTGTAGTGATGGCCTTTGACGAGAAAGGTCAGGCCGATACGCTTGAGCGTCGCAAAATGATTTGTACGCGCGCTTACAACTTGTTGATCGACAAGGTGGGGTTTCCGCCCGAAGATATTATTTTTGATCCAAACGTCTTTGCCATCGCCACCGGAATTGACGAGCATAACCACTACGCAGTTGATTTTATTGAGTCCACCAAATGGATTCGCGAGAATCTGCCTCACGCACGTATCTCTGGCGGGGTCTCGAATGTCAGTTTTTCGTTCAGAGGTAACGAACCGATCCGCGAGGCAATTCATACGGTGTTTTTGTATCATGCGATTCGCGAAGGCATGACCATGGGAATCGTCAATGCGGGCCAATTGGGCGTGTACGCCAATATCGATCCCGCGTTGCGCGAGTTAGTTGAAGACGTGGTGCTAGATCGTGAATAAAGCCAAAGCGCTGGGCAAAAAAGATTTAAACGATACGCGCACGCCAACCGAGCGCTTGGTTGAATTCGCTGAAAACTTTAAAGGCAATGGCATCAAGCGCGAAGAAGACCTCGCATGGCGCCAGCAATCGGTAGATAAGCGTCTGGCCCATGCCATGGTGCACGGCATGACGCAGTTTATTGTTGAAGACACTGAAGAAATCCGCCAGCAGATTGCCGATCGCAACGGGCGCCCCATCGAGGTGATCGAAGGCCCGCTCATGGATGGCATGAACATCGTGGGCGATTTGTTTGGTGAAGGCAAAATGTTTTTGCCACAGGTGGTGAAGTCTGCCCGCGTGATGAAGCAAGCCGTCGGGCACTTGATCCCGTTTATCGAAGCTGAAAAAAAGCTCATCGAGGCCGCGGGTGGTGACGTCCGTGCAAAAGGCAAAATCGTGATCGCAACCGTCAAGGGCGATGTGCACGATATTGGCAAAAACATCGTCACGGTGGTGCTTCAGTGTAATAACTTTGAAGTCGTCAATATGGGTGTGATGGTGCCGGCCGCCGAGATTTTGGCGCGCGCCAAAGCAGAAAAAGCTGACATTGTTGGCCTATCGGGTTTGATTACGCCAAGCCTTGAAGAGATGGCCTACGTCGCAAGCGAGATGCAGCGCGATGAATATTTTCGCAGCCGCAAAATCCCGTTGATGATTGGCGGCGCCACAACCAGTCGGGTGCATACGGCCGTCAAAATTGCGCCACATTATGAGGGCCCAGTGATTTATGTGCCGGATGCCAGCCGCTCGGTGGGGGTTGCGCAAAATCTGGTCTCTGAAACAGCCAACACCTATCTTGAAGAGCTAGCGGTTGAATACGAAGACGTGCGTCGTCGTCATGCTGCACGTAAAGCCACGCCGCTGATGTCGCTGGTGGATGCCCGTGCCGCAAAGCTCGCGATTGACTGGGCGGGCTACACACCGCCGCGGCCAAAATTTATTGGTCGCCGCACCTTCAAAAATTTCGATCTCGCCGAGTTGGCAAGCTACATCGATTGGACGCCGTTTTTTCAAACGTGGAGCTTGTTCGGTCAATATCCGGCAATCTTAGATGACAAAATTGTGGGCGAACAAGCCCGGTCGGTGTTGGCCGATGGCCAGGCGATGCTTAAACGTATGGTCGATGGCCGCTGGTTAACGGCTAATGGCGTTGCGGCGTTTTACCCGGCCAACACAATCAATGACGATGACATCGAAATCTATACCGACGAAACGCGTGAAAAAGTATTGTTCACCTGGCGTGGTTTGCGTCAGCAGGGCATGAAGCGCGAGGGTGTTGAAAACAAATGTTTGGCTGACTTTATTGCGCCCAAAGAGTCTGGCGTGATGGATTACATCGGTTTGTTTGCGGTCACAGCTGGCTTGGGTATCGAGAAAAAAGAACAAGAATTTGAACGTGCCAACGACGATTATTCGGCCATCATGTTTAAGTCTTTGGCCGATCGCTGCGCCGAGGCGTTTGCCGAGGCGCTTCATGCGCGTGTTCGCAAAGATATTTGGGGTTATGTACCTGACGAAGCTTTGACCAACGAGCAAATGATCAAAGAAGCCTATCAAGGGATCCGGCCTGCGCCAGGCTACCCTGCTTGCCCAGAGCATGTGGTCAAGCGTGAAATGTTCGAGGTGCTTGACGGCGCCGACATCGGCATGATGTTGACAGAAAGTTATGCCATGCATCCGGCGGCCAGCGTATCGGGATTTTATTTCAGCCACCCACAGTCGCAGTACTTTAGCGTGGGCATCATTGGCGATGATCAAGTGGCCGATTACGTCAAGCGCTCGGGTCGCACAGAAAAAGACGTGAAAAGAACGCTGGCACCAAATCTAGGGTGAGGAAAAATGCGAGCCACTGCGGGCGCCGAGCCCCTACCAGCGTTGAGGCGTGGGTTTGATTGATTGGCGAGTTGTTTAAAAAAACATACCGTCACCAGGCAAGCGTCTCAAGCAGAAATGTGGCTGCGACTGCAACGCCTAGTACCGCAGTGACCCAGTTGCGGCCCAGCGCGTTGGGCTGGCTTTCAACGTAACGATACAGATTCGCGCCGGCTCCAATCGAGATGATGACTGCTAGCATCATTCCTATCGCGTTGATGACCACTCCCGTCGGAAAAAACCGTGCCCAAAGCGCATTCACCCCGATGACAAAGCCGTAGTGAATCAAAAAAATTGAATATGAGCGCTGACCTAGCCACGTCAACAGGCCTGGGCGCGGCCAAAGCGCCAGCCAGCCACGTTGGCCCGCGATGGCAACAATGATTGCAGTGGTCAGTGCCACGACGATTGGATTGCGATATTGCAACCACAAGGCCACTGAGCCAAGTGCCGCGATCGTTACTAAAAAGATGCCACCTGAGGTATTGCGTGTTGACCAGTAGGCCAGCATCCCAAGTGCGTAGGCGCCAAAGAAGTAGGGGGCGTAGTCCTCATATTGATTGTGGCGGTTAATTGCCCACAATGAGGCAGCTGCCAATGCCATCATCAAACACGGAAACACCCAGCGCCAGGTGGACGCCACGCGCGCACTGAGCGCGGTGAGTAAGACTGTCAAGATAAATAGTTGAAAATCAATCGCGACATACCAAACCCCAGCGGATAAGGCTTCAACCCCGGTGAGGTCGTGTAGTAACAAGGCGTGCGCCAGTAACTGTGCGAGGCTCGGGGGTGCTGAAAGCGAGTCGTGTACAAACCAAGGCCTGACAATTGCTGTGATTAAGATTGCAGAAGCAATCGCAAATAAGAACGGTGTGACTAAACGGCGGTAGCGCTTAAGGATCAGGCTCACCGCCGAAGTCGCCGAAGAGGCAGAAGGTTGCCCCTCGGGCGCAAGTTGAGCAGCGACTAAAAATCCAGCCAACACAAAAAACATTTGCACGGCTAAGCGGGCATAGATTTCAAGCCCATCGATGACTGCAGGGAAAGTACCTCGCACTACATCAGACATCGGCCCGTACACCGCAAGATGGTGCAGCACGATGGCGATGCACCCGATGCCTTTCATGGCATCGAGCAGTGGCAGGCGAGATTTTGTCATCAGGTTTAAACGATCAAGCCCTGCTTGACGCAGGGCTTGATCGTTTGCTTTTTCGCATTTGCACTTGAAAGCACGAGGGTATTAAGTTTTGTGATAAATCTCAGAACCTTTTTTCACAAACTCAATTGCTTTTTCTTGCATGCCAGCCTTAAGCGCCGCATCGTTTTCGACGCCGAGTTTTTTAGCGTAATCGCGCACGTCTTGCGTAATTTTCATACTGCAAAAGTGTGGGCCGCACATCGAACAGAAGTGCGCGACTTTCATTGAGTCTTTAGGCAAAGTCTCGTCATGAAAGTCTTTGGCTGTGTCAGGATCCAAGCCAAGATTGAACTGATCGTCCCAACGAAACTCAAAACGCGCCTTCGATAAGGCGTTGTCACGAATTGCAGCGCCGGGATGCCCCTTGGCCAGATCTGCCGCGTGTGCTGCGATCTTGTAGGTGATGATGCCGTCTTTGACGTCCTTTTTGTTAGGCAAGCCCAGATGCTCTTTGGGTGTGACATAGCAAAGCATCGCAGTGCCATACCAGCCGATCAGGGCCGCGCCAATGCCAGACGTAATGTGGTCGTAGCCTGGTGCAATATCGGTGGTCAAAGGGCCTAGGGTATAGAAAGGCGCTTCGTCGCAATGCTTGAGCTGCATGTCCATATTTTCTTTGATCAATTGCATGGGCACGTGGCCCGGGCCTTCGATCATGACTTGCACGTCGTGCTGCCAAGCCACCTTGGTGAGCTCACCTAAGGTTTTTAATTCAGCAAATTGCGCTTCATCATTAGCGTCAAAGCCAGAACCTGGGCGCAAGCCATCGCCAAGCGAAAAGCTTACGTCGTAGGCTTTCATGATTTCGCAGATGTCTTCAAAGCGCTCGTACAAGAAACTTTCTTTGTGATGCGCCAGACACCACTTTGCCATGATCGAGCCCCCGCGCGACACAATACCTGTCATGCGATCTGCAGTCATCGGGATAAAGGGCAGACGCACGCCGGCGTGAATCGTGAAGTAATCCACGCCTTGTTCGGCTTGTTCGATGAGCGTGTCGCGAAAGATTTCCCAGGTGAGGTCTTCGGCTTTGCCGTCGACTTTTTCAAGCGCCTGATAAATCGGCACGGTACCGATTGGGACAGGTGAATTACGCAAAATCCACTCGCGAGTTTCGTGGATATTTTTGCCTGTTGATAAATCCATGACGGTGTCGCCACCCCAACGAATTGACCAGGTCATTTTCTCAACTTCTTCGGCAATGCTTGAGCTCACTGCAGAATTGCCGATGTTGGCATTAATCTTGACTAAAAAGTTGCGCCCAATCGCCATGGGTTCAACTTCAGGGTGATTGATGTTGAGCGGGATGATGGCGCGACCACGTGCAATTTCAGAGCGCACAAATTCGGGCGTCATGGTGCTTGGGATCGAGGCACCAAACGACTCGCCCGGATGTTGACGCAACATGCGACGGGCCATTTTTTCACCCTCTGGGCCGGTGGCGCGCAGGCTTTCAATGTATTGTTCGCGACGCAGATTTTCGCGAATCGATACGTATTCCATCTCAGGCGTAATGATGCCGCGACGCGCGTAGTGCATTTGCGACACGTTGGCGCCTGCTTTGGCACGGCGTGGGGGGCGTTGCAAGTCAAAACGCATGGCTGTCAGCTTTGGATCCACCAAACGCTCTTTGCCATAGGCACTACTTGGGCCGGCAAGCAATTCTGTGTCGCCGCGCTCTTCAATCCATGCCCGACGCATCTCGGGCAAGCCACGGCGAATATCAATTTTGATTGCGGGGTCAGTGTAGGGGCCGCTGCAGTCATAGACCGTTAAGGGCGGATTTTTTTCACCGCCAAACGAGGTCGAAGTATCTTCTTGTTCGATCTCGCGAAACGGCACGCGGATATCTGGGCGCGAACCGATCTCATACACTTTGCGTGACTTTGGCAAAGGCGCAACCGCAGCCGCATCGACTTCAGCGGTGGCAGCTAAAAATTTTGGGGTGGCATTCATTGAAGGGCTCCGATTTTTTTAATTGGAGCCGAATCGGGATGGATTCCGATCAGGTCGGAACGCGCTCCCAGCTTCGGCATTATCCGTACTGGTACGAAGGGACTCTCTCAACCTGGCCACTGGCCAAGTACCCCCGCATAATGATTGTGAGTATAGGACGTCTTTGAGGATTTGACACGTTGACCCTGCACG
>JARXAG010000058.1 GCA_029866055.1 Burkholderiaceae bacterium
CGCAACCACCAACTTGATCGCCAACGAGATTCAAACCATGTTTCAGTTGGTGCCAGGCATCGCCGGGCAAGTTAAAGCCAATAAGGTTCGTGCACTCGCGATCATGTCACCGACGCGTTCACCTGCCCTGCCCGACGTGCCAACAACCGCTGAGTTAGGCTTTCCGAAGTTAATGTCGTCAACATGGTTTGCCTTGTTAGCCCCCGCTGGCACTCCAAAACCCATCATTGACAGAATGAATACCGAGGTCAATCAAATTTTGAGAGACCCTGTGTTTAAACAGAAACTTGCCGATATTGGTGCAACCACAATGGGCGGTGCACCCGCTGAACTTGCCAACCATCTCTCTGCCGAGCTCGAAAAATGGGGCGTCGTCATCAAAGCCGCCGGGATTAAAAACCAGTAAGGCGACCGGCAGGCTTGCATAGCTGCCTGCTTTCAATCACACACGTTAACGACCACACAAACGATTGGCCGTCAATCACACAGACTGCAAATCAAACAAGCGACCATAGCCCGGTGCGTGATCGCTTATTCCATATTTACGCAGGCCAAACCACACCATCGCTTGATTGCTTGTAATCACAGGCCGATCGAGTAGCGCTTCGATCCGTTCGATTGCCTCAGCCGAACGTACTGCGGTACAACTGATGAAATACGCATCGGCCTGCGGATCTTGAAGTTTGAGCGCTTGGTCGACCCACACTTGCTCAGGCAGTTTTCCCATCTCAGCATTGGTATCGATTCCTAAGCCCATTTGTGCGATGACCTCAAAACCATGATGCGCCAAGAAGGCACACTCGCGCACATTGACCTCTTCGATGTAAGGCGTCAGCAAAATAATTTTTTTGGCTCGTAAGCCTTTCAACGCTGCAACAATCGCTTCTGAGGTTGAAAACGCAGGCAAACCGCTTGCGTGTTCAATGCGTTGTTGAATCTCCTGTCCCATCTGTGCACTGAAGGTACTCACTGCGGTACAGTGAAACACCACAGCCCCCACCTGCGCATCGGCCAAAAGCTTGGCACCTGTTTCAACATGGCGACTCATTTCGATGAGTTCGGCCTCTGAGCTACCCCGCAACTCAAGCCTGGTGATGTAGGCAACAACGCCCGCCGGCAGCATCGCATGAATCTGCGGTTCGGCGATCACATTGCCCGAAGGCACCATGATGCCGAGACGTAGACGCTCGCCGTAATCAATGGTTGGCATATTCAACACGTAATAACTGCGCCGCTTGAACCATCGCGTGCAACTTTCCGTCAGCAACCTCTCGAGGCAAATATTTCATGCCGCAATCGGGTGCCAAGATCACTTGCTCGGGCTTGATGAATTTCAGGGCTTTGCGAATACGAGCCGCCACCACTTCGGGCGTTTCGATCTTCATATCGCTCAGGTCTAAACAGCCCACCATGATCTGCTTATTACCTAACGACTCGAGCACCTGACAATCTAGATTCGACTGCGCGGTTTCAATTGAAATCTGGTGGCAAGAGCATTGTGCAAGCTCAGGTAAAAAATCATATCCAGAGGGGCGCGCATGAATCACCGCAGCGTAACCAAAGCAGATATGCACGGCGGTTTGACCCGTGACACCCTCTAGCGCGCGATTCAACGCCTTGATACCGTACTGGCGAGCTTTTTCAGGACGCGCCTGCATGTAAGGCTCGTCAATCTGTACGATATCTGCACCGTGCGCAAACAAATCTTTAATCTCTTCATTCAAAGCCGCTGCATAGTCCATAGCGGCTTCTTCTTCAGAGGCATAGAAATCATTTTGCGCCTGCTGCAACATCGTAAAAGCGCCCGGTACTGTAATTTTGACCTTGCGGGTGGTGTGCGCCTTTAAAAACAGTAAGTCTTCAACTTCGATGGCACGCGCACGTTTGATTTTGCCAACAATTCTGGGCACGGGATTTGGGTGTCCTGAACGATCGAGTGCTGTCCCTGGATTGTCGATATCGATGCCCTCAAGCGCTGTGGCGATACGATTGGAATAGCTTTCACGACGGATCTCACCGTCAGTAATGATGTCTAGGCCAGCCTGCTCTTGGCCTCTGATCGCGATCAAGGTGGCGTCTTCCATGGCCTGCTGAAGATACGGCTCGGCGACACGCCAGAGCTCTTTGGCCCGCACTCGCGGCGGAAACCGCCCCGCCAGTTTCTCGCGATCGATTAGCCAGTCGGGCTGTGGATAACTGCCAACGATTGTGGTGGGAAACAGCATAAAAAAGCCTCCGGGTGCATTGTTCTGAGGATCAGGCGGATATCCCCCGCCCTCATCCGTATTTTACGAAGCCACAACATTACCTGAAATAGGTCAAATAAGGGATATTTAGCCACATGACTTGCGGGGCTTAGCAGCTCGGCAAGCCGAACGCTCAAAAGCAACAAAAAGAAAAAAGTGTTACGATTAAACCTTGTTGCGAATCATTCGCATTTGCATTTAGATTTTTAGTCATACAAAGTTAAAGGTTTATTGTGTTGCAACGCTTTTCCCTGTTTTTGAGTCGTACCCCGACTTGGTTTGCACCCCTCAACGTTGCAGCCGCCGCATTTCGCTCTTTGTCTTCCGCGCGCGCAGTTGCCTTCATCGCACTCGCGCTTGCCCTGTGCTCAGGCGTCCAAGCGCAGACACAATCCATTAACTTGTACACCACCCGCGAACCCGGGCTCATGAAACCTCTACTTGAAGCCTTCACCGCTAAGACTGGGATTAAAGTCGCAACGGTTTTTTTAAAAGACGGGCTACTTGAGCGCGTCAAAGCTGAAGGTGTGAGTTCGCCTGCTGATGTCTTAATGGCTGTCGACATCGGTAATCTTCTGGATTTGTCTGAGTCGAAACTATTTCAAGCGATTAACTCTGAGGCGTTAAATGCTGCGATCCCTGCCCCGCTTCGCAGCAGCGACGGCACCTGGTTTGCTTTCTCGTTACGCGATCGCGTGCTGTATGCCGACAAAAGCCTAAAGCTTGAGTCGTTTCGTTACGAAGATTTAGCAAGCCCCGCTTACAAAGGTAAAGTCTGCATTCGCTCGGGGCAACATCCTTACAACAACGCCCTGATTGCCTCAATAATTGCACACCGAGGCATCGCACAAACTGAGCAGTGGCTGCGTGGTGTCAAAGCCAACCTTGCCCGCAAAGCAGCGGGGGGCGATCGCGACGTTGCACGAGATATCTTAGGTGGCATTTGCGATCTCGGCCTGGCAAACGCCTATTACGCAGGTCAAATGAAGACGGCAGCAGCAGGTACTGACGCCCGCAAATGGGGCGACGCTATTCAAGTCATTCGCCCAACCTTCGCGCAAACCGGTGGCACCTTTGTCAACATTTCAGGGGCTGGAGTGGCGGCACATGCACCCAACAAAGTGGGTGCCATCGCCTTTCTCGAATACTTAATCTCACCATCTGCGCAAAATCTGTATGCGCGTGTCAATTTTGAATACCCCGTGCGTCAAGGTGTTGCGCTTGATCCTACCGTTGAAAGCTTCGGTTTGCTCAAGGCCGATCTCACACCACTCACTGAGATTGCGAAGCATCGCAAAGAAGCAAGCTTGCTCGTAGATCGCCTCGGCTTTGACCGGTAACCCGACGCCACGATGACGCTGATACCCTCTCGCAACAGTTGGCTCGCGACCGGCTTTTGGCCTACCGCGCTCGCCTGTTTGATAGCAGCCTGCGTGCTTGCACCCATCGCGTCTTTGCTCGTGTCTGCCGTCAGTGCAAACAATACTCAATGGGCACACTTATCGCGCTACGTCATACCCGACGCAGCCCTCACAACGCTAGTGTTGTTGCTAGGCGTAGGTGTTGTGGTGGTGATGCTCGGCACAGGCGCGGCTTGGCTTGTCACCGCCTTCCAGTTTCCTGGTCGTAAGATCTTGGTATGGGCGCTGCTGTTACCGCTTGCCGTTCCCACCTACGTCGTGGCTTACTCTTATCTAGACCTACTGCACCCAATCGGGCCGCTTCAAAGCTTGATCCGCGAAGTGCTCGGCTATAGCTCACCGCGAGAGTTTCGGCTGCCAGACACACGTTCAATGTTCGGAGCGATTCTCATTTTAGGCAGTGTGCTGTACCCCTACGTGTACCTCAGCGCACGTCACATGTTTTTAACGCAGCCAGCTAACTTGATCGAAGCGGCACGCGGGTTAGGGCACGGCCCCTTTAGTCTGTTTTTTCGCGTGGCCTTACCCATGGCGCGCCCAGCCATTGTGGTCGGTACGACTCTGGCCCTGCTCGAAACGCTCAATGATGTCGGTGCCTCAGAGTTTTTAGGTCTGCAAACACTCACCGTTGCGATCTACACCACGTGGCTCACACGTTCAGATTTAGCGGGCGCCGCCCACATTGCTTTGACGATGTTGGTCTTGGTGCTAGGATTGATCGCCGTTGAGCGCTATGCGCGCCGACGCCAGCGCTTCATCAACACCGATCAGTCGCGCCCGATGCAACCTAGGCCGCTGCGCCGTTGGCCTGGTCTCGCAGCCAGTTTGTTCTGTTTGCTTCCGGTCTTGGCAGGCTTTGTGATTCCTGTCGCGCATCTAAGCTGGCAGGCCTTTTTGCGCTTGAGTCAAACCGGCGCGATCTCCTCGATTCTTCAACAGGCAGCGCTGAACACTATCCTCATCTCGCTGGCGGTGACGACCTGTACGGTCTTAAGTGGGCTGATGCTAGCGTGGGCGGCACGCAGTTGGGGCTCGCGCCGTGGCACCACGCTCGGCCAGCGCCTGGCGCGCACGGCGACCATTGGCTATGCCCTGCCCGGTACGGTACTCGCCATCGGGCTGCTCGTGCCCTTTGCCCTGCTAGACAGCGGGCTCAATCAAACCCGCCAGTGGCTCTCGCTCGGTTCGCCCGGGTTGTGGCTGCTTGGCACCATGGCTGGCTTGGTGCTGGCCTGTACCTTGCGCCTGTTGGCCGTTGCCTCAGGATCAATCGAAGCGGGTTTTGCTCGCATTCCCATTGCACTTGACCAGCTGGCCCGCTCGCTAGGCCACTCACCTCTTGGGGTAATGCTTCGCGTAGACCTACCGCTTTTGCGCCCTGCGCTGTTTGCCGCAGCGCTCATGGTCTTTGTTGAGACCATGAAAGAGCTCCCGATCACGTTGTTGCTACGCCCGCTGAATATCGAAACGCTTGCGACCTGGCTGTATGGCGAAGCCGCGCGCGGCACCTATGAAGAAGGCGCCATCGCGGCGTTGATCATTGTTTTAGTCAGCGTCTTGCCCGTGATTCTGTTAACGCGTACGCAATCCACGTTAAAAAAATCTCAGCTAAAAAATTAAAGCCATATGCTCTTAAATCCATTTGCACACCACATGGTCTGGATTCCACATGCTGCACTTTACGGACACGCGTCGTGAATACCATTTTAAAAATTGACGAGATCAGTTTAAGTTTTGCCTCAAACGATGCAGACGTCTCAGTGCTCAAGCGTTACAGCTTAACGCTTCAAGCGGGCGAAACTGTTTGCATCTTGGGCCCCTCTGGTTGCGGCAAAAGCAGTTTGCTACGGGTGATTGCCGGCTTTGAAACTATCGATGCGGGGGCCATTTACCTCAATGACACGTTGCTCTCGTCGGCCACCTTCACCGTCGCGCCAGAACATCGTCGGGTAGGCTTTATGTTTCAAGATTACGCCTTGTTTCCGCATTTAAATGTTGCGCAGAACATTGGTTTTGGTCTAAAAAAATTATCAGCCGAGGCGCGTGAACAACAGGTGCAAGCTCTGCTTAAGTTGGTCGATCTTGAACCGTACGCAAAACGTTTTCCGCACGAGCTCTCAGGCGGGCAGCAACAGCGGGCAGCACTGGCACGCGCTTTGGCACCTAAACCCGATATCCTGTTACTCGACGAGCCTTTTTCTAATCTCGATGCAGACACGCGTGAACGCCTAATCTTCGAGCTACGCACCATCCTGAAGCAAACGGGCGTCACCACGCTCATGGTGACACATAGCCACTCTGAGGCTGTGGCCTTGGGCGACCGCATTGAGCAAATGGGATAGTGATAACATTCTGAGCATCATTAGATGGAGCCAAAACATGGAACTACTACAAGGGATTCAGACTCG
Organism: Burkholderiaceae bacterium; assembly: GCA_029866055.1. Classification (GTDB taxonomy): domain Bacteria; phylum Pseudomonadota; class Gammaproteobacteria; order Burkholderiales; family Burkholderiaceae_B; genus Zwartia. The sequence continues at coordinate 6,076 of JARXAG010000058.1, forward strand.
CCGCAGCATTCGAGGCTATCAATCTAAGCCTGTGCCACAAGAGCTGATTCGTACCGTTTTAGCGGCCGCTGGTCGCAGCGCCTCTTACACAAACACCCAACCCTGGGAAGTCGCAGTCGTCACCGGTGCCAAGCGCGACGAACTGAGCGGTGTGCTCTATGAACTCGCTCGCTCGAATACCCCAACCAATTACGACGTACTCACGCCCACAAGCTGGCCTGAAGCGCTTGAACAACGTTCAAAAATTCACGGTGCACGTCGCTTTGAAGCCTTGGGGATCGGGCGTGGAGACAGCGAGCGCCGTAACGAATTGCGTCTAAAAAACTTTCAGTTCTTTGACGCACCCTGTGCGATGTTCATGTTCATGGACAGCACCTTAGGGCCTTGGTCGACCTTGGATATGGGGATCTTTTTACAAGGCCTCACCTTGTCAGCACATGGCGCTGGGCTCGGTTGCTGC
>JARXAG010000162.1 GCA_029866055.1 Burkholderiaceae bacterium
TCAGCGCGATCGGTCCAAGCCAAAGAGATATTGACGAATTTTCCTTGTGTCACTGCGCTACGATCTAATCGTTTATCAATTTCATCCGAACTCACCGTCGCCGATGGTGCAGGCACACTGAGAGGCGCGGGCGCGGGTGTAGGTGGTGCAATCGGCACTGGTGTCAGCGTAGGTGCTGGGGTGGGGGTTACACGGGCGATTGGTGGAAAACACGCACCAGCTTTATCGCCGATCTTGTCCCATAACTGAGCGATCCGCGTGCGCAAGCCGTTTTCAACTTCGAGCGTTGGACCCGGTGAAATAACGGCCAACCATTGTTTATGAAACAACCCCACCACCAACAATAAGGTGAGTAAGGCGAGCACGAGCCAACGCCACCAGTTGCCCGACCCAGTCGCCACCGCCGCTGACGCCAGCGCGGCATTCTCGGACGCAATCACTTTGGCACCAGGTGCAAACGCCTTTGAAAACTGCGCATCTAAGTCAAACACGCCGCCTTTATCGCTATAGGGCACGCAACCCCACTGAGCAATCACCAGTTGTTCGCCCACCATAAAAATAGAAGCCAATGCGTCAGGAGTCGACAACATCGCTAACAACGCCTGCGCACCATAGGCTGACGAGGTGGATGCGCTCGACCCAACTTTTTCTGCAATCGCCCTCACCTGCAGACATTTTTTATTAATTTGGGAGGACACCTGTAGCTTTTCATCCGGCGTCAACTCGTGAAAACCGCGAATCGGACCTTCAAGCTTTGTCACCCACGCCACCTCACCGCGCATGGCATTGACAACCGGTTCAGCAAAAAAAACCGGCAGGCCTCGATCGCTTGGGTCGCGTTGCAGCAAGCTCACAAGTTGCTGGTAGTAACTAAAAATGGGCTGACCATTGATCCCTTTCACATCGATCAATGTTCGCTTAGTAATAAGTGGCAGAGTTTGCATGTTCAGTCGGCTCAGTAATTTTTGTCTTGAAGCAAGCTCAGTTTTTAGGCTCTGACGTGCAGGCACTCGACATCTTGGTATAAGTTTGGCGGTACTGGTCTAAAAATCCACGTAACGAAGTCGCAGACAGGGCATACAACGAACGGTCAGTGAATTGATCTTCGCGTGCGCCAATAAACGTGTTGACTCCTACGACGTTGCCACAACGATTCACCAGCGGCCCCCCAGAGCTACCCGTAGACATCTTGGCCGTATGTAATACCAGCACTAAATTATTGGTCTGGCGCTGCAAGACACTGACCTCGCCTTGAGAGAACACAGTATTAGGCGTCACAACGTTGGTGTCGCCCCGAATATCAGACCCAGGGTAACCAGCGGCGACGACCGTCTGTAGCACTTGGGGGTCAGTGGCAATCGCAAGCTGTCGTACGCCCGACGGGACTTGCTCGACTTTGAGCAAGGCAAAGTCTGGGTTAGCGATGTCAGAGTCTTTGGTGACTGCCACCAGTTTGGCGGGCAAGGGTTCAGATCCCAGGAGAGTGCTCGTAATGGCAAAAATCTTTCCTGTTTCAATCACGTGTCGATTTGTCACGAGCACGTTCGTATCAATAAAAAAGCCACTGCCGTGCCCAAGAAACTTCATCTTGGCGTCAAACACCAACACACGGACCGTTGCAGCATCAAGCAAGGCCACCAGTTTGTCTTGCGGGAGCACTGCGGCACTCGGTTCAGTTGGGGCGGTTACGGCCGGCGCAGGCGGTACCTGCCCCGGATTCGCTGAGGCGACTGGCGTTGGCGTATTCGCGGTGGCACTAGGCGTTGGTGTATTGGCTGAACCTGGCCGTTGACCGAGCGCTTGTGGTGGCACATTAGAGGGCGCGCTTTGCTCTCGCCGCACCAGTGGACCAATTTCACCACGCCTAAACGACTGCAGTTCGGGGCTCTCGCAACTGCCGTCCAGTATCAGCTGAAGCCGTTGACTTTCTGTTTGTAGCCCAGCCACAATTTCACGGTTCATCTGAGCAGGGGCCAATACAACGATTGGCCGATTCATCCACCATAAATAGACGAACAAGTTCAAGACAACCAAGATTGCAACCGCAATCAAAAATCCGCGTTGGGTGAGCCGCATACCAATATCCAAAAAAACAAACGATTTAACGGGATGCCCAGGCAATAACTTTCTTCAGGATCACAATGGCTTGCATGAGCTAACTAACAACCGCCTACAAAGCTCGACAATAGCAGCCATCATTGTCATTTTGGCACCTAAACAGGCATGCTGCAAAGCATATTCAGATTTTGGTCCCTAACCAGCCAAGGCTTTCATCTCGGCGTAAAGGTCGGCTTTACCCTCAAATCCGATACCCACTAATTCTGGCAAAGTCACAATACTGTTCTCTACCTTGACGCCGTCCGGAAACCCGCCATAAGGTTGAAATAAGTCGGGATAGCTTTCGTTTCCTCCGAGGCCCAAGCCTGCGGCAATCGCGAGCGACATCTGATGACCGCCGTGCGGCACGCAGCGCTTGGGCGACCAGTCATACTCTTTCAGCATCTCAAGCGTTCGCAAATATTCAACCAAACCATAGCTGAGGGCGCAATCAAACTGCAACCAGTCTCGATCGCGCCGCATTCCACCATAACGAATCAAATTACGAGCATCTTGCATAGAAAACAGGTTCTCACCTGTCGCCATCGGTTTGTCATAATGATTGGCTAGCTCTGCCTGCAACTCAAAATCAAGTGGGTCACCAGCCTCTTCGTACCAAAATAAATCGTACTGTGCCAAGGCTTTGCCATACTCAATCGCAGTGTTCAAATCAAAGCGACCGTTCGCATCAACGGCCAGTCTCTGCCCCGGACCAAGCAACTTTAAAACGGCTTCAATTCGCTTGCAGTCTTCAGCCAACGAGCTTCCACCAATTTTTTTCTTCACGACTGAATACCCACGATCAAGATAGCTTTGCATCTCGCGTGTGAGGCCTTCAAGCCCTTGTCCAGGCCAGTAATAGCCACCAGCTGCGTAGACAAACACCTCGCGCTTGGGCTTGCCGTCGCCATAGCGTTCAGCCAACAGCTGATACAGCGGCAAGCCTTCAATCTTGGCGACTGCGTCCCAAACGGCCATGTCAATCGTGCCAACCGCCACCGAGCGCTCACCATGCCCGCCTGGCTTTTCGTTATTCATCATCGTCGCCCAGACTTTATGCGGACACAAAATGCCTCTCGCATCTAGTAACGAGTCGGGCTTAGCTTCGAGCACACGAGGGATAAATCGCTCGCGCATCAAAGCACCCTGCCCATAACGCCCGTTTGAGTTAAAGCCGTAGCCAATCACGGGTTTACCGTCTCGGATCACATCCGTGACAACGGCGACCAAGCTCAACGTCATTTTTGAAAAATCAATATAAGCGTTTCGGATGTTGGACTTGATCGGACGGGTAGATTCGCGGATTTCTGTAATTTTCATGAGTCAGGCTCTAGGGCGACGAGGTCAAAAGGCGTTGGTGATTGAATGAGGCAATACATTGTTTTGGGAGCAGGCAATACGATACACTCAGAACGAACGATGGTAACCAAAGTGCCGCCTCCTGGCTGACAAAAAAGAAGACTGATGACAATCAATCAACAACACCCCAAACCCCATCTCATCAAAATGCACGATCTCGATAACGTCGCGATCGTCGGTAACGATGGCGGGCTACCGGCTGGTACGGTTTTGCCCTCTGGCTTAGTATTCGTGAACAAAGTCCCGCAAGCGCATAAGGTGGCGCTCATCGATTTTGCACAAGACGCGCCGGTGATTCGTTACGGGCTAACGATTGGTTACGCGTTAAAGCCAATACCAGCGGGCAGTTGGGTGCATGAACGCCTCTTACGCATGCCCGAGGCCCGCAATTTTGAGAACCTACCGATCGCAACGGTCAAACCGGGGTCGACCGAGCCGCTTGAAGGCTATACCTTTGAAGGCTACCGAAACGCGGATGGCTCGGTTGGCACGCGCAACATCCTAGCAATCACGACCACCGTGCAATGCGTGGCCGGGGTGGTTGAATACGCGGTGCAACGAATCAAAGCCGAATTGCTACCAAAATACCCAAACGTCGACGACGTGGTGGGCCTTGAGCACACCTACGGTTGTGGCGTGGCGATTGATGCCGCCGAAGCGATCATTCCCATTCGCACGATTCGAAATATCAGTTTGAATCCAAATTTTGGGGGCGAGGTCATGGTGGTGAGCTTGGGCTGCGAAAAATTACAGCCTGACCGATTGATGCCACCCGGCAGCTTTCCCATCAAAGACGAGCGCTCGACCGGCGTCGACACCGTCTGTTTGCAAGATGCTGAACATGTCGGCTTCATGTCAATGATTCAAGCCATCATGACCGAAGCCACCGTGCATTTGATCCGCCTGAATCAACGCACCCGCCAAACGGTACCGGCAAGCGAGCTGATTGTTGGCATGCAATGCGGAGGCAGCGATGCACTGAGTGGCGTCACAGCTAACCCCGCTTTAGGCGTTGCAGCAGATTTATTAGTCCGCGCCGGCGCCACCGTGATGTTCAGCGAAAACACCGAAGTGCGTGATGGCGTGGATCAACTCACTTCGCGCGCGATCAACGCCAGTGTCGCGCAAGATATTGTGACCCAGCTCGCGTGGTACGACAGCTATCTGGCGCGCGCTAACGTGGATCGCAGCGCCAACACGACGCCAGGCAACAAAGCGGGTGGCTTATCTAATATTGTAGAAAAAGCCATGGGTTCAATTATCAAAAGTGGCAGCTCGGCCATTTCAAGCTGTTTGCCGCCTGGCGAAAAATTGGCACGAGACCAACGTGGCCTGGTATACGCCGCTACCCCAGCAAGCGATTTCATTTGCGGCACCTTGCAACTGGCTGCAGGCATGAATCTTCATATCTTTACAACGGGCCGCGGTACACCCTACGGCTTGGCAGAGTGCCCCGTCATCAAGGTCGCTACGCGCACTGATTTGGCACGGCGTTGGCACGACATCATGGATGTCAACGCGGGGCGCGTCGCCGATGGGGAGATTTCGATCGAAGAGCTGGGCTGGGAGATTTTTCGCTTAATGCTCGATGTCGCCAGTGGTCGTAAGACTTGGGCTGAACACTGGAACATTGCTAACGCACTGGTACTGTTTAATCCTGCACCTGTGACCTGAGACTCGCGTTGACTTCCTCCCCGCCCTAAAAAACGGGGATTCCTAAGGCGCACACGCCGAGATGAAGTTAAAGCGCCCTGCCTGACACTTCAGTCTGGTTTCATCCCAGCGCTTTTAACGATCTTCTGCACAGTGTCATAGTCTTGATCGATAAATTTTTTAAACTCGGCCGCGCCGTACTCACCCACAATACCCCCTAGCCCCGCCACTCGGCGCTGTACTTCTGGATCAGCCAACACGGTTTTTGCGGCCTGGCTGTATTTCTCAATGATTTCAGGCGAGGTCCCCTTTGGCGCAAACAAACCAATCCAAGATAACTGCTCAAAACCTGGCATGCCGAACTCAGCGACCGTCGGGATATTTTCAGCGCCGGGCCAGCGCTTGAGCGAGGTCACCGCCAAGGCTCTAAGCTTGCCGGCTTTGATCAAAGGCATTGCCGCAACAAGCGACGACACGGCCACCGGAATCTGACCACCCAGCAGGTCTGTCAGCGACGGCCCAGAACCTCGGTATGGAACAGATGTCATTTTTACCTGCGCTGTAAAAAAAGTGTACTCAGCCGCGAAATGACTTGCTGTGCCAATCCCCGCCGTACCAAACGATACTTGGCTCGGACGTTGTTTGGCGTCAGACAGCAGTTGGTCGAACGACTGATACGCGGACGCATTCGCCACAACAATCACCGCAGGCCCTCGCATCAACTCGGCGACCGGAATCAAATCATCGAGTTTATAGCCAGTCTCTTTGTACAAAGACAGATTTGACGTGTGATTATTGCCACTTACCAAAATAGATAAACCATCAGGTGCTGCACGCGCAACAGTCTGCGTGGCCAAGTTGCCCCCTCCGCCTGGCTTGTTTTCAACGATTACCGTCGCATCCACAAGGGGGCCGAATTTTTCACCTACGATTCGCGCCATCGCATCGACGCTACCGCCGGCAGCAACAATCGCATAAAAGCGAATCGTGCTCGCCGCTTGAGCGGGCAAAGCCAACGTCAGCGCGATACACATACCGCACAACAAGCGTAAAGACAAAGCGAGACCTTGAGGATGCATGGTTGAGCCTATTCGTAAAAAGCGTTTAAAGCGCGGGAGCTGGTTTGTGCTCAAGCAATCAGGTGATCGTTGAGCAACGTTCCGTAACCTGGCACCGCGGCATGGCCGCCTAAAATATTCAACATTGCCCAAAGCGCACAGCTATTGGTGCTCAGTACAGGTTTGCCTGTGTCGCGTTCCAGCGCTTCGATGACATCCATCGTCATCCAGTTGCCGCAAGCCAAGAAGATTGCATCTGCTTCGGGTCGGTCGGCCTGTCGCCCTAAGTCATACGCTGTTTGCGCGCCGAGATCGCCCACTTCGATATTGCTGACGATTCCCATCGCGGCTTGGTGCAGCACTTGTACGCCGCTCGCCTCAATAAAGTTGGCGACAGTTTGGTTGGTACTCGCACTCCAGGGAGCAGCCAACACTATTTTTTTAATATTCAGCACGTTGAACGCCTGCAACATTGCAGTCGCTGCAGTCGTGGCGGGTTTGCCACAGGCCTTTTCGATACGCTGACAAATTTCTTGATCGTAGCCTTTACCCATGCGCGTTGAAGGCGCAGTGGCAGACAGCACAACGGCATCTACACGGGCGTCATTGAGTTTGCGTGTTTCAGTTTCAAGCTCGGCTACGATTTTGATGGTCGACTCAGGGTCGATCTGACTCAGTGTCAAACGCGCACAGTGCAGCGACACAGTCGCGGGTAAGACTTGTATGAACTCTGGCTCTTGGGTGGTGTTTGAAGACGGCAACAACAAGCCAAAGCGTTGGGTTTTTTTTATGGTTGTCATACTGATCTCTGTAAGTCGATTCTAGCGTTGTACAGAGCTGGCGGCACCTCAGTCAAGAGGCGCCGCGCTGGTTAGGCCGTGTCGTCTGAACCACCAAAATCGCCACCCGAATCAGCGACGTCGTAACCGCCGGATAACTCTGGAGAATCGTAGGCTGAGCTGGCCACCGGATCGTTGGCATAATAATTGTTTACCACGGTATTATTTTCGGTATGGCTAGCTGGTTGCTGATTGTCGTGTTTGTTACCCGCACCCAAGCCGCCGCCAGAGTTGTGGTTACCCATCAAGCTTTGGATGCCTGAATATAAAAACGAACCGGCGACCACCCCGGCTGCGGTCGTGGCAACTGTGCCCATCATGCTTGAGCCCCAAGGCGTTGTGGCCGCGGCCGGTGCTGCAGCAGGCGCTGCGCTGGCAACTGGGGCGCCAGCCACTGCAGGCCTGGCCATCGCGGGTGCAGCACTTGCCACTGGAGCCGCAGCCGAGGCTGGGTTCAGGCCTGCGGACGGCGCCGAGGGACCACGGCCCCAAGCGTGTACATCGTTCAAGAAGCTCGCCTGCGCGACCGGCTTCTGACGGTCAAGCTGAGCTTGTAATTCAGCGACTTTTGCTTGCGATTGCTGCAACACAAAATCCAACTGCATCGCCCGCTGAACCAGCAAATAACCCGCATTGGGTTGCTTTGCCAGAGCCTGTGTAATCAAGGTATCGGCTTCTGGTTCTTTCGAACCAACTTGAGCTTGTGTCAGTTGCGCGAGAAACGCATTGAGCATGTCACGTTCTTGGGTATTCATGGGCAAACCTCGTCAAGGCAGTTACTGGTATCAATCTGACCGAGTATAGGGGTAGAGGTTCACTTTAAATCGTCACATCACCGAAAAATGTTTGTCGCTCGGCGCATCGCACCCCCTAGCCTTTTGGCGCTTGAGCCTGGCCACCCGACGGACCGAGCCAAGCGTGCGGCCGAGGTGCCAGCCAAATCACGCAGGCACCGATAAAGAAAGTACCTGAAACGACCATCATGATTTCGTTCGTGGCAATCATGACACTCTGGGTCGAAATCAAACGATCCAGCACCGCGCGGCTTGCGTCCATTGACAGGCCACTTTGTAACAACCCGTTGATTAAAGCACCGTCAGCGTCCACCAAGCCAACAAGTTCTGCGTAATTCAGCGCTGAGTGGTCGCCCCAAACGGTAGCCATGGATGACACGGCGAAAGCACCCAACAACGTCCTTGAAAAGTTCAGCAGCCCGGCCGCTGAGGCGGTTTCTTCAGCGCTGACGCTCGCGAGTGCCATTCCCGAGGCAGAAATAAAGAAAAAGGGCATTCCTAAGCCCATCACCATTAGCGGAAACGTGATCTGCCAATACGTCAGGTCAGTACTGCCAGAAAAGCGCAAGGCAGTCACTGCCGACAACCAAAGTAAACCGCCACAGACCAGCTTTCTACGGTCGAGTTTTATCGCTAGCCTGCCCACCAGGGGCGCCATACACAGAGCAAAACAGCCCGTCCAGCCAATCGTTCTGCCCGCTTGTCCTGCGGTGTAATCCATGTTGAGCTGCAACCACAAGGGGGTCAGCACATTCAAGACCATAAACGAAGAGTAACCAATACTCATCGCCACCACCGCAACCGTAAAGCCACGATGCCTGAACACCCTGAGGTCTACGATCGGATGTTCGGTCGTCAATTCCCAAATCAGAAAAGCTACAAAACCAATCGCCGCGATCACAGCGAGCGCCACAATTTGCGTCGAGGCAAACCACTCGTGCTCTTTGCCAATATCAAGCATGATCTGTAGGGAGCCTACCCAGACCACCAACAGCACCAAGCCGATCGCATCGATGGGCACGAGCTTGCGAGGTAATTCATAACGCAACAGCAACTTAATCGCAAAAAAAACAGAAATACACCCTAAGGGCAAATTAATAAAAAAGATCCAAGACCAAGACCAGTTTTCACAAATCCAGCCGCCCACTACGGGGCCACTAATTGGGGCGAGTAAGGTTGTCATCGACCACAATGCAATCGCCGTACCTGCCTTCTCTTTTGGAAAGATCCGCAACAACAAGGTTTGCGACAAGGGCATCAGGGGGCCACCCGCAAAACCCTGCAAGACCCGCGCCACGACCAACATACCAAGTGAGGTCGACAACCCACAAAGAATCGAAAACAATGCGAACAAGCACATCGCCCAAATAAACGTACGCACCAAACCAAAGCGGGCCGCAAGCCAACCGGTCAGAGGCAAAATAATTGCCTCGGCCACCGCATACGAGGTAATCACCCAGGTCCCCTGACTGGTCGTTGCGCCCAGCGCACCCGCAATGTTCGGAACCGAGACATTCGCAATCGTCATGTCCAGTACCGCCATGAAATTGGCTCCGGCAATGACGACCGCAGCCATCCAAAGCGTGCGCCCCTCAAGCGGGGCCATAGGCTGGTCGCGAGTCTCTTTAAGGGACTTGAACATTTAGCGAGCCGAGACGTCGATACGCACGGTCATCGAAAGACCGACCGTTAAAGGATTTTTTTGCAGTTGGTCAGGATCAAGCTTGATACGCACCGGTACACGCTGCACGACTTTGATCCAGTTCCCGGTCGCATTCTGAGCCGGAATCACCGCGAAAGCTGAACCAGTTCCGCCCGCAAACCCCTCGACGACACCTTTAAACACCACGTCGGCGCCGTATAAATCAGAGGTCAGCTCGACCGCCTGACCGACCTTGACTTTCGGCAATTGCACCTCTTTAAAGTTTGCATTCACGTGCATCAATTGCACCGGCACCACCGATAACATGGGGGTACCGGCCTGCACTCTTTGCCCAACCTGAACTTGCCGCTTGGCGACTACACCAGACACTGGAGCACGAACAGTGGTGCGCTCTTGATTCAGTTGGGCCTGATCAGCCTTGGCTCGCGCAAAGACCACCTCCGGGTTGTCCTGCACCGAAGTACCCGCTATCAATGTTTGATTCATCAACTTCAAACCGCGCGTCGTCTCAAGATTGGCTCGGGCCAGCGCTAGATTTGCGCGTGCAACGGCCAAGTTTGCACTGGCCGCACTCGCAGCATTTTCGGCACGCGTGAGCTCTTCGCCAGAGACTGAGCCCGATTTTTCGAGCGCCTGTCGGCGACGCAAATCAATACTCGCGCGGCTGTCATCGGCCTGGGCAGACGTCAACTGCGCTTGAGCGCGCTGCTCTTCAGCCTCGCGCGCTAACACTTGTGCCGCCAACGACCGGTCATTTGCAAAATAACCTTCAACGCGACGCGTGGCGCGACCAAGCTCAGCCTGGGCAGCCAGCAAAGCCAAGCGCGTGTCGGCATCGTCGATGAGCGCTAGCACATCACCCTCTTTTACCTGCTGGGTATCGCTCACGTTAACCGCCTTCACTGTCCCCTCGACAGACGGTGTCACTTGAGAAATTTCGACCGCAGTGTAGGCATTGTCTGTTGAGATGAAGTGAGAGCTATAAAAGAACCAGTAGGCTAGCCAGGCGCCACCCAAGACCACCACGGCCAACAACAACCTAACCAGCCATTTTTTACGTTGGTCGGTTCGCGCTGCCGCGCTGTTTTGCTGCTCAGCACCAGAGGCCTGTTGTGTCATGATCGAGTTGAGATTAATGGATTCGTATTAGACGACTGATAACCGCCACCCAAGGCGCGCACCAAGGCAACATTCAAAGAAAAACGACGTGCGCGAAGCTCAGTCACACTGCGCAAGCTCAACAGCATAATGTCTTCAGCAATCAACACATCAAGATAGTTCGACAAACCGCCACGATAGCGATTCGAAGCAATTTGAAAAGCCTCTTGCGCAGCCGCTAAGCCCGCTTCAGCTTGCTCAATTTGACCGCTCAAGGCTTTGAGGCTCGTCACTGCATCGGCAACATCTTGAAAGGCCTGGACCAGCGTACGGTTGTAATTTGCCACGGCCTCATCGTAACTGGCACGTGCGCCCTTTAATTCACCCTGCAGACGACCACCCGTAAAAATAGGCAGCGAAATCGCGGGGCCCACGCTACCAAACACTGAACCGCTTTGACCCAACCGGTCGAGCCCGAGCGATTGCAAACCGATAAAGCCTGCCAAGTTGATGTTGGGATAAAAATCGGCTTGTTTTTGATCAATACGTGCCGCCTGCGCCTGAGCCTGCACCCGAGCAGCCACCACGTCTGGGCGTCGCCCTAACAACTCAGCAGCTAAGCGCTCTGGCAAGCCCAAGGTCTGACTCAACGTCACGCTCGGCCTCTGTATCGACAGACCACGGTCTGGCCCCGCACCCACTAACGCCGCTAAGCGATTACGTTGCAACGCAATCTGCTCGTTGAGCACCAAGAGGTCAGTTTTGGCTTGCGCACCCTTCGCATCAGCCTCACGCACGCCGCCGCGTGTCTCAAGGCCGTGAGTAAAGCGCTCGGCAAACAAGCTGGCGGTTTTTTCACGGATCGCCACCGCACGCTCGGTTGCCTCTTTCTGGGCAAACAAACGCGCTAGCTCTGCGTACGAGGATGCGGTTGCAGTTGTGAGCACGAGTGCCGCCTGTGCCTGATCGGCAAGCCTGGCCTCAAGCTCTGATGTTGCGGCCGCAAGTCCAGCGCGATATTTGCCCCAAAAATCAATTTCCCAGCTGATATTGAGGGCGGCCTGACCAAACGGGTTCCAGTCCCGCGTCACACTCGACGCTGGTGTCAGGTAGTTGTAGCTCAGTCGCTGCGAGGTCACTGTGCCCACCGCTGAGAGCTGAGGCAACAAGGGCGCGCCCGCCACTTCAGCCATCGCCTGCGCGCGTTGGACGCGAGCCTGGGCAATCGCAAGATCAGGTGAACCGGCTAAGGTTTCACGCATGAGTTGATTTAACTGCTCGTCTTGATAAGTCAACCACCACTGTTGCTCTGGCCAAGAGAGTTGGGGCGCAACAAACGACGTCGCTGTCGCAAAGTCTTGACTCGTTTTTTCAGTAAACCTGACATCGGCCGGCGGCAGAGGGGCACAGCCCGTCTGACACCAGACCACCAACGTCAATAACAGGCCACCCAAGGCGTTAAAGCGAAAAAATCTTAGTCTCACAGGCCGCGGAGGTGCCTTTTTCTATTCTGTTTAGCGACTTTTGAGCAGACAGCGCGCTGCTCTCAAAGTACATATAGCGACAACATACCATTATTTACTCGCTCATTCTTTGGGCCCCTGCCCCTTAGCCTGCCCATTGGTCGTACGGCTTCGCGCTCAGAGGCACGCCGATTGTGGTATTTTGCCCATATAAATCGCCTGGAGTTCCAATGATTAAGCTTAACTTTCACCCTACCGGCCGCCATTTCTTGCAAATTCCCGGTCCAAGCCCCGTGCCAGATCGAGTGCTACGGGCCATTAGCCTGCCCACGATCGATCACCGTGGCCCAGAGTTTGCTGGGTTAGGACGCAAAGCGATCGAAGGCATGCAAAGCATTTTCAAAACCAAACAACCGGTCATTATCTATCCGGCCTCGGGTACCGGTGCCTGGGAGGCCGCACTTGCCAACACCTTAAGCCCTGGCGATCATGTCCTGATGTACGAAACTGGCCATTTCGCCTTTCTCTGGAATCGCCTAGCAACCAGACTCGGGCTCAAAACTGAAGTCTTGTCGTTTCAAGGTCACGACGACCAGTTCCCCGCCTTAGCGGGCTGGCGACGCGGCGTGCAAGCCAACCAAATTCATGATCGTCTGGTGCAAGATCGCGAACACAGCATCAAAGCCGTCTGTGTCGTGCACAACGAAACCTCAACCGGTGTCACCTCAGACATTGTCTCAGTGCGCAAGGCGATTGATGACGCCAAGCACCCAGCGCTATTAATGGTGGATACGATCTCGGGCCTGGGCAGCGCCGATTATCGCCACGACGAGTGGGGTGTCGACGTTGCCATGGCTGCGTCGCAAAAAGGCTTGATGCTGCCTCCGGGCCTAAGCTTTAACGCCCTATCTGCGCGCGCGATCGAAGCATCAAAAACAGCCAAGATACCCCGCTCGTTTTGGGCGTGGGACGAAGTGATTGAGATGAACAAGGGCGGCTACTGGCCTTCAACCTCCAGCACCAACTTGTTATATGGTCTGACAGAAGTCATTGACATGTTTGCCGAAGAAGGCATGGATAAGGTCTTTGCGCGTCATCAGCGCTGGGCCGCTGGCGTGCGCGCCGCAGTCAACGCGTGGGGCCTCCCTATTCAGTGCGCTGACCCAAGCGTGTACTCCCCAATTTTGACTGGGGTTATCACACCCGAAGGCGTTGACGCAGACGACATCCGTAAATTGATTCAACAACGCTTTGATTTATCGTTGGGCACTGGTTTGGGCAAAGTCAAAGGTCGGATGTTTCGCATTGGACACCTTGGTGACAGCAACGATCTGACCCTCTTGGCAACCTTGGCGGGTGTCGAGATGGGCCTCAAGCTCTCTGGCGTCAAGCTAGCGGGTAGCGGCGTACAAGCGGGCATGGACTATTTCTCAAACGGAGCCTGAACGTGCTCTCATCAACTGCAATCGCCAAGCCGCTGCACTTTTTTCCTGCTAGCGCAGGCGGCGCTTCGCCGCTCGCACAGTTACTCGCAAAAAACTTACGCGGCGAGGTCCTGTTTGACGCAGCCTCACGAGGGCGCTATTCAACCGATGCGTCGATCTATCAAATCACACCCATCGGCGTGGTGGTGCCACGCGATCAAGCCGATGTGCTGCGCGCACTTGAAATCGCCCGTGATCAAAAGGTGGCAGTTCTGTCACGCGGCGCCGGCACGAGTCAGTGTGGCCAGACCGTCGGCGACGCACTGATTATCGACAACAGTAAATGGCTGTGCAACGTGATTGCCTTTGACGCGAACGCAATGACGATCACCGTTGAGCCCGGCATGGTGCTCGATCACTTAAACGCGTGGCTCAAGCCCCATGGTTTGTGGTTTCCGGTCGACGTGTCGACGAGCGCGCAGTGCACCATTGGCGGCATGACGGGTAACAACTCGTGTGGCTCGCGCTCGATCGAATACGGCAATATGGTGCATAACGTACTGAGCATCGACGCTGTGTTGGCCGATGGCACGCAGGCAAATTTTGGTTCACTAACTACACCCGTTTCGGGCGCTCGTCTACCAAATATTCTAGAGTCACTCAAAGCGATTGCCACCCGAGAGCGCGCCGAACTTGCCGAGCGTATTCCAAAAGTGTTGCGTCGCGTCGCCGGCTACAACATCGATTTATTTGACTGTCAAAATCCGCGTGCCTACACCGATGATGGTGTTGCAAATCTTGCGCATCTACTCGTAGGCTCAGAAGGCACCTTAGCCTATAGTCGTCAAATTACTCTGAAGTTATGCCCGCTTCCGGTACACAAAGTGTTGGGGGTTGTGAACTTTCAAAGCTTTTACAAAGCGATGGATTCGGCGCAACATATTGTGACGCTCAAGCCGACCGCGGTTGAGTTGGTCGATCGCACAATGATTGAGCTGGCGCTTTCGAATCCAGCCTTTCGGCCCGTGGTAGAAAAAGCTCTGCTTGGACAGCCTGCTGCGATTTTACTGGTCGAGTTTGCAGGCGAAGACAAAGCTGCTCTTCTTAAAAAGCTAGAAGACTTGGATGCCCTGCTGAGCGATCAGGGTCTACCCAACAGCGTCGTCAAGATGCCAGAGGCTCAAGCGCAAAAGGCCTTATGGGATGTGCGAAAGGCCGGCTTGAACATCATGATGAGCATGAAAGGCGATGGCAAGCCCGTTTCGTTTGTTGAAGATTGCGCAGTGCCTCTCGAACATCTGGCCGCATACACCGATCGCCTGACCGAGGTGTTTCATCGCTACGGCACAGAGGGCACGTGGTATGCCCACGCAAGTGTCGGCACGCTCCATGTTCGTCCGATTTTAGACATGCGACGCGATGGTGCCAGCAAGATGCGCGCTATTGCCGAAGAAACATCCGCGTTAGTGCGCGAATACAAAGGTGCGTTCTCAGGCGAGCACGGCGACGGCTTATGCCGTGGTGAATGGGTGTCATGGCAATACGGCCCACGCATTCATCAAGCGTTTATTGAAATCAAAGACCTGTTCGATCCAGATAATCGTTTTAATCCAGACAAAATTGTTCGGCCGCCAAAGATGGATGACCGAAATAATTTTCGCTATGCACCCGGCTATCAAGTGCCAGCGCTTCAAACCGGTCTGGACTGGTCAGCCTGGAACGTCTTGCGTGACCCCTTAACCGGCGACGAGACTAAACCCGGTACTGGCTTAGATCTCAGTAACGGGTTGGCTTCCGCTGTCGAGATGTGCAACAACAACGGTCATTGCCGCAAGTTTGATGCTGGCACCATGTGCCCAAGTTATCGCATCACCAAAGACGAACAACATGTCACCCGCGGGCGTGCCAACACGTTGCGCCTCGCTCTTTCAGGCCAAATCGGGCAAGCGGGCTTAGCCAGCGTAGAAGTCAAAGACGCGTTGGATTTGTGTGTGTCCTGTAAAGGCTGTAAGCGCGACTGCCCGACCGGCGTCGACATGGCCAAGATAAAAATTGAAGCTCGCGCCGCGTGGGGCAAGTTACACGGCTTAACGCTTCGAGAGCGCCTGATTGCCTTTATGCCCCATTACGCACCTTGGGCGAGTCGGTTTGGCGGGTTGTTAAATATCGCCCAGTCGCTGCCGGTGCTTGGATCGTTGGCGAAACGTGCGTTGGGCTTTGCCACCGCACGCTCGTTACCAAAATTTAAAGCGCCCTTTTTAAACAGCACGCGAAGCAACCACACTGTCCCCAGCGACGACGCTGCACTCAAAACAACCAACAAAGATGTTTTACTCTTTGTCGATACCTTCAGCAATTATCTTGAAGCTGAAAATGCGCACGCCGCGCAACGTGTGCTTCAAGCCGCGGGCTATACCGTGCATCTGAACGTTCGCGCAGGTGAACGTCCGTTGTGCTGCGGACGAACATTTTTGTCGGCCGGCCTGATCGAGCAAGCTAAAGCTGAAGCAAGGCGCACCCTCGACGCACTCATGCCTTACGTGCGCAAAGGTATTGCAATCGTCGGGCTCGAGCCCTCGTGCCTACTGACGTTGCGAGACGAATTTTTACAGTATGGCTACGGTGCTGAGGCAGAACAACTCGCGCAACAAGCCTTTTTGTTCGAAGAATTTTTAGTTCGCGAACAAAAAGCTGGGCGTTTTAAGCTGACCTTACAAGCCATTGATTACAACAATGCCTTGCTGCACGGTCATTGCCATCAAAAAGCCTTTGATGCGCTGACACCAGTGCAAACAGTGTTGAGTTGGATCCCCGAATTGAAGGTCTCAACCGTTGAGTCTTCGTGTTGCGGGATGGCGGGTAGCTTTGGCTATGAGGCCGAACATCATCAAGCCTCGATGCAGATGGCTGAACTGTCGCTCTTACCGGCCGTACGTAATCGCGCGGCGAGCACGGTGGTGGTGGCCGATGGTACGAGTTGCCGACATCAAATACATGATGGTGCAGAGGTGAAGGCTATTCATACGGCACGGCTATTCATGCAAGCGTTAACGCCGTAAGGCCTGCTCGGTCATAAACAACCATGTAGGCTTTAGAGTTGTCCATCGCGAGCATCGTCATATCTTGAGAGCGATTATCATTTTTTTTCTGATAGTCGCTTGATTAAAATAGTAATCATTGATCATTTTTTATTTTTTATTTTTTATTTTTTACAGATTGAGCCACACCATGACAAGCCCTATCAATACAATCATCGAACAGCGTATTTCAGCCAACCTGTTTGATCCCACCAAAGCGCTCAGCGCAGCACAAATTAAAGAACTCGTACGTCTGGCCACCTGTGCCCCCACTGCCTTCAATTTTCAAAACTGGAAATTCATCGCCGTGCAATCAACAGAGGCCAAAGAGCGCTTGAAGGCTGTTTCGTACGGCCAGCAAAAAATCGTTGATGCCGCAGTGACATTTATTGTCTGCGGCACGCTCGAGGCGCACAAAACGTTGGCCAAGGCGTTAAAGCCCTCGGTCGATGCAGGTGTGCTTGATCAAGCCATTTGCGATAGCTGGGTTGCGATGGCTGCCGGTGGTCATGAAAACAACCCAGAGAGTCAACGCGACGAGGCGATTCGTTCTGCCTCAATGGGCGCAATGACGCTGATGTTAGCGGCACAAGGGATGGGTCTGGTCACTGGCCCCATGATTGGGTTTGTGCCCGCAGATGTTTCGCGCGAATTTAAACTCTCTGCCAACGACATCCCAGCCATGCTGGTAGCGGTTGGCTACGCAGCACCAGGCAACTGGCCACAAAAGCCGCGCTTGCCTGTTGATGACGTACTGACGATTGTTTGATAGCAACTACGGAAATCCTCTCTGCTTTTAGAGAGGATTTCAAATGAATCCGACATGTTGCACGCTAACTCAGCAAGCCCAGCCTCTTCGCGAGTGCGACAGTGTGTTCGGCCTCGGTAATAAACGGGCCGTCAATCAGGCGGCCGTCAACGACAAACGCGCCAACACCTTCTGCTAACTTTTTGCGTGTTTCTTCAAGCACTCTGACAGCGTGGGCGATCGCAGCGTCGCTTGGGCGAAACACTTCATTTGCCAAGGCGATTTGCGTTGGGTGAATGCAGCTTTTACCGCTAAACCCCAACCGCTGTGCAGCTTGTGCATCCAGCGTAAAGGCCTCTGGATTTTTAATATCCACAAAAGCGCCATCGTATGCGTGAATGCCAGCCTCAGCGGCAGCAAAGCGCACCGCCACACGTACGGCTTGTAAAGCCGAGGGCTCGCACGACACAATACCTAGCGGCGCGAACAAATCCCCGAACCCGATTTGCAACCCCACAACACGTGGGTGCGCACAAGCCAGTTCTGCAGCGCGTCGCAGCCCCTTGGGTGACTCGATATTGACCAGGATGCCGATTGGTCGCGCGAGGCCGCGTGCCTTCTCAAGCCGCTCAAGCTCAGCAGCAACAGCGCGAACGGTATCGGGATCTTCGACCATCGGGATATTGACAATATGCGTAGCCGTACAGACGAGTGCGTCAAGGTCTGCCACAAAATGAGGGGTGTCAATCGCATTGATTCGAACCACAATCAGTTTATGATGAGCAGACAAATCTTGCTTAAACAGTGTTTGTAAAGCTGTACGGGCCGCGGGCTTGCTGCTTTCTTCGACTGCATCTTCAAGGTCAAAAGAAATGGCATCGGCAGCACTTGCCAACGCTTTTGCAAATAATTCAGGGCGTGAGGCTGGAACAAATAATTTACTGCGCATACACCGATCCTTTTAGATCATCATCAACATAAAGTTTATAACAGCGGCGGCACCGTTAGGGCTTGCCTCACAGGATTGCACAACATGAGTCGATACGAATTAAAAGCAGAAGTCACCGGATCAATCTGGAAAATTGAAACTACGATCGGTCAAGCACTTGAGCAAGAGCACACCGTGCTCATTATTGAGTCAATGAAAATGGAAATCCCT
>JARXAG010000008.1 GCA_029866055.1 Burkholderiaceae bacterium
GCATACATCACCACCACACGGTCAGCCGTTTCGGCAATCACACCCATGTCGTGGGTGATCAGCATGACCGCAGCACCTTGCTCGCGACAGAGCTTTTTCAGCAACTCAATAATCTGCGCTTGAATCGAAACATCGAGCGCAGTAGTGGGCTCGTCGGCCACGATCAGCTTGGGCTCGGCTGCGAGCGCCAGGGCAATCACCACGCGCTGACGCATACCACCTGAAAACTGATGAGGATAATGATCGATGCGCTCGCGCGCCGCTGGGATCCCCGTGGCCTCAAGCAATTCAATCGCACGGTTGCGCCCTTGCGACCAAGTGAGTGGCAAGTGCGTCACGATGGTTTCGGTGATCTGATGCCCAACTGTATACAACGGATTCAAAGACGTCAGCGGATCTTGAAAAATGGCCCCGATCTCTCTACCCCGGATTTTGCGCATCTGATCGTCTGGCAATTGATCAATACGACGCCCAGCCAACAAAATCTCGCCACCAGAGATCCGCCCCGGCGGCTCAAGCAGGCCAATGATCGCAGCGCCCGTTAGCGACTTGCCCGCGCCTGATTCACCGACCACACCCACAACCTCGCCAGCGGCAATGCTGAACGACACCTCGTTTAAGGCTTTGAGCGTACCGTGACGCGTTGTGAATTCGACGCTTAAATTTTTGACTTCAAGGACATTGGTTGGATTGTTGGTCGCAACCCGTTCAATAGCATGTTCTGCAGCCGCTACGCCACCTGTACCGTTGCTCAGACCTTGAGTATTTGTCATTGTTGTCATCGGGCAGCTCAACTTAAACGCGGGTTCAAGGCATCACGCAGCCAGTCACCCAACAAGTTGACTGACAACACTAATAACACTAGCGCCGCACCCGGGAAAATCGTAATCCACCATTCACCTGAAAACAAAAAATCGTTACCAACGCGAATCAAGGTACCCAAAGAGGGCGACGTCGGAGGCACACCCACGCCTAAGAAGGATAAAGTCGCCTCGGTGATGATCGCAGTGGCCAAATGCACCGTTGCCAACACCAGCACGGGTCCCAGCACGTTGGGCAGTACATGTCTGAACATAATGACCGGCGAAGAAATGCCGATCACGCGCGCCGCTTGCACGTATTCACGATTTTTTTCAACCAGCGTTGAACCGCGCACCGTACGTGCATATTGAGGCCAACCAGCTAGTGCAATCGCACCGACCAACACCGGAAACGCAATCACCTCATGCATGTCGCCCGGCACCACGACGCGCGCAACGCCGTCGATCAGTAACGCGATCAAAATTGCCGGAAACGATAACTGCACATCAGCAATACGCATGATCAAGGCATCGATGCGACCGCCGGCATAGCCCGAGATCAGACCCAGCACAATCCCTAAAACCATCGCTCCAAACACTGCCGCCAAACCAATCAGCAAAGACACGCGCGTGCCGTACATCAGCGCAGAGAGCAGATCACGACCTTGGCTGTCGGTACCGAGCAAATATTCGCGCGTACCATCGGTGTGCCACACTGGTGGCTTTAAGGCGTCGATTAAGTTAATCGTGGCAAGATCAAACGGGTTGTGCGGCGCCAACACATCGGCTCCGAACGCAGCAATCAGCAAAATCGCTAACAACACTGTGGCAACCATTGCCACCGGCGTATGCCGCCACGACCACGCCAAATCACCTTCCCAAAATTTCGTAAGAGCAGCTCTCATTAGTGCCCCCCCGAGTGTTTGCCTAAGCCGGCTCTGAGGCGCGGATCGACCGCAAAATACAGTAAATCAACCGTCAGATTGATCAACACAAAAATGAGGGAAATCAGGCATAAGTAAGCCGCCATCACAGGAATATCGGCAAACTGCACAGCTTGAATAAACAGCAACCCCATGCCTGGCCACTGAAACACGGTTTCGGTAACAATCGCGAAGGCGATGATGCCGCCTAACTGAAGCCCCATGATCGTAATCACGGGCACAAGCGTATTTTTCAAAGCATGCCCGAAATGAATCGCGCGTTTCGTCAAGCCGCGCGCACGCGCAAACTTGATGTAATCGGTGCGCAAAACCTCGAGCATTTCAGAGCGCACCAAACGCAAGACGAGGGCCACTTGAAACAATGACAAGGTGATCGCTGGCAAGACGAGATGGGTCCAGCCGCTTTTTGTCAGCAACCCCGTTGACCACCAGCCAAGCTTGATCGTGTCGCCCCTGCCGTAGCTTGGCAGCCAACCTAACGAGACCGAAAAAATCAAAATCAGCAAGATCCCGATTAAAAATGTTGGCAAAGAAACGCCCAACAGCGAGAAGGCCAAGAGCGCTTGCGACAGCTTGCCCTTACGCTTCAACGCGGTATAAACGCCTAGGGGCAGGCCTACCAGCAAGGCAATCAGAGCCGCTGCAATCGAGAGCTCGAGCGTGGCGGGCAAGCGCTCACGCAACAAGGTCGAAACCTTTTGGCCTTGTCGCAAAGACAGACCGAAATCGCCCTGAACCGCATTCACCAAAAAATGATAGAACTGCACGATGACCGGATCGCTGAGGCCCAGGTCTTTTCTAAGCTGATCGCGCTCTGCGGGCGTACCCTCTTGTCCCAACATGATCATCACGGGATCGCCCACGTACTGAAACAGCACGAACGCGAGAAGCGCAACCGTCAGCAAAACGCCTGCGGCCTGTATTAACCGGCGCAAAATAAAAACAAACATGGGCTCTCGACTTAGAACAGGTTTGACTAAGCTTTTGCCTAGTCAAACCTGCTAGGGGACTTAATTGATGATGATTCTTTCTATGACCGGACGATTGTTCGGCTGATGCTTGATGTCGATGTTTTTCTTCATGGCCCAAGGGATCACCTGATCATGCAAGGGGATCGTGCCGAATTCTTGCGCATGGATCGTGAAGGCTTCTTGAATCATCGCAGTGCGTTTGGCATCGTCGATCTCAGTTTTGACCGCGTCAATCAACGCATCGACTTTTGGATTTGAATAACCGCCATAGTTAAACGCACCTGCAGCGCCGGTAGCCTTGCTGCGAATCAGGGATTCGAGTGTGTAGTACGCATCAAAAGTGGGGACGCCCCAACCAAACAAATAGATGCTGGTGTCGCCGTTCGCAACCTTTGGAAAGAACGTTGCCCGCGGCATGGCGTTGAGCTTGGTTTTAACGCCAATTTTGGCCCACATGGCAACAACAGCTTGGCAAATGGCCTCGTCATTGATGTAACGGTTATTTGGGCAATCAATCGTAAACTCAAGATTGTTGTCGTAACCAGCCTCTTTTAATAAGGCACGCGCCTTGACCAAATCATAAGGCACGCGTTTGCCGAGCGCCTCTGAATACCCGTGGACTTGAGGCGATATCATCGCGCCTGTGGGCAACGACATGCCACGCATGACAGCTTTTTTGATCGTCTCAATATCAATCGCACGATACAGTGCTTCGCGCACCCGAACGTCAGTCAGTGGATTTTTCCCCTTGATGTTGCTGTACTTCAACTCAGGGCTTTTTACATCCATCGCAATGTAGATGGTGCGATTTTCGTTACCATCCAAGACCTTCACTTGAGAGCGCAAGCGGTCGATATCTTGTGCCGCGGGGTCCAACACAAAATCGACTTCACCCGATAATAGAGCCGCCGTACGCGTGGCATTTTGTTTGATCGGTGTGTAAACAATCTCGGTCACGTTCCCTTGTTTGGTCGGCTTACCCCACCAGTTTGGATTTTCAACATAGACTGTTTTGATGTCGACTTCACGCGATTTCAACATGTAAGGGCCAGTACCCATGGCGTGTCGTGCCGCGAAGCTTTCTTCCTTTTTATTGAAATCTTGCGGCAAAGCCGCGTTGTTTTTTTCTGACCACGCTTTGCTCATGATGCCTAGCGAAGGCAACTGGCGCAACAACACGGGGTTCGGTCCGGCCGTTGAGATCTCAACGGTCAAGGGATCAATCGCCGTGACGTCACTGATGCCTGCAACATACGACTTGAATTGTGACGAGGGTGCCATGGCACGCTTAATCGAGAAGACGACGTCGTCTGCGGTGAACGCTGAGCCATCATGAAACTTTACGCCGGCACGTAATTTAAAGCGCCACAATGAGGGATTGATTTGTTCCCAAGACGTTGCCAACCCGGGGATCACCTCAAACTTGTCGTTGTAATTCAACAAGGGGTCATACACCCACAAGTTAGCCGCGATGTTCAAGCCTTCGTTTTGCGAATGCGGATCAAGCGTCAGGATATCGCCCTGACTGGTCCATTTGAAGGTTTTAGCTGTGCCTAGACTTGGCAAGAGCAACGCGGCGGCAATCGCAGCGACAAGCAGTGGGCGACGCATGATGTTTTCCTTAAATTGAGTATGAATTGAGTAGGATATTGCCGCACTGTGGCGAGTGCGTCAATCAGAACAACGGCATTGAAGCTGCGAGACAACGTTGCTAAGTCTTTGTTAGCCATTCTTGCATTGCAAATCACGCTCAAGCAAAGCATCCACCACCACGGCACCTTCACCGACCGCACCTACCATCACCGGATTTAAGTCCAACGACGCGATGCTGGGCCCAGCCGCCATCATGAGACGGCCAACCGATACGGCGACCTGCGCAAACGCTTTGACATCCATCGGCGCATCGCCGCGTACCCCATCTAAAAGAGGTGCCATGCGTAAGCCGCGCAGCGCACTTTCAACTTGGTCAAGATTAAAGGGCGGTAACAGCACGGCATAATCCTTCAGTGCCTCAACATACTTGCCACCTGCACCGATCATGACGACGGGTCCAAATACTGGATCAAAGCGGGCGCCCACCATACACTCGTGGCGCCCACGACTCATCGCAGCCACGATGATGCCCTCATGGCTAACCTTCATTTCTGTGAGTTTTTTGCGTTGCGATTCAAAAATTGTGGCGGCAACATCTGCACTTTGCACACCTAGCGCCACCAAACCAAACTCAGACTTATGCGGTACTTCAGCCGAACAAGCCTTAAGCACAACAGGCCCACCGACGGCGACAAAGGCTTCGCGCACTTCAGCCGCGGTCTGGCACAACTGATGCTTGACGATGGGTATGCCATGGCTCGCCAACAACTTAAGAGTTTGTGCCTCGCTGCAATATGCGCCAGCGCCCTCTGGCACGTGAACCGCCTGAAGATCGTGCCACGGCTCGAACGACTCGTTCATTAACGCGGTATGTGCGGCTAACTGCCCCAACACACCGACGGCCTGCGCTTCGTTCGCAAAGGTCGGCACGCCTGCTGCGATAAAGGGCTTGGCCACCGTATCTTGCCAGGCGGCCACCGCAACGGGCTTACCAGTAAGCGCCTCGAATTTTGCCGTATCGCGGGCAAACGCTTCGACGTCATAGCCAGCACCTGCGACAGGGATATTAATAAAAAACATATCTGCGGAGGGATCTTGCGCAACGGCCGGCAACACCTCGCTAAATAAATTGCTGTTTGATAACAGTGCGGCCGTGATGTCGATCGGATTTGTTGTGGTGGCGAAACCGGGCAAGGAAGTTGCAACCGCTTTCTGTGTCGACGCCGACAAGATCGAAAGCTCTAGGCCGTTCTCTTCAGCGGCATCGGCCCCCATCACACAGCTGGCACCCGAGTTACTGATCACAACCAAGCGATTACCCGTTGGCCGCCAACCTTTTAAGTAGGCCTGCGCGCACAAGGCCTGAGCATGCGGATCACGCACGCGCCAAATGCCATGCTTTTTAAAGAACGCATCGACCACACGCTCTTCGTTCGCCATCGATCCCGTGTGCGTCGAGGCGGCCTGTTGCCCACCTGCGGTGCGCCCCGCCTTGACTGCAATAATGGGTAAATCACGCGTCCGTGCATATGCCGCGGTACGCGCCAAGATTTCAGGGTTGGCAATATTTTCGAGGTACAGCAACATGAGTTTAATTTCAGGGTCGTGTGCAATCGCCCAGGCCATTTCAGCCACAGTGACGTCGGCTTCATTGCCGGTGGCGTGTACGTGACGTACACCGATGCCACGCTCGCGCAGCAAGCCGTACACCATCGCACTCATGCCACCACTTTGACTCAACACCGCAACGGGCCCATCTTGAGGCGGCCGCTCGATGAACATAGTCGAAAAGCCTGCAATCGCACCCGTGCCGAAATTTGCAAGACCGTGAGTATTAGGACCATAGATGCGCATACCTGCCGCACGCCCTGCATCAGTCATCCGTTGCTGCGTCGCACGGCCTTCTGGGCCTGTCTCGCCAAAGCCCGAGGCCATCACCACCACTGACTTCACGCCGCGCGCGGCGCAATCCTCAACTGCCTCAACGGCCTTATCACCCGCCACCACAATCAACACAAGCTCTGGCACTTCGGGCAACTGTGCGAGCGACGCATAGCTTTTTAAGCCTTGCACTTCCTCACGGCTAGGATTGATCGGATAAATCGTGCCCTGGAAGCCACCCTTTTGCATGTAATAAATTGGGCGCCCACCGATTTTATGGATATTTTCAGAGGCGCCAATGATCGCAACGGTACGAGGATTTAATGCGGTTTCTAGCAAGTCAGACATAAAAATTCCGGTTGAGCGGTTCAAAACGCACAAGCGTCTGATCGAGATGTTTAAAAAATGTTGCAGTGACGGCATCACCGATTTTTACTCCAGGCGAGGCGTGCCCCATCAGTCGTGCGCCTTCTTCGAGTGTCACCACCACGAGCGTGTAAGGTGCCAGCGAACGGAAAGCATCTGAAGGTGCTCGACCGACAACAGTGGCTGCATGCACATGCCCACGGCCAGTTGAGATGTGCCACACAAGCGCCTCAGCGCCGCAAAACTGGCAGGCATCATGCGCCAAAGTTTGAGCACGTGAGCAAGCGGTGCACTGTTGATAGCGCAAAACGTGTTCTGTTAACCCTTCAAGATAAGGCTGAGCCAAAGACGTCATCACTGGTTGATTGGTTGTCATGGCTTAACCCTCTCGCGACAGAATCAAACTAACGTGCGACGACATCACGCCGCCATCCGCATGAATATAAGCGTGCGTGGGTGTTTTAACTTGTCGCGCCCCTGCCTGCCCAGTAAATTGGCGATAGGCTTCGACGGTGTGAGCCATACCACCGGCTACACCACAGTGGCCAAACGATAACAAACCACCATGTGTATTCAAAGGCAGCACGCCGTGTTGCGCGAAATCACCCTGCCGCACTCGCTGCGCCGCCTGGCCTCTTGCAGCAAAACCTATTTCTTCTAGCAGCATCAACAACGTGATAGTGAACGAATCGTAGACGCCCAAATAGTCAATATCGCGAGTGGTTAAACCCGCCTCGTGAAAGGCAAGTTTGGCAGCAGCACCTGCACCCGTATTCATGACATCTTGCAACGCGGTCAGGTGTTGATGAAAATGTGCCTGCCCTGCCCCCACCATTTTGACGCGAACGCCAGCGCTAGGCTCCGACGAAACAATTAGCGCCATCGCGCCATCAGAAATCGGACAACAGTCTAATAACCGCAGAGGTTCGGCAATCGGCTTTGATGCCAACACGTCGGCTACGGTGATCTCTTGCGTGAGATGTGCGTCAGGATGGCGGCGCGCGTTATTACGCATGAGCACGGCAAATTCAGCAAGGTCTTCGTTGGTGATACCCGCCTCGTGCATGTAGCGCGAAGCCATCAAGCCGTAATACGCAGGCACCGATGCGCCGTTAGGCACTTCAAAATCCGCATGACCAACCTGGGCAAGGGTCTGAATCGAACTGTCTCGGGTTTGACCGCTTAAGCGATTTTCGCCTGCCACCACTAAAACGTTACGACAGCTCCCGCTTTGTACCAGTTCGCGCGCCAGCATCAGCATCGCTGCACCCGTAGCACCTCCGGCGGCCATGCCGTGTGCATATTGAGGGCGCAACGAAAAACGCTCACAAAATAAATTGGCCAACATGAGGTGCGGTAACGTGGTCGCATACCCACACAGCACGCCATCAATCTCTGCACGCACCAAGCCTGCAGACGTCAACGCACCGTTTGCTGCCTGAGCCATCAGATCGAGGGTATTGCGACCCTCGAGCCGGCCAAAGGGGGTGTTACCGACACCTTTTATATATGCTTGCTTCAAAATTTTTTTTTACCCTTTGAGTACGATGCTTGGCTGACCCTTAAAGCTTAATATTGTTCGCCTGCGCAACCTTGCTCCACTTATCGCGCTCGATTTCGATGAAGCGCTTAAATTCGGCCGGTGTATCGCCCACAGGCAAGGCACCAAGTTCTAAAAATTGCGCCTTGATCGCATCGGTACGAACAATCGCCATCAAATGCTTACTCAGCAAATCAATTAACGGCTGTGGTGTGCCGGCAGGCGCCAACAAACCAAACCACGCCGAAACGTCGAACCCTGTTACACCGGCCTCACTCATTGTCGGGATCTCAGGTGCGCCGGGCCAACGGGTGGTTGTCGTGACCGCTAAGGCTCGTACCTTTCCAGCACGAATATTTGCCATTGACGACGGCAGATTATCAAACCCCATCGCGACCTGTCCACCAATCAAATCGATCAACATCGGCGAGCCGCCTTTGTAGGGCACGTGGACAATATCGATACCCGCCATCGTTTTAAGCAGCTCACCTGTCATGTGGGGCGAACCACCATGGCTGGTCGAGCCAAAGTTGATCGTGCCGGGCTTGGCCTTTGCTAAGGCGATTAGCTCTTGCACATTTTTGACCGGCAAATTCACATTCACAAGCAACACGTTAGGCGTGCTAGCGACCAGAGTGATCGGCATAAAGTCTTTCACCGCGTCATAAGGCGGTGGACTTTGTAGTGCGGGGATAATGCCGTGCGAAGCAATGCTGGCAAACACCAGCGTATGACCATCAGGCGTTGATTTAGCCACTTGCTGCGAGCCAATCACGCCGCCTGCGCCCGGCTTGTTATCGACAACAACCGTGCGCCCAAGCGACTCACCTAGGCGCCCACTGACCGCGCGTGCGAGCAAGTCTGTTGTGCCGCCAGCGGGGTAAGGCACGACCACGCGTATCGGCCTGTCCGCAAAGGTCGTT
>JARXAG010000031.1 GCA_029866055.1 Burkholderiaceae bacterium
AAACCTAAAAAAGTGAAAAGTACATAGTTAGCAACGACGTCCGCATCACCATTAATAATGGACGGCGTGCATTGTTCGATCTTGATCTGAATTTGGTAACCGTTGCATGGTTTTTACAAACGTAAAACTACTGGCCTTAAGTCATAGTGGTCAGTTAGCTAGCCTCAGGTTCTATTTCAGGTTGGGTCCCGATGACCCCCGCTTGATGTAACTCTTCGATCTCTTGCTGGGTGTAGCCCGCCGCGTGCAAGATCTCAATCGTGTCAGCACCAATTTTTGGCGAGGCTTTGCGCACCCTTAAACGTTCGCCTTTGAGTGCAATCGGCAGCAGCGCGACGCGAGTATCAATCTCACGACCGGCGCCGGTGTTGTCCGCTGCAACCGTCATGGGGGCTAAGCCGCCCGTGGCCAACAAGTGCGGATCGTCAAAGAGATCGTGGGGGCGAGTGATCGGCGCGTAGGGCAAGGCTGTTTTTTCAAAGCGCTGACTTAATTCAGCTGCGCTGAAATCGGCAAAGCGTTTACGTAGTTCAGCCGTGAGCCAAGGCCGCACGCGTACGCGATCATTATTGCTGCCTAAGCGCGGATCACTTTTTAAATCATCAAAGCCAAACTCTTCACACAGAATGGCCCATTGGGTATCACTCACAGCGGCCAAAAATATTTGCTCGCCATCTTTGACTGTGAATACATCGTAAACACCCCAGGCGCTAATGCGGTTTGGCATGGGATTAGCTGGCTTGCCGGTGACGGCATACTGCAGCATGTGCTGAGCCACCAAGAACACATTGTTTTCAAACAATGCACTGGCAACTTGCTGGCCTTGTCCGGTGCGCGCCCGTTGTTGCAAAGAGGCTAATACCCCAATCGCGCCAAACATACCGCCCATGATGTCGTTGACACTTGAGCCCGCACGAAGCGGTTGCCCTTCGGGGCCTGTCATATAAGCGAGCCCGCCCATCATCTGCACCACCTCGTCAAGCGCTGTGCGATGATCGTAGGGGCCAGGTAAAAAACCTTTGTGTGATACGTAGATCAGTTTTGAATTGAGCTTGCTTAAGGCGTCATAGCCAAAGCCCAATTTATCCATTGTGCCGCTTTTAAAGTTTTCGCTAAAGACGTCAGCGTCAGTCAGTAGCTTCAAAACGATTTCTCGGCCGCGTGGGTTCTTCACATCAATCGCGATGCTTTTTTTATTACGATTGAACATCGGAAAAAAACCAGCCCCCGAACCAAGCAATTTGCGCGTGTTGTCGCCCGCCAGAGGCTCAACCTTAATGACCTCGGCCCCTAAGTCGCCCAAAATCATGCCACAGGTCGGACCCATCACCATGTGGGTAAACTCAATGACGCGTAGGCCTTCAAGCGGTAGGGGTGCAGACATCGGAATCCTTGTTAGTCAAAAACCGTTAGCCGCTTGTTATACCATTGAGTCTGGCCTTGTTTCTTGTTGTTCTTGTTCTAGTTGCTTTCTGGTTGGGAGTGTTCATGCAGCGCAACATTGTGGTTAAAAAAGTGAATTATCTGGATCCGACCGATCGTCTGGCCTTGATCAGTGTGCTTGACATGTATGCGCGCGACCCGATGGGCGGGGGTGAGCCCTTGCCCGACGAGGTCAAAGCCCGCTTATGTGATGACTTGGCTCGGGTGCCGGGGGCAGTTAGCTGGCTGGCCTGGCTTGACCAGCAACCCGTCGGCTTGCTCAATGCTTTGCAAGGCTATTCATCCTTTAAGGCCAGACCGTTGATGAATGTGCACGACATCGCGGTCGACCCCGCTGAACGGGGCAAAGGCATCGGTCAAGCTTTACTCAAGGCCTTAGAAGAGCACGCCGAGCAGCTAGGTTGCTGCAAATTAACGCTCGAGGTCTTGAGCGGCAATAGCGTGGCCCAGCAGTCGTATGCGCGCTTTGGCTTTGAGCAATATGCGCTGAGCGCCTTGACAGGTCAGGCGCTGTTTATGCAGAAGTGGCTGTGAACTAAAAAGACGCCACCGCCCCATTTGACCTAGGGTCAAAGCCACCCTCGAGCACACCATTTGCATGGCGGATCAACATCCCGGCGTGCCCCACGCCCTCATCCCAGGCTCCAATCGTTTCAACGTCATGGCCTAACGCTTTGAGTTGATCGATGGTGTTTGCGCTAAAGCGACTTTCAAGCTTGAGTGAATCGCTTGACTGCCCCCAGGTGCGGCCCAGCAGCCAGCGAGGCCGCTCGATCGCAAGTTGCGGGTGATCACCAAAGCGCGTCACCCGATTGAAAATCGTCGCTTGTGTTTGCGGTTGCCCATCGCCCCCCATCGCGCCGTACACCATCACGCCACCGTCGGTTCGTTGCGCCAGGGCAGGGTTTAAAGTGTGAAACGGTTTTTTGCTGGGTTCAAGGGTGTTGATATGCCCGGGATTCAGCGAAAAACTACACCCGCGATTTTGCCAGTTCACCCCTGAGTGTGGCAGGACCACCCCCGAGCCAAACTCGTGATAAATGCTTTGGATGAACGAGACGGCGATGCCGGCCCGATCGATGACGCCCATCCAGATCGTATCGCCTGGCGAAGTCTTTTGACCCCAGGGCGCGGCCCGTGTTGTATCAAGTCTGGCCGCGAGGGCGTCGATGCGTGCACTCGTTAATAAATCTTGTGGTGCCACCGACATAAATGCCGGGTCAGTGAGATATTGATCCCGAATGCTGAACGCCAGTTTCGTCGCTTCAACTTGTGTATGGATAAAGGCCGCACCCTCTGGGTCTTGATCCCAGCCGTCGATGCGATCCATGATGCCTAGAATCAACAAAGAGAGCAGACCCTGTGTCGGTGGCACCATATTAAAGAGTTTGCCCTGCGCAACTGTTGTGTGCAAGGGGTCGACTAGCTTCGCTTGGTGAGTGTTCAGATCCGCTAGCGTCAGCGGGCTGCCAACTTCAGCGAGTTCGGCAGCCAGCATCTTGGCGAGCTTGCCACGATAAAAGGTGTCGCAACCCTCTTTTGCAATGAGGGCAAGTGTGTCAGCGAGTTTGGGTTGCTTAAAAATGCCGGCCTTGGCTGGCACCATCCCTTGTGGCAAGAAGGTGTTGGCAAAGCCACTATGGGGTTCAAGTTCGCTGCGTTTGAGAGTGGTACAGGCCTCTTGGCTTTGCGTGACTGCGATGCCGTGCTGGGCAAAATACATGGCATCCGACAGTAGGCGCGACAGCGGTAGCTTGCCGTTCAGGCACTGTTTTGAGAGTTGGTACGCGGCACCCCACCCAGAGATCGTGCCAGCCACTGTCAAGGCGGCAACGCCGCCCCGAGAGGGGATGCTAGAGGTGATGCCGCGCGAGGCGTACCAGTCGCGCGAGGCCGCCTGAGCGCTGCGACCGCTCGCGTCGATGCCGCCTGGGCGGTTGTTCGGGCCGTTGATTACCCAAAACCCATCGCCGCCAATTGAGTTCATATGGGGGTAGACCACCGCAATCGTGGCCGCCGCAGCAATCATGGCCTCAAGGGCGTTACCGCCTTCGCGTAAGACCGCAACAGCCGATTCGGCCGCCAATGAGTGCGGGGCAACGGCAATGCCGCGCATACCAAAAATAGATTGAGTCAACACAGCCTCCTGAGAATCTTCGTGCAATCATACCTAAAGCGGCAGTAACCAAGCGGTAGCGGCTCGGGGTAAGTGAGGCTTGCGTAAGAGCTAAATCGGCAGCCTTTTCAATAAAGTCGGTTACGCGTGGAATAAATTCGGTCACGCGTGGAATAAAGTCGGTTACGCTTAGTCTAAAAGAGACTGCCTTACGGTTATTTCAATACGACTAAGGGCAACGGGGTAACATAGGTCCTTAATCTTGAGACTAAGAGTTAAATAGCATGAGTGAGTCAGAACACGACAAAGGTACGCCTGTATCGGTGGTTATTCGTAACCGCCTAAAAGCGTCTCGCAAGCGCTTTCATGCAAACGATAATATTGCCGACTTTATCCAACCTGGCGAGCTCGCCTTGTTGCTGGATGAGGTCGAAGCCAAAATGAAGGGTGTGCTCGAAAGTCTGGTGATTGATACTCAGGCTGATCACAATACCAACGACACTGCCCGGCGCGTTGCCAAAATGTATTTGCACGAGGTCTTTGGTGGCCGTTACGCGGGTCAACCGAAGATCACCGAGTTTCCAAACGTCGAGCATCTGAACGAATTAATGATCGTTGGGCCAATTACGGTTCGCAGCGCTTGTAGCCATCATTTTTGCCCGGTGATGGGTAAAGTCTGGATTGGCGTCATGCCCAACGAACACACGAATGTGATCGGGCTTTCAAAGTATGCGCGTTTAGCCGACTGGATTATGAGCCGCCCTCAAATACAAGAAGAGGCGGTCGTGCAATTGGCCGACTTGATTCAAGAAAAAACACAGCCTGACGGTTTGGCCGTGGTGATGAACGCTACACACTATTGCATGTCGTGGCGTGGTGTGAAAGACCCAGACAGTCGCATGATTAACTCTGTCATGCGCGGTGCCTTTTTGAAAGACGCAAATTTGCGTCGTGAGTTTTTATCTCTGATTCGTCGAGAGGATTGAACATGTTAGTTCGTTTGCTTTATGTGAGTCGCGCGCTTGATCCCGAGTCGCCCACTGCAACGCAGTCGATTTTAGATTCGGCGCGTAAGCACAACTCAGCCAACGGCATCACCGGCATACTTTGCTATGGTGGCGGACTATATCTGCAAGCCGTCGAGGGCGGGCGCACACAGGTCAACGAACTCTATGGCTACATCGTTCGCGACCAGCGCCATAAAGATGTTGTCTTGCTTGACTATCAAGAAATCACTGAACGTCGCTTTGGTGGCTGGACAATGGGTCAAGTCAATTTGGCCAAACTCAATGCCTCAATTGTTTTGAAATATTCTGAAAAGCCCGAACTTGATCCTTATTCGGTTTCAGGCGCGGTGTCGCTGGCGTTGCTCGAAGAGTTGATGCTGACGGCGTCAATCATCGGACGCGCGTAAGACGCCGTTCGTTTTAAAGTGTTGAATCATTAAACTAAATAAAGACAGTCAAATTAAACAAGGTGACGCTTAATTGAATACTCAAGATCACTCGCTGTCGGTTCGCTTGCTGTTGAATGTGGGTCATGGCCTTGACCATATGTTCTTGCTCATTTTTGCAGCTGCGGTGGGTGTCATCGCCAGCGAGTTTGGTTTTCAAAGCTGGGAAGACCTCATGCCTTATGGTGTGGGTGCCTTCGTCTTGTTTGGTTTGGGCTCTATTCCCTCAGGTCGCTTGGGCGATTTGTGGGGGCGTCGCCGCATGATGATTGTGTTTTTTGTGGGGATTGGGCTGTCAACTTTGCTCACCGCGCTCACGCAAAATGCCTGGCAAATGGCGATTGCCTTGACGTTTGTTGGTGCGTTTGCCTCGATCTATCATCCGGTTGGTATTCCTCTGCTAGTTCAGAAATCAGCCAATCCTGGCTTGGCGATTGGTGTGAACGGTCTAGCCGGTAACCTGGGCGTGGCCTTGGCCGCCATGCTGACGGGTTTTCTCATTAAGTGGATTGGTTGGCGTGCTGCCTTCGCAGTACCCGCGTTATTGGCTGTGCTGTGCGGCATTTGGTTTGCGTATGCCTGTCCGGTTGAGACCGAAGCTCCAGCCAAGCGCAAGGGTGGTGCAAAAGTGTCGTTGACTCCCGCGATGCTGGCGCGCGTACTTGCTGTTATGACTGTTAGCGCGGCCACGGGTAGCGTGCTGTTTAATTTCACGACCAACGGTAACGGGCAACTGATGTCTGAGCGGTTTCAGGGCGTTGTGTCTGATCCCGCGTTGCTCGGTATTTTGCTGGCGATCATTTATGCCGTAGCGTCGCTCATGCAAGTGGCCGTTGGTAAGTTGCTGGATCACTTTGCTGTGCGCCCAATTTTTCTGGCTATCGTTCTGTTGCAAATTCCTTTGTTGGTGTTGTCAGCCTACGCGCAAGGTTGGTGGTTGTTTGCCGCGTTACTGGGGGTCATGATCTTTATTTTTGGTGCCGTCCCCTTCATTGATGTCATGATTGTGCGCTATGTCGACGATCGTTCACGCTCACGCGTGGCCGGAATTCGTCTCGCAGTCTCGCTTGGAATCAGTTCGTTAGCAGTGTGGTTGCTGGGCCCCGCCGTAAAAGGCTTGGGGTTTGAGACCTTGATGTTAGTGATGGCTGGATTTGCTGCCGCTACGGCGTTTGTCGTTCTGTGGTTGCCTAGTGAATCCAACTTGAAAACCTAAAGGGCGTAATGATTCAAAAAATTGCCCCTGAACAGATTGTCAGTCTGCTGACTGGGTTGCCGCAATGGCGCTATCAGCCAGAGCGCGGTGGCAGTATTACGCGTGACTTTAAGTTTATCGACTTTAACGAAGCCTTTGGGTTTATGGCACGGGTGGCCCTGCTCGCTGAGCAGCACAATCACCACCCTGAGTGGTCAAACGTGTATAACCGCGTATCGATTACGCTCACGACACACGACGCTGGCGGTTTGTCATCCCGTGATCTTGACCTGGCACAACGCATCGATAATCTTTGATCTATCGGTGCATCTTCGGGTAAGCTCTGACTAAGCTTGGGCGACCGCTGAGTCGCTGAGCCGAACACATACAAATACATTCGGAGACATCTCATGGCAAAAGAACTTGTAGGTTTTGTTGGCACCGGTCACATGGGCGGCCCGATGACCTTGCGCTTACTGGCAGCTGGCTACGATGTCTGCATTTATGATCGCGATCAAAAAGCGGTACAGGCCCTGGTGAAAAAGGGCGCTGTCGCAGCCAAGTCTGCGGCCGATGTGGCGAATCGCGCAGAAACCATATTTTTAAGTCTGCCCAACCCTGAGATCGTGAACGCGGTGGCGTTAGGTAAGAACGGCTTGATCGAAGGTAAAAAGGTCAAATGTGTCATCGATTTTTCGACGATTGGGCCGAAAACTGCCGTTGCCGTATTCAAAGGCTTGAGTGCCAACAAGGTGAGCTACGTTGATGCTCCGGTCAGCGGTGGCGTGACAGGTGCTGCTGCAGGCACACTGGCCGTGATGGTCTCTTGCCCCAAGGCTTTGTACGCCAAGCTGACCCCCATTCTGGCAACCTTTGGTAAAACATTTCACTTGGGTGAGGGCGCAGGCCAAGCCCAAACCATGAAACTCGCCAATAACCTGTTAGCGGGTGCAGCCTTGGCCGTGTCTTCAGAAGCGATGGTCATGGGTGTCAAAGCCGGCCTCGACCCACAAGTGATGCTCGACGTAATCAATAGTGGTTCTGGTCGTAATAGTGCCACGCAAGATAAGTTTCCGCGTGCAATTTTGACTGGCACCTTTGACTTTGGTTTTGCCACGGCGCTGTCTTACAAAGACGTACGCTTGTGCGTAGACGAAGCCGAGGCAATGGGCGTGCCAATGGTGGTTGGTGCGGCGGTGCGTCAGATGCTTGCCGTGACGAACGCCACCTATGGCCCTGATTCTGACTTTACGTCGATTTGTAAAGTGGTCGAAGACTGGGGTGGCGTTAAAGTGCGCAAGATCACAGCTAAAAAGGCGGCTAAAAAAGTGACTAAAAAAGTGACTAAAAAAGCTAAGGTTGTTAAGGCTTGATAGATCACTCGCCCTGAAAGCTGCCGGCGCGGCACGTTAAGACCAACGTGTCGCGATAACCGCCAGGCTGAGCCGGTTGGATTGGGGTGGTTTCATGAATCACCCGTGCGTCGTCTAGCAAAAGTAACGACCAAGACTCACTCAACGTAAACCGTTGCCCTGAGGTACTGGTCGCATCGAATACACGCGTCTCACCACCTTTGACGTGTTTGCGGTTGATCATAAAGACACCTACCAAGTCAACGCCATCGCGGTGCGCGCCCTCAGGGGTCGGGCGACCAATGCCCGCTTTAGTGTCGATTCTGAATTGATGTGCCTCAATGCACCAACGCGTGACTGCATCAGTGGGTTGCTTTGCACGATGCAGAGAGTCGGCAGCGCGCGCAAAGGCACTTAACAAATCGACCCAGACAGCTTGTTGAATCGTATGCGTGTGCATGGGCTCAAACCAGCGTTGCATACCGCCATGCAAGGCGTTGTAGGATACAGACTGCCAATGTGCGCGTGCAGGCGCAAGCGTGAGTCGATTATTTTCAAACACAAAGCAAGAGTGGCGACGCAGGCGATAGTGCCCACCATCTTTTAGGTAGGCATCCTCGGGCATGCCCTCCCAGTCGGGTACAAGCGCAGCCAGTTCGCTCAGTGGATGTTGTGCCCATTGCGCAACTGTCGCTGGGTCAAGCACGGCGTAGCCCTCAGCTTTGAGTTGAGGCAAAAGTTCAGCTAGCGGAACGGTGACTGGTGAGTGCTCAAGCATAAACAGATTCTAAAGCCATGTAGTGTTTGATAAAAAAATAGTCGTTTGTTTCGGCAGTGGGTCATTGTTCTCTGCCACAAATAGTAGTGATGTGCTCCTGCTGGCGTCTGTTCGTTATCCAACTGAAATCTTGATTGTTAGCGTCAGATACAGCGCTCAAACAACTTGTCGCTCAGCCTAGTGTAATCAACCCGTAGTGAACTGGCTGACAAAGCCCTGCACAGGGGCTCATAATGACTCTAGTTGCGAACGCGTCTTGTTTGCCTGCGTGCGCAAGGCCTCAAGCGCTTGTTCGTCCATCTTATCTAAGTTACGGTACACCATGGCTAATCTAAAATTATCACCAAGCTTAGCGCGGTGCCGATCAAAGAAATCCCAATACAAGGCGTTGAAGGGGCAGGCTCGCTCGCCTTCGCGTTTCTTTTTGTCGTAATAACAGCCCTTGAAGTAATCGCCCTGGCGGTCAATATACGCAGCGCTTGATACATACGGCTTGGTGGCCAGTACGCCGCCATCCGCAAATTGACTCATCCCCATTGTGTTGGGTAACTCGACCCATTCAAAGGCGTCGATATAGACGCCCAAGTACCACTGGTGCACAGCTTCAGGATTAAGACCCGCCAGC
>JARXAG010000044.1 GCA_029866055.1 Burkholderiaceae bacterium
ATAATCCCTTGGCCACGGCCTCAGAGGTCATCAGTGCAGGAAAAAAGTATCGCTTCAGAGCTCAATCTTCAGTTGTCGTCATTCGAGCCGTGCGAGTTAGCTGCTTGCCCTAGGAAACTGCATGACTAGAATCTCGGCGCCCGATTTACCTGTCGTCAAGCATGCTGCTGGGTCGTTTGACGCAATAAAAATCGCCGTGCCTGCCTCGTGGGTTTGGTTATCTAACTGAGCAGTACCCGAAGCAATGTAAATAAATTGTCCGCGTCCAGAAGTCGGCGCAGGCCCGACAATACTTTGCTGCGCTGGTGCCTGATATATCGTTGCAAATAAGCCATCGTTTTGCATAGCAATGGCCTGATGCTCGACAGTACTCGTCAAAGCAGCGCGCTTGACGTCGTTTAAACAGCCCACGGGTGAACCCATGACATGTCGGCGTGGTAGATCTTTCATGTCACCACGCTGTTCTGGCAAATATCCTGCACCCGCGTCTTTGCCTAATCTAAACACCATGTAATGTAAGCCTTGCTCACCAGCTGTGATGGGGCCATAGCCTGTGTGCTTGGCGGCAAAGTGTACGGTGTAGGGGGCGACTTGATGTTTGCCTAACAGGCCGTCACCAGCCACCATGATCTGAAACTGATCGACGATATGAAAGTGTGATTGCAGAACACCATGCGGCTGCTGCTCGATCAGTTTGCAGTTTGGAGTGTCAGATTCAGCGTCGCCTGTTTCAGGGATTAGGTCGCTTCTAAAAATATGCCCACCACTGACACCAGGTGCCGAACGAATCGGACGCTCGCGGCGGTTGTTGCGGGCTTCAGTGACAGTGCCGATTAGAGGCATATTGCAGATCTCCGTGATGGACCAGGAACACAAGGGCCCTGGGCTTTTTTGATTGGTTGCGCGGCAAACCTAGCTTTTTAAGGGGGCAGCTAGCGACGCGTTTACTCTGGCTTTAATCCCACGTCGTCAAACGCCTGTTTCCAGTCTTTGAGCTGACCTGCCACGAAGGTATTCAGCTCTGCAGGCGTTGAGCCTGCAAGATCAAACCCTTGTCGTTCAATGCGTGCGCGTGAGGCGGGATCAGCGATTGCAGCGCGGACTGCCTCGCTCATTCGGTTGGCGATCTCTGGGGGTAGCTTGGCGGGCCCAAAGAGCGCGGCCCAAGTTTGGGCACCCAAGGACGGCAATCCTGCTTCAGCAAAGGTTGGCACGTCGGGCAGAATTGAAAGACGTTTATCGAGCATGATTGCGATTGGAGTGAGCTTGCCTTCGTTGATGTGTTGCACGGTACTGATCGTCGAGACCAGGTTGAACTGCACATGTCCACCTAGCAAATCATTGACGTTTGGCGCTTCTCCCTTGTAAGGGATTAAGTTCATTTGCAGATCGTTTTGTTTGGTCATGCGGCTAAACATCAATTGCGTCACACCGCTATGGCTGCCGAAGTTGAGCTTGCCAGGATTGGCTTTGCCGTAGGCGACCAACTCAGCATATGTTTTAAAGGGCTGTTTCGGGTTTGCGACCATCACGAAGATATAGCGGCCAACCAACGCGACTGGCGTAAAACTGGTGAGCGGGTCGTAGGGCGGGTTTTTCTTGAGTAACGGCACCTGCATCATGGGGGTATTCGAGGCCATGAAAAACGTGTGGCCGTCGGGTTCAGAGCGGATCACATATTCAGCTGCGATCTGCCCATCGGCGCCAGGTTTATTTTCAACAACGACGGTTTGACCGAGAGTCGTGGTTAAGTGCTGAGCCAAGATTCTTGCCACAACGTCAGTCGCGCCGCCTGGCGGAAATTGCAGCACAATTCGAATGTTTTTTGTGGGCCAGGTTTGCGCACTGACCCCGACACAGGCGATGCTAAGTGCGATTGTTGCAAAAAGACGAGACATCAATAATCGTTGCATAAAAAACCCTTCGCGATCAAATGTGAACATCGAAAACAATGTCGCGCTGTGCTGCGCACGTTGCGACATCGTGTGTGTTGCGCTTGGTTATTCGGGCTTCATTCCAGAATCAGCAAACGCTTTTGCCCAGCCCTTTAACTGTACTTGCATAAAGTCGGCTAACTCTGCTGGTGTCGAGCCACCTAAATCGAAGCCTAGGCGTGCAATTTTTTCACGTGCTTCAGGGTTCGCGATCGCTGCGTTGAGCGCTTCGTTCATGCGCGTTGTGATGGCAGGTGGCATGTTGGCTGGGCCAAATAAGGCAGCCCATGTGTCTGCGCCGAGCGGGGGTAAACCCGCCTCAGCGGCGGTAGGGATCTCGGGCATCATGGGCGAGCGCTTGGGCAATAGAATTGCCAACGCTTTGAGTTTGCCGTCTTTGACATGGGCTTGAGAACTGGCGGGTGTTGCAAACGTGAACTGTACATGGCCGCCCAAAATGTCATTGATAGTCGGGCCTTCTCCTTTATAAGGGATCAGGTTGATATCCATTTTTGCGTCGTCTTTGAGCTTGGTGTGCATGAGCTGCGTCACGCCGCTATAACTGCCGTAATTGAGTTTGCCTGGATTGTTGCGTCCGTAGGCAATCAGCTCTGCCGCCGTGTTGACAGGAACCGATGGGCTCGAGACCAACACGTAGATATAGCGCCCAACGAGTGAGACCGGGGTGAAGCTTTTGATTGGATCGTAGGGCGGATTCTTTTTGAGCAAAGGCACCTGCATCATTGGCGTGTTCGAGGCCAAAAAATAGGTGTGCCCATCGGGTTCAGAGCGCAAGACGAATTCGGCTGCAATCGCGCCATCAGCCCCCGGCTTGTTTTCGACCACCACAGGTTGCCCCAGCGCCGAGGTCATTGTCTGAGCCAAAATGCGCGCCACAACGTCCGTTGAGCCGCCTGGCGGAAATTGCAACACAAGCCTTACGGGCTTTGTCGGCCAGGTTTGAGCGGTGGCTAGTGTTGTTGAGGTTAGACCTGCGATGGCACAGGCCACCAGGGTGAGTTGTCGAAAAAAATGCAAGGGCATAAGTTACCTTCTGTGGGTATTGATCTAAAAAGGCTTCGCAGCTTTGTGCTGTGCAGCGTTCAGTCATGATCTTAATACGCCTGACACACTCTTGACTATTTACACTAGAATAAACAGCATCATTTTTATAAGGGATAACCCATGCTGCTCTATGACATGACGAGTGCCATGAATCCTCGCCGCGTGCGAATTTTTTTGGCCGAGAAAGGCCTCACAATCCCGACTCGGCAAGTCGATGGTTTAAATCGCGAGAACCTGCAACCAGAGTTTTTATCAAAAAACTCACTTGGCAAAACGCCTGTGCTTGAGCTGGATGACGGAACGTTATTGACCGAATCGATTGCGATATGTCGTTACCTCGAAGCCTTGCATCCTGAAAAACCGCTTTTTGGTCGTACCGTCCTTGAACAAGCGCAGATCGAGATGTGGACACGCCGGATAGAGTTTGAAATTGTGATGCCGATCATCACTAACTTTCGGCATACGGGTCAGTACTGGATCGGTCGCGTGCCGCAAGAACCGGCCTGCGGCGAGTTTTATCACGCTCGCGCGCTCGAGGCCTTTGAATGGCTGGATAAAGAACTTGTTGGCAAAGAATTCATTGCGGCCGATCATTACACGATTGCTGACATCGTCGCACAGTGCGGTTTTCTGGTCGGTAAAGCAACCGGCACAAGGATTCCTCCAGAGCTCAAAGAGCTGACGCGTTGGTACGCGGCAATGGTGGCGCGCCCCACCGCGAGGGCCTAAGGTGAATGAATCTGCCGCGAGCGGCCTACCCCAGAAAGTTTGTTTAATCGTGGGCGCCGGTAACGGCACGGGTAGTGCGGTGGCGAAGCGATTTGCACAGGCGGGTTACACCGTATGCGTCACCCGCCGCACCCCAGACGCGAGTCAAGGCTTGTTGGCAGCCATTCACGAATCAGGCGGTCGTGCCTTGGCGTTCACGCTCGATGCGCGTCGCGAGGATGAAGTCGTCAACTTATTTCAGAAAATTGAACAAGACGTCGGCACCCTTGAAGTTGTCGTGTTTAACGTTGGAGGCAACGTACGTTTCCCCCTGTTAGAGATGACTGCACAAAAGTATTTCAAAACTTGGGAAATGTGCGCAATGGCTGGCTTTTTAGTGGGGCGTGAGGCTGTGCGCATGATGCTTCCAAGGCAACGTGGCACGATTTTGTTTACGGGCGCAACTGCCAGTTTGCGCGGCGGTGTTGGGTTCAGCGCCTTCGCGGGTGGCAAGGCTGCACTCAGGGCCCTCGCTCAAAGCATGGCACGCGAATTTGGGCCACAAGGCTTGCATGTGGCGCACATCGTTATTGATGGTGTGATCGACTCTGAACGTGTACGCACCACTCAACCAGAGCGCGTGGCAGCCTTGGGCTCCAAAGGGTTAATTGAGCCTGATAGTATTGCGCAAGCGTACGTCTGGTTACATGAACAGAGTCCCGATGCGTGGACGTTCGAACTCGATCTTCGCCCTGCTAAAGAAAGATGGTGATTGAACACTTTTTTATATTGAGAAATCTATGACTATCGAACCGCAAAACAACGCTGCAGTGACAAATCCGGCTCATCCCATCTCGCGTTTTTCGATCCCGGCGCTGACGGATCTGCCAACAGACATCCGAGAAAAAATTCTCGCTGTTCAAGAGAAATCTGGATTTGTACCCAATGTCTTTTTAGTTCTCTCGCGCAGGCCTGATGAGTTTCGCGCTTTTTTTGCGTATCACGACGCGCTAATGGTGAAAGATACGGGCAGTCTGACAAAAGCCGATCGCGAAATGATTGTCACCACCACCAGTGCCAAGAATAACTGTTTATATTGCGTGATGGCCCACGGTGCAATTTTGCGTATTTATGCAAAAAATCCGCTAGTGGCTGATCAGGTGGCCGTCAATCACCACAAGGCTGACATCACGCCTAGACAAAAAGCGATGCTCGATTTTGCTGTGAAGGTATGCCTTGACTCACAGTCAGTTGGTGATCAAGATTATGCCGCGCTACGAGAGCACGGCTTTGATGACGAAGATATTTGGGATATCACCGCCATCACAGGTTTTTTTGGTATGTCGAATCGCATGGCCAATGTGACCTCGATGCGCCCGAATGATGAGTTCTTTATGCTCGGGCGTTTGGCTAAAAAGTAGCTTCTGTGATGGGCACATTGATTATTTTTGGGATGTGCCCTGTAATTTTTAGAAAGCGTTTTAACTCTTGATTATCAATAATAAAAGTCTCGGTGTTCACTAAAGGATGGGCTTGAATTGCGTTAGCTTGCCAAATGTGTCGATCAATAATTAACTCAACTTTTTTTTCAATGTCACGTATCAAGGCCAAGACGCTAACTGCGCCTGGCTCAACGCCTAAAAAACGTTTTAATCGTTCGGCAGAAGCAAAGCCGAGTTTCTTGGCTTGAAGGTTTTCACTCAGCTCGGCCAAGTCAACATTATGTTCGGGCGGTGTGACAACCAAAAAATGACGACGACCTTTTTTATCTTGTAAAAATAGGTTTTTGTTTCGGGCGCCGCCTAATGATGGCACCACTGCCTTAAATTCGGCACAGGTGTTTGCCGCTGCGTGTTTGAAGCGCGAGACCTGCAGTTGGTGCGTGTCTAAAAATTGGTCGACAAACATATTGGAATCAACGCTGCGGCAGGGTTTTGTTAATAACTTAACGTGCCGTAGTGTAGATCGACGCTAGTTGGCTAGCCTCGCAAGTCCTCATATTTTCGCGAACTTAGAACGAATGCCTCGCAAATGCTGACATTCGGCAGTTTCAACCATACTGTTAGGTTGACAGTAGTAGGCTTTGGCAGTTTGCGAGCCCCACTCAACGGGTGGGGCTCTACACAGACTTACTCGTCAATTTTTGCGCCTGAATCTTGAATCGCTTTGGCGAACTTCACCACTTCGGCGCGCAGGTGGGTGTCAAACTCTGAGGGACTCATCAGCTTAGTGCTAAACCCCATGTCTTTGAATTTGTCTTGCACATCGGGTAGCGCTAGCGCGCGGTTCACATCTGCGTTGAGCTTGTTAACAATTGCAGGTGGCGTCGCGCTCGGGGCGTACAAACCAAACCAAGATACGACATCAAAGCCGGGTAATCCAGACTCTGCCACGGTGGGAACATTAGGCGCCGCTACCACACGCTCGCCGCTAGAAATCGCTAGCACCTTAATACGTCCACCGTTTGCATGCTTGATCGAGGTTGGGATCGGGTCGAACAGCATTGGGATCTGACCTCCTAATAAGTCGGTTAAAGCAGGCGAACCTCCTTTGTAAGGAATATGTCGCATTTGCACACCGGCCATGGTTTTGAAAATTTCGCCAGCCAAATGCGCACCACCTCCGGGCCCGCTCGAGCCATAGTCAAGTCCGTTGGGTTGCGTCTTGATATATGCAATCAGTTCTTTGACAGAATTGGCTGGTACAGATGCGTTCACAATCAGCAAAAATGGTGCAATTGCAACATGGGCCACTGGGACAAAATCTTTCAAGGTGTCGTAGGGCAGCTTTTTATACAGGCTCAGATTGATCGAGTGCTGGGTGCCTTGAAGTAATAAGGTGTAGCCGTCAGGCGCCGATTTTGCGACCAATTCTGAACCGACGGTGCCACTGGCGCCTGTTTTGTTTTCAATAATGGCTTGCTGCCCCCAGTTTTCAGTCAGTTTTTGACCCAAAATGCGCGCGACAACGTC
Source organism: Burkholderiaceae bacterium (assembly GCA_029866055.1). Classification (GTDB taxonomy): domain Bacteria; phylum Pseudomonadota; class Gammaproteobacteria; order Burkholderiales; family Burkholderiaceae_B; genus Zwartia. The sequence goes on from JARXAG010000044.1 coordinate 6,680, forward strand.
GGTGCCCCCACCTGGCGGGAAAGGCACAACGATACGAACTGATTTGGTTGGATAAGCCTGAGCGAGTGCTAGGCAGGGGGCGAATAATAAGGCGGCAAGTAAGCGTTTCAAGTTGGTCTCCTGGCTCGAGTTTTTACGAGCTTCTGTTTGAACCTCTACAATAAGGCTTTTGTCACAAAATTGGAACCTTTCTTATGTCTGGCCCTCTCTCCCACATCAAAGTTCT
>JARXAG010000135.1 GCA_029866055.1 Burkholderiaceae bacterium
CAAGTTGCAAAAAATAACTTGGCCTTCCAGGCTGAAAGCTTGCGTATTGCCCGGTCGCGCTTCGCTAATGGGTCGACCTCACTGCTCGACTTAAGCCAGTCTGAATCGCAATACGAACAAACAAAATCACAAATTCCCACGTTAATTGCCTCGCTCAAAATGGCTCAGTACACAATGAGCATCTTATTGGGTGAATCTCCCGACTATTACGAGCAAAACTTTCAAAGCGGCAAAGCGGCTCTTGTGGCGCCTGCGGCGTTACAAGTAGGTGTTCCAAAAGATTTGCTCAGGCGTCGCCCTGATATTTTGCAGGCTGAATACGCGGCGGCTGCGCAGTCAGCCCTGATCGGTGTGAACGAAGCGGCGCTCTATCCGAGTTTTACCTTGAGTGGCTATTTTGGTTTCCAAAGCGTTACCACAAGCAATACAAACCAGTCGGGCTTGTTTTCTTGGGACAACCGTAACACCTCACTCGCTGGTGGCTTTTTGTTTCCATTGTTTTACCGGGGCGCAATCACCGATCAAATTCGGGTTCAGGATGCCGCGTTTCAACAAAGCGTGCTGACCTACCAAAACCTGGTGCTGCAGGCACAAAAAGAGGTGCAAGACGCACTCATTACGATTTCAACCACGCGCAGCTCGGCGGCCGACCTTAAAAAATCAGTGATTGCTGCCGAGCAAGCGGCAAAACTGGCGGTTGAGCGCTATGGTGCTGGGCAGGTCGATTACAACACCGTGATCCTTGCCCAACAGCAACTGTTGAACGTGCAAAGCACCTTGGTGCAAACCAACACCAATCATTTACTTGGCTACGTCGCAGCGTTTAAATCTTTAGGTGGGGGCTGGTCTGGCGATTTGTTAACGCCCGCGTTGCCCGACGCCATGGTGGCAGAAATGAAGCAACGTTCTAACTGGGGCAACGCTTTGAGTCACCAACCCGATCCACGTTTAGTTCAGTCTAGCGAGACCATTCAATGAGCCCCTTTATGCGTAAGCCGCTCATGCGCAGCGCTGCCCTGACCATTGCTGTAATGATGGGCTTGATCCTTGCAGGCTGCGAAAAAAAGCCAGTCGTTGCAGCGCCGCCGACTAAGGTTACGGTTGCCAAGCCGGTGACGCAAGATGTGCGAAGCTACGAGATCTTTGATGGCGTGATTTCACCGTTGTTGACGGTCAATCTTGAGGCGAGGGTACCAGGCTACCTCAACAAAATCGCCTTTGAAGACGGTGCGTTTGTTAAAAAAGATCAGTTGCTGTTTGTGATTGAGCAAGATCAGTATATTCAGCAGGTCAACCTGACTGAGGCGATTTATAACGAAGCAAAAATCGAGTTGGCCCGCCAGAGGGCTCTGGTAAAAGACAAAGCCACCTCACAAGCCTCTGTGGACAAAGCCTTTTCGTCTTTTTTGCAATCTGAAGCCAATTTAAAACTTGCACAGCTTAACTTGAGCTACACCGAGATACGCGCGCCCTTTGATGGGTTGATGGGGCGCCATTTAATCGACGTGGGCAATTATTTGGGCAGCAGTGCTTCAGGGATCAAGCTGGCAACGATTCAACAAATTAACCCGATCTATGTGTACTTTTATATCAACGAGCGTGATCTGCTGAAGTATCAAAAGCGCTACGTCAATGAAGAAAATCGTAAATCACTGATCAACGCGTTACCGGTTTACGTGCAGTTGCAAGGTGAGACCGGGTTTCCTCACAAGGGTACGCTTGATTACTCTGCGAACTTGCTCAGCACCAGTACCGGGTCGCTGCAGTTGCGTGCCTCTTTGCCTAACGCTAAGTTTCAGCTTTTGCCTGGGCTATACGGAAAGGTGCTAGCTGAGTATGGCGAGTCGCGCAAGGCTGTCTTGATCCCCGCGCGCACCGTTCAGACCGATCAACAGGGCGACTACATTTTTGTGATAGATGACAATAAAAAAGTCGAACGGCGCGCAATTAAGACTGGGCAGCGTTTCGACGCATTGGTTGAAATTGTCCAGGGCCTGAAAGATTCTGAAACGTTTGTGCTTACGGGCTTTATCAATATCAGCAATGGTCAGACCGTCAACCCTGAGATGGCAACGGTCGCACCTATACCTGCACGTTAATTAAAACAGTCAGGCAACCGGACACGCCATGCTTTCTAAATACTTTATCGAACGCCCCGTGCTGGGCAACGTGATTGCGCTGATCACGATGTTGATTGGCGCGGTGTCTATTTTTGGTCTGCCGATTGCGCAATACCCGCCGATGACGCCACCCACGGTTCAGGTGACCACCAACTGGCCGGGCGCTAGCGCAGCACTGGTGCAACAGTTAGTGGCAAGCAACGTCGAGAATCAGGTCAACGGCGTGGCAAACATGCTGTACATGCAATCCGATTCGACCAACGATGGGCGTTACACGCTGACCGTGACGTTTGAAGTGGGCACTGATCCAAATATTGCTCAGGTGAATGTGCAAAATAGGGTGGCGATTGCCTTGCCGTCCTTGCCTCAGGCCGTGCAGCGTCAGGGGGTGACCACCAAGGTGCAGTCCACTGCCATTTTGCAGTTCGTGACGCTGACCTCAAGCAACCCTGAACACGATGCGCTGTTTTTAAGTAACTTTGCCAATTTGCAAATGCAGAACCGTCTGGCTCGCATTCCGGGCGTGGCTGCGGCAAACGTGTTTGGGGTCGGCAATTACAGTATGCGAGTCTGGCTCGATCCAGCGCAGTTGAATATGCGCAACCTGACGCCTGCTGATGTCAGCGCCGCGATTAGTCGACAAAATTTGATGCTGGCCGCCGGTCAGTTGGGCGCACCACCGGTGCCTACCGGTCAAGATTTTCAGTTGACCCTGAACGTGACCAGTGCGATGGATACGCCTGAGCAGTTTGGTCAGATCTTGGTTAAAGTCGACGAGCAGGGCGAGATGACCCGGTTGCGAGATGTGGCTCGCCTTGAGATGGGAAGTCAGAACTACAGCCAATTCTTTCGCTTAGGCGATCGACCTGCGGGTGGTATCGCAATTTATCAGCTGCCTTCAGCAAACGCCATTGCGGTCGCACAAGCTGTACGTGCCGAGATGGAAAAAATCTCAAAAAATTTCCCCAAAGAAATAAAATGGGAAATCCCCTTCGACACCACGATGTTTGTGACGGCTTCAATCACCGAGGTTTATCACACCTTGTTCGAGGCCGGTATTTTGGTGTTGCTGGTCATCATGCTGTTTTTGCAAGACTGGCGCGCAACGCTTGTGCCGGCAACGACCGTGCCGGTGACGTTGATTGGCGCGTTTGCCTGCATGGCAGCGATGGGCTTTTCAATTAATTTATTGACGCTGTTTGCGATTGTGTTGTGTATTGGTATCGTGGTTGACGATGCCATTGTGGTGGTTGAAGGCGTTGCAAAAAAGGTTGAACATGGCCAGACCCCACGCGAGGGGGCAATCAACGCCATGACCGAGCTGATGGGCCCTATCATTGGCATCACTTTAGTACTGATGGCCGTATTTTTGCCTGCGTCGTTTATCGCAGGTATTACGGGTCAGATGTATAAACAGTTCGCCTTGGTGATTGCAGCGACTGCGCTGATCAGCGGTATCAACGCGGTTACGCTTAAGCCCACACAGGCTGCGCAATTTATTCGTATCAAACCGGTTAATGAAAAAAAGAACTGGTTCTTTGCTGGCTTTGACCGCTACTTTGAAAAGATTTCAAACGGTTACGCGCACCTTTTGCAAGGGCTCATGAATAATCGTAAAACCGCCTCGGTGGTAGGGGGCTTGCTGATTATTGGTGCGATTGTTGGGTTGATTAAGCTGCCCACGGGCTTTATTCCAAACGAAGACCAGGGCTACCTGGTGGTCGCGACCTCATTGCCTGATGCGTCGTCGCTTGAACGCACTCAGCTCGGCATGCAGCAGGTCGTGAGCGCAATCGAAAAAGTGCCTGGTGTGGATCGGATCGTGTCGATTGGCGGCGTGAATGCGCTAAATAATAATGCGTCACAATCGAATGTTGGGGTCATGTATGTGATCTTGAAGCCTTGGGATGCACGTGGTAAACAAAAAGGCCAGGATTTAAAGTCCATTTATCAAGGAATGGGCGCGGCGCTGCGTGATATTCAAGAGGTCAAGGCTCAAGTGTTGTTACCTCCGGCCATCCCCGGTTTGGGTTTATCGGGTGGTTTTCAAATGCAAATGATGCTGACTGACGGCAGCAACAATTTCAAGAAGCTTGAAGATGCGACTGAAAACTTTTTGGCTGCTGCACGCGAGCTTCCTGAGATTGCTGCGATTTTTACGCCCTTCAGAAATAACGTGCCCCAACTGACACTCAGTTTTAATACGGCGCGGGCCGAGACCTTGGGTGTTTCGATTGGCGATGCGTATGATGTGTTGCAAAATTCGTTAGGTTCGTCGTATGTGAATCAGTTTTTTAAGTACGGCCAAACGTATCAAGTGTTCATGCAAGCCGATGGCAAAAGCCGAATGACTGCTGATCAGATCAGTCGTTTGTACGTCAAGAACAAATCTCGCGAAATGGTGCCACTTGGCTCGTTTATCGAGATTGTCGAAAGCACGGGCCCCGCTATCGCTTCGCAATACAACTTATATCCAACCGCTGCGATTCTGGGCGCTGGTAGCGCAGGCACGAGTTCTGGCCAGGTGATTGCCGCGCTCGAGAAACTCGCTAAAACGAATCTCCCTGATTCGGTGACCTTCGAATGGACGGCGATGTCCTACCAAGAAAAGCTCGTTGGTAGTACCGTTGTTCTAGTGTTTGCACTATCAATCTTGTTGGTGTACTTGGTGTTGGCGGCGCAGTACGAGTCGTGGATCGCACCGATCCCGGTGATCCTTGCGGTACCCTTGGCCTTGGTGGGCACCGTCATTGCTCTGTTCTTTACTGGGCTCTCCAATAATATTTACGTGCAGATTGGTTTGGTGCTGATGATCGCGCTCGCGTCGAAAAATGCGATTTTGATTGTTGAGGTTGCGCTTGAGGCTAAACGTGAGGGCCTGAGCCTAGTTGATGCGGCACTCAAGGCTTCGCATGAGCGATTTCGTCCAATCGTGATGACGTCGATTGCGTTTATTTTGGGCGTGGTGCCGTTGCTGACGTCTTCTGGTGCAGGTGCTGCTGCGCGGGTATCGATTGGTATTACGGTGTTTAGCGGGATGATTGCCTCGACTTGCTTGGCGGTCGCGCTGGTACCGATCTTTTTTGTGCAGATTGAAAGTTTCTTTGCTAAAAAAGAGCCTAAGGCTCAACACTGAGTGCTGAGTGCCAAGCGGCAACGTTTACGGAGAATGAGATGAATCAAGCGGTTCAGGCAGTGGAGTCAGTCGGATTGGTTGGGCTCGGTGTGATGGGCCGCGGTGTCGCTGCGAATTTACTCAAGAAAGGTTTCAGCGTGGTGGGGCGTGATGTCAACCCCGAGGCCTTGACGTGGCTTGAGTCAATCGGTGGGCGTGCGGCAAGCCCTGCCTATTCGATCGCCGATCATTGTGATGTTGTGATCAGTTTTGTCGTCAATGATAAGCAAACCGAAGACATGCTATTTGGTGCAGAGGGTTTGGCTGCGCAACTGAAGCCAGGCTCGGTGCTCATTACTTGCAGTACGATGGCGCCAAAATATGTGCGCGATCTCGCTCAGCGACTTGCTGCCCTGAAGATTCACTTGGTGGATGCACCGGTGACAGGGGGCAAGATCGGCGCGTCAAACGGCACGCTGACGATTATGGTGGCGGGCGAGCCTAGTATCTGCGATAGAGTGAAACCCATCCTCGCGACCTTTGGCAGCAAGATTTTTGTCTTGGGTACTGAGCAGGGCATGGGTAGTCAGATGAAGGTGGTGAATCAATTGTTATGCGGTGTGCATATTGCAGCCGCCGGCGAGGCATTAGCGATGGCTAAGCGCGCTGGTTTGCCACTCGACACCACGCTTGAAATCTTAAAGAGCGGCGCCGCGTCGAGCTGGATGTTAGGCGACCGCGGTAACCGTATGATCACTGAATCCTTCGACGATGTGACTTCGGCGGTTGATATTTTTGTGAAAGATTTAGGCTTGGTGCTTGATGCTGCGCGAGAGCAGACGTTTGCCGCGTCGATGGCGCATGCGGCCTTTTTACAATTCACTGCATCAAGCAGTCACGGTTTAGGGCGTTTAGATGACGCGGCTGTGATCAAGAATTACACTGACTGAAAGTGGCGGCCCGGCTTCTGACCCGGTGAACGCTGGGTCATGGAGCGTTTGATCACCTGGTGACAGCACCGCATCGAGTGACGGTACGCATCATCATTTTCAATAACAATTTTCTTATAACGAGACTTTAATCATGGCACGCATTCCGTACGCAGACTTGACAAATCCCGAAGCAAAGCCGCTGGTCGAGCGCATTGTCGCTGAGCGCGGTGGTGTATTGCACTTGTATCAAATGTTGTTACACAGCCCTCCGGTGGCAAGTGGTTGGTTGAACTACTTGACAGCGATTCGTCAGCAAAGCACCTTGCCAGGTGGCCTGCGCGAGTTAGTGATTATGCGCATTGCTGTGCTCAATGGCGCGCCTTACGAAGCTGAGCAACATGCTCCGATTGCACTGCGCGAAGGGGTGTCGCAAGTGCAACTTGATGACTTAGACAACTGGCAACAATCAAAAAACTACGACGCTACGCAACGCGCTGTGTTGGCTTATACCGATGCGATGACAAAAGATATCCATGTTTCGCCTGAGGTGTTTGCTGCAGTGAAAGCTGTCCTGACTGACCGTCTGCTCGTCGAGTTGACAGCAACTGTTGGGGCTTACAACATGGTGTCGCGCTTTTTAGAGGCTTTGCAGATTCACTCGCACGACCAGCGATAACGAGTCACTTTTGCTGGGCGATTGACGCTCAAATAAGTTGTTGTTGATCCTCTGAGTGCAAGCAACTAAGATATACTTTTTTGGCTGCTTGCGAACTTAGCTCAGTGACTGGCGACGTGAGATAACAACAGGTACACCTGCAGTATCCGCGCTATTCATCCCTCCGAATGAGGGGCATTTCCGCCCATTTGGATTAAATTTTTGTGACTTGATGTCAGTGATCGGCATTTAATGTTACTGTTCATGTCTACTCCATTTAGCGAATAGTTTGGCTGAAAAGCGCAAACATTTCGCATTGGGTGACAAGCGCTCATAGAAAACGAGCACCGCATTCTTTTAACAGGATAATGTATGCCCACGAATCAACCGATTGACATTGAAGTTAGCGCCGTTGAAGTCGCACCTCAACCCATTGATGAATTGCGACGCGCCAAGGTCGAGTCTGCCATCAACTACAGTATGTTGTTGTCGGGTGGCGTTGGCATCGTGCCGATTCCTTTGGTTGATTTTGTTGGTGTGACTGCAATTCAGTTAGCTCTGGTCAAGCAATTAAGTTCGCTTTATGGCGTTGAGTACACCTCTAGTGCCACCAAGCGTACGATCAGCGCTTTAATCGGCGGTGCGATTCCGGCCTTTGGTTCAAACACCTTAGCAAGCTGGTTCAAGCTTATCCCTGGGGTGGGTTCTGTTTTAGGCGGCTCAGCGATGATGCTGCTGTCGGGCGCTTCGACCTATGCCGTTGGGCATGTGTTTGCACAGCACTTCGAAAAAGGCGGCACGATTCTTGACATCGAGGCGAGTGACGTGAAGACTCAGTTCAGCCAGTACTACGAAACCGGTAAAAGCAAGTTTTCAAACAAGAAGGCGACTGCCGAAACTGTAGAGGCGTCTACCCCACCAGTTGAAACTGCTCATGCAGCGTAAGTGAGTTGAAGTCGAAGGTTAGGCCTCGGCGAGCCATTGCGCACGCAGAGCCCTAACCTGAGTTGGTTGACCGGTATCGGACTTGAACGCTAAGGCCATTAAATGATTTTCGGTAGGCTGCCCCTGCCAAAAGCTCCAAGCGTTGCGATCAGAGCCTTGCGCATCGAGTCTAAGTAAGTAAGCCGGTTGGGTTGCGGTGGCGAGTTTGAACGCAAACGAGTCAAGCGCAATTGAAAGACCCTGACCAACGGCTTTAATGTAAGACTCTTTCAGAGTCCAAAATTCAAGCATTGTTATCGTACGATCCTCATCACTGCATTGCGCCACTGTATGACATTCTTCGGGTGCAAAAAAATGTTCGGCCAAGGTCTGAGTCATGTCTTGGCGATGTCTGTTCTCGACATCGATACCGAGTGCTGTGTGGCGTGAAATCGCAACAGCAGCCAAGCCTTCGGTATGTGATAAGTTGAAATGAATAGCTTGGTGTTGGGCGGGATCGACAATAAAAGGCTTGCCATACGCATTGGTGTTGAAAGCAAACTGAGCGGGCTCAACTTGGGTGGTTTGGCTTAAGGCTCCTCGCAGTAACGCATGGCTAACAAGATAGGTATGCCTGTGTTTGTCGAAGCGAAAGCG
>JARXAG010000205.1 GCA_029866055.1 Burkholderiaceae bacterium
CGTATTACCAAGCCAGATCAACCCTTTTAAACATCTGATGCAACGGGTTGAGCCGACGATGCTCGATGAGTTGTTTGAGATTCCGGCGCAGGTCGTTTCAACTAAGCAGAGTGGCGCTACGAAACAGGGTGCTGCCGCTAAGCAGACTGTTTCAGACAAGCAAGGTGCTGCACCGACACAAGCGACCGCGACCCACGACCAACAGCATGCAAGTACACAAACCGCATCTGGCAATCTTGACGAGGCAAGCGCGATAGCCCCCGGCGGCGAGCCGCTCGCCCCCATCATCACGATTGATGACTTCGTCAAAATCGATCTACGCGTGGCACGTATCGTCAATTGCGAACAGGTTGAGGGCTCGACCAAGTTGTTACGGCTGACGCTTGACGTAGGCGAGGGCCGACTTCGCAACGTGTTTTCTGGGATTAAGTCTGCCTACACGCCCGAGCAATTGATCGGGCGCCTAACCGTCGTCGTCGCTAACTTAGCGCCTCGCAAGATGAAGTTTGGTATCTCTGAAGGCATGGTGTTGGCGGCAAGCCATTTTGACGACAAAGTCGATACCGGAATCTATGTACTTGATCCGTCGTCAGGTGCGCAGCCAGGCATGCGGATTCACTAAGACGGACGTTGAAGTTTTAACGTTGAGTGGTGAGGGCGCACTTGAACGGAATCGCTTAAAACTGGAGCGGGTGATGGGAATCGAACCCACGCCTGAGGCTTGGGAAGCCGCCGTTCTGCCATTGAACTACACCCGCTCTGGCGCTCAGTCGAAACGAATTATACGAGATCACGACCAAACAGTCTGACAGACTAGGCTGGCAACCACTACAATGATCGGCATGGAAATCGTACTCAATGGTCAGGCAAAAACCTTAGCCGGCCCTCTCTCTGTTGCAGCACTTGTTGCCGAGCTTGGTTTTACCGGCAAACGTATCGCGGTCGAGCGCAATGGCGAGATCGTACCTAAAAGCACGCATGCTCAGGTGATGGTCGCTGCAGGCGATCGCCTCGAAATCGTGGTCGCTGTGGGCGGGGGCTAGCGGTGCACCCAACTCATATTCGTAGTTTTGTGAACCGTCGTAGTCACATTACGCAAGGTCAACAAGAGGCCCTTGACAGCTATTTAACCAAGTGGTCATTAGCCTATCGCCCTAGCCTACTGAATTTAACTGAGACCTTTGAGCGTGAAGCGCCAACGATTCTTGAAATCGGCTTTGGCATGGGCGAAACCACCGAAAAAATAGCGCTTGCACGACCAGACGATAATTTTTTGGGTGTCGAAGTGTTTAACGCGGGTGTCGGCGCCCTGCTCAAGCGCATTGAAGCGTCAACCCTCAACAATATTCGTATTATTCAGCATGATGCCGTTGAGGTCTTGCGCGATATGCTCGCCCCTCAAAGCCTGGCGGGCGTGCATATTTATTTTCCGGATCCGTGGCCCAAAACTCGCCACCATAAACGGCGCTTAATTCAACCACCATTAGTTGAGCTTCTGGCCAGTCGCATGGCACCGGGCGCGTATATTCACTGTGCGACCGACTGGGAACACTACGCCGAGCAAATGCTGGCTGTGCTGTCGGCTGAAACAAGCTTACAAAATACCTGTGAAGGCTTTGCGCCACGGCCTGAGTTCAGGCCGCTCACTAAGTTTGAAAACCGCGGCCTACGCTTAGGCCACGGTGTTTGGGATGTGATTTTTAAAAAGCGTTAACGCCCAAAGCCGCCAAGTTTGCCTAAGTTTTTCATGCCACCCATGGCGCGCATCATCTTAGCCATCCCGCCTTTTTTCATTTGCTTCATCATGCCCTGCATTTGCTCAAACTGATTGAGCATACGATTGACCTCTTGCACGGGCACGCCAGCACCCGCCGCGATGCGACGCTTACGCGAAGCTTTGAGCAACTCAGGTTTGCTGCGCTCAAGGGGCGTCATTGAGTTGATAATGCCCTCGGTGCGACGCATCTGTTTTTCGGCCTGACCGCTTTGCAACTGGCCTGCGGCTTGCGCAAACTGCGCAGGCAGTTTTTCAAGCATAGAGCTCATGTCGCCCATTTTTTTGACCTGGGCAAGCTGGTCTTTAAAGTCATTTAAATCAAACTTATCGCCCGACTTAATTTTGGCGGCAAGCTTATTGGCCTCGGCCACATCAATATTTTGCTGAGCCTGCTCAACGAGCGACAAAATATCGCCCATGCCCAACACCCGCTGCGCCATCCGCTCAGGGTGAAAAGGTTCAAGACCATCGAGCTTTTCAGAGACACCCACAAACTTTAAGGGTTTGCCTGTGACATGACGCACCGACAAGGCCGCACCGCCGCGCGCATCACCGTCTAGCTTAGTCAGTACGACGCCCGTTAACGGCAAGGCATCAGCAAAGGCGCGTGCCGTATTGACAGCGTCTTGACCCTGCATGGCGTCAACCACAAAGAGCGTTTCGATCGGTTTGAGCACGTCGTGCAAGAGACGAATTTCGCGCATCATCTCTTCGTCGATGCCCAAACGACCAGCCGTATCGACAATCAACACGTCAAAATGATGGCGCTTAGCGTAATCGAGTGCCGAACGTGCGATATCAACGGGTTTTTGAGTCGGATCAGAGGCAATCCACTCAACCCCTACCTGCGCCGCCACTGTTTTTAGCTGCTCAATAGCCGCCGGGCGATATACGTCGGCGCTCACCACGGCAACTTTCTTTTTGCCAGTTTTGCGACCATGCGAAACGTGACCACCTTCGGTCAGCCAGCGGGCCAATTTACCCGTGGTGGTGGTTTTACCCGCACCTTGCAAACCGGCCATCAAAATAATGGCAGGCGGTTGCATTGCTAAAGATAACTCGCTGGCGTCTGGGCCCAAATCGCCGCCCATCAACGCCGTCAGCTCTTTGTGCACCACCCCCACCAGCGCCTGGCCCGGCGACAAGCTACCCACGACCTCGGCACCCAAGGCCTTTTCTTTGACGTTGGCCACAAACTCGCGCACAACCGGCAGCGAGACATCCGCCTCAAGCAGGGCTAAACGCACCTCACGCAACATCTCTTGCGTGTTGGCTTCAGTCAGGCGGGCTTCGCCCCGAATGGTCTTGACGACTCGGGATAGTCGATGGGTTAGATTTTCAAGCATGGCAACCGTTTCGCTTTACACTAGACACATGTCTGCACCCATTGTATTTCACTCGCTCGCCGCTTTGGCCTATTCGTTACTGGCCTTGGTACTTTGGCGGGGCTTCGCGGCTCGTCAGCCCACCGTGCAGGTCGGACAACTGGCGCGAATCGGTCTTTTTGCCGCGATTGTGCTCCACGGCTACGCCCTGCATCAATCTATTTTGTTCGACCACCGTCTGCAACTGAATTGGGCGCTGGCACTTTCAACCGCCGTTTGGCTGGGAATGATCGTCTTTTGGCTTGAAAGCCTGATTATTCGTATTGATGGCCTGCAACTACTGCTCTTGCCCACAGGCGCAGTCAGCTGCCTGCTGGTTGCCTTGTTTCCGAAAGAGCAACTTGTCGCGCACGCGGCCGACCCCGCACTGCGCATTCACTTACTGATCGCTCTGTCGGCCTATGGCCTAGTCACTATCGCGGCGCTTCAAGCCATTTTGATGTCGGCCATCGACCGTCGGCTGCATTTCCCAATGGCAGCGGCGCGCGAAGCCAAAGGTTTACGCGTTGTGCTGGGCCGTATCCTCGATGCACAGCCCCCTTTGCTCGCACAAGAGCAAGTGCTCTTCAGAGTCATCTGGGTGGCGTTTGCCTTACTGACCTTAGCCGTAGTCTCGGGCTCACTCATTTCGGTTGCCACCACCGGAAAATGGCTCCCGTTTGATCACAAAACCATCTTTACTCTTTTGTCGTGGGTCACCTTCGGGATACTATTATTCGGGCGCTACACACGTGGCTGGCGCGGACGGATTGCGTTACGGTATACCTTGCTGGGGTTTGCGTTCATCGTGCTCTCGTACACAGGTAGCCGTTTTGTTGTTGAAGTCATTTTGCAGAGAAGCTAATGGGTAAAGCGCTTTTTTGGGTCACCATCTTTATCGTCGTCATTTTCGTGACGCGGCTCTTGGCAATTCAAGCGGCCAAAAAACGTCGCCCACCTCCGCAAGCTCCCTCCAAGCAAGGTGAAGCGCCAGCTAACTCTGAAGCCATGGTGCGCTGCGCTCATTGCGGCGTGCACCTACCCCGCTCTGAAGCGTCGCTCATCGATCAAAATACCTGGTGCAGCACAGCCCATGCCAAGTTAGGTGTGCGCGACAGAGACTAAGCCTAACTAGCGCCCCAACGACGCTCAACCAACACCCCAACTGATGGCCAATGGTGTAACGTTTTTGCCAACGCACACCTCGAGGCCTCCGGGTTCAACGTTATTCACCAACGTACATATCGATGCCAACCGGTTCAACGTTATTCACCCTTGACAAGCAGGGTTGGCTTGCGCCAAGCGTAGACGTCACTCTGCGGCCTTCGCCCAACTTTAACGAACGCCCTTCAGACACCGCAGTGTCTTTACTCGTTGTTCACAACATCACGCTACCACCGGGCCAGTTTGGCACGCCGTACATCACCGATCTATTTTTAAATCAACTCGATATTGCTGCAGACCCGTGGTTTGTAAACGTCGAAGGCCTAAAGGTGTCGGCGCACTTTGTGATTGATCGGCTTGGGCACATCAACCAGTTCGTGTCTTGCGACGATCGCGCCTGGCATGCCGGCGCTTCGTCTTTTGAAGGGCGTGAGCAATGCAATGATTTCTCAATTGGTGTTGAACTCGAAGGCACTGATGACGTGCCGTTTGAGGCGGTGCAATACGAACGCCTCGCGGCGCTCACCCAATGCTTGCGTGGGCGGTATCCGTTAACCGCTGCAACAGGTCATTCAGACATTGCGCCTGGGCGCAAAACCGATCCAGGCCCGTGCTTTGACTGGTCGCACTTTAGCGCATTGGCTCAGTGGCCGGTAGCTCGCAGGGGCTAAGGCGATGAAAGGGCCAGTGATGACTCGCTACGGAACTGCTAAGGCTTGCCGATCGGCAAAGCCCTAGAGTCAGACTCAAGCTAGCAACAACTGATTCACACGTTTCACAAACGCTGTCGGGTCTGGCAATTGCGAGCCGTCTGCCAACAGCGCCTGTTCAAACAACAAGGTCGCCCAATCGTTAAACGTTTCGTCAGAAGCAGCTTGTACGCGTGCCACCAAAGCATGCTCAGGATTAATCTCAAGCACAGGCAAGACATCAGGAGCAGCTTGACCCGCCGCTTTCAGCATACGTTGCAGGTGCGGGCTTAAATCGTTTTGCCCCACTACCACGCACGAAGGCGAATCGACCAAACGTAAGGTGACGCGCACTTCTTTGACGCGATCTTTGAGCGCCTCTTGCAAACGCTCAACCAAGGGCTTGAACTGTTCAGCGACTTCAGTTTGATGTTTCTTTTCTTCATCATCGGCCAAGGCCTCAAGATCAAGCCCACCTTTCGCAACCGACACTAACTGCTTGCCATCAAACTCACGCAGGTGCGACAGCATCCACTCGTCAACGCGATCCCACATCACCAACACGTCGATGCCTTTCTTACGGAAAATCTCGATATGCGGGCTATTGCTACCAGCGGTGTAGCTATCGGCCGTGACGTAATAAATTTTGTCTTGGCCCTCTTTCATCTCGGCAACATAATCGGCAAGTGTCACCGTCTGTGCGTCTGTGCCCTGCTTGGTTGACGCAAAACGCAACAACTTAGAAATGCGTTCAATGTTGCCTGCGTCTTCGCCCGTACCTTCTTTCAAGACCTGTCCAAACTCGGCCCAGAAAGTTGCGTAAGCGTCTTTGTTGTTTTCAGCCAAATCCTCGAGCATGCTCAAGATACGTTTGGTCGAACCTTCACGAATCGCTTTCACATCGCGGCTTTCTTGCAGCAATTCACGCGAGACATTCAGTGGCAAATCGGCCGAGTCAATCACCCCACGCACAAAGCGCAGGTACGAAGGCAGCAGCTGCTCGGCATCATCCATAATGAACACACGCTTGACGTAAAGCTTCACGCCACGACGCGCATCGCGATCCCACATATCAAACGGCGCATGCTTCGGTATAAACAACAGTTGCGTATATTCGCTGCGACCTTCAACGCGGTTGTGCGTCCAGGCAAGCGGATCATCAAAGTCGTGTGACACGTGCTTGTAAAACTCGCGGTATTGCTCATCGGTGATATCAGACTTGCTGCGTGTCCATAACGCATTAGCCTGATTGACGGCTTCCCACTCAGCAGTTTTCACTTGCTCAGACTTATCTTTATCCCACTCTTCTTTGAGCATTTCAACAGGCAAAGAAATATGGTCTGAATAGCGGCGCAGCACTTCGCGCAATTTGTAGCCATTCAAAAACTCATCTTCATCGGCACGCAAATGCAAGGTGACTTCTGTGCCACGTTCAGCACGCTCAAGTGCCGCAATCGTGAACTCGCCTTGGCCGTCTGACTCCCACACCACGCCTTGATCTGCAGCGGCGCCAGCGCGGCGAGTGCGAACCGTCACTTTATCTGCCACGATAAACGACGAATAAAAACCCACACCAAACTGACCAATTAGCTGTGCGTCTTTTTTGTTGTCGCCCGTTAGCTTAGAGAAGAACTCGCGTGTGCCCGAACGTGCAATTGTGCCTAAGTTTGCCACTGCCTCATCGCGTGACATGCCCACGCCATTATCTGCGATCGTGATCGTGCGTGCGGCCTTATCAAAATCAACCCGCACGTGCAGGTCGCCAAAACCCTCGAGCAGCGCGGGCTGATCAATCGCCTCAAACCGCAGCTTGTCGCAAGCGTCTGACGCGTTAGACACCAATTCACGCAAAAAAATCTCTTTATTGCTGTACAGCGAATGGATCATCAGGTGCATCAGCTGTTTGACTTCAGCCTGAAAACCCATCGTTTGAGCGGCATCTGCCGCTGGAGTTGCTTGATTCATCATGCTCACCGAAAAGTTATCCACAGGGTGCGCTCAGTTCCGATTCTCTGGGGCCTGAGCATGTGACAGGTATTTGGGGGGTAAATCTTAAATTTCAAGGGCTAACAGCAAACCGAGCAGGCTCTTGCTCCCAACTCAGTTTGCTAAGTTAGCCCTAGCATGACTAGTGCACACAACGACCCTAAAAACGGGTAATACAGTCGCTTTATCGCTGTGCGTAACCGCAGTAAAGCGCGGCTAAGCTGCCACCAAAAACTGGATCAGTTCCTTAATTTCGGTGCAGTTTTCTAAGGTGGCGACCACATCTTTTAACGGTTGAGAGTCGCGCATCGGCTGGGCCGCCAGTTGCCAACAACGGTCAAACTTTGTGGCGCGAGCCTGTTCACTAAGCGGCCGCGAAGGGCTGGCCAACATGGCATCGATGCGGTGCTCAAGCACTCGGCCATCGGTCAAGCGCACACGCACCACTTGCGGGCCCAGCGCATTTGGATTGGGATTGTCGTCGACCTGCATGACGACTTTGCAGGCTAGTGCATAGGTTTGCTGATCGCTCAGGGCGTCGCCCCTGAAATGCATCGCATCCAAGACCCCATGCTGCAACACCTTGGCCAATGCAAAGGGCATACAGAGGCGTGCATAGTTTGGAGTGGGGTTCTGCAACGGTGGGCGGTTGACCAAATGGTTGATCAAGGGTGGCCCAATCACGGTAATCTCAGCAACGTCTTGCATTGAAAACTTGGCCTGCTCACGCAAGATCATGACGCCCTCGATACCGCCGTGGGTAGCTCGCCCGCTAGGGTAGGGCTTATGGCTGAGGTCAGCGATTTTTGATTGTTGACCTAGGCCAACCATGGCGCGCTCAAGATCCCAGTCGGTTTCAAACATCGTGAGATAGCCAAACTTTCCCGTCAAAGGTGTTTGCAAACTTGGAAACTCTGCCTGCGCCAAATCACACGACTGCAATGCCGCGCGCGCGTTTAAACCAATCTGCAAGGGCAGCACCACGCTGCCCTCTGTGTGCGCCTGCATGGTGCCACTGACCTGCGCCAGTTGATGTCCAAACGCCGCTAAGGTGGTGTCGGCGTCAAAGCCGCGTAGGTTGGCTAAACCGGCCACGGCGCCGAAGCCACCCGAAGTTGCTGGGCGAAAAAACCGCAACCCTAAATTTGAAGCCAGGCCAATCGTGCACGCAATATCAACGCCTGCGGCTAAGGCGGTGAGAAGTTGCTTGCCGGTCACCCCACCGCGTACCTGCGCTTCGGCCAACAGCAGCGGCAACAGCGTTGCCATCGCATGCAATACCGCCCCTTCGTGCAGACAGTCGTACTCTTGGCAGTGGATTTGGTACGCATTTACCAACACGGCCTGCCCCCGCGGCAGTTTGAGATCAGTGCCCCAGACCGCAACCTCGGCACCCTCGCCCCAGCTGCGTACCGCCTTGAGCAGGGGCTGGATCTCAGGCGTGCTGCCACCGGCGATACCAACGCCAAGTGTGTCTAGTAAAAAAACCTTTGCTCGCTCGATCGCCTTGGGTGTTAACGATTCAAAAGTGAGTGACGAGGCATGACGTGCGAGTTGTAAATCGAGGCTTTGCATAGTGTGACCGTGGACGATGTTGGATCTTGTTTGCGACAGATCTTACCCAAAAGGCCGAGGCGAGCCCCGGCTCGTGCAGACCTATCTACAGGTCCTGAGGATACCTAAGCAAGGCCTCGCGCGCAAAATTTTTATTACAACGTATAATGCACGACTTCGTTCCAAAGCGCCTCGCGCGCGATCCCCCAAGGCCCGGGTGGTGAAATTGGTAGACGCAGGGGACTCAAAATCCCCCGCCGCAAGGCGTGCCGGTTCGATTCCGGCCCCGGGCACCAGCTTAAATCCTTGATTCAAAACGTAAAATTCAGTAACTTACGTGTAAGGTCCAAACTGTGCGCAGCGTTTACCTAGCGCTCTACCCAATCAAGTCAACAACCGTAACAATATGTAAATTTAATAGAGCTTTAATTCAGCTCAATTTATAATTGAAATCGTCCATCATTAAACCGTCGAACAACATGAAACCTTCTGTCGCACTGGAGTTGAAACGTATCGCTGTCCGTGAAGCAACGGGCCGCTATCGCGCGACCAACCCACGCGTATTCGGTTCCGTTTTACATGGCCTAGATCATGACGGTAGCGATATTGACATTTTGGTTGACGCATTACCGGGCGCGACACTATTCGATCTTGGCGGTCTTCAGGTCGAGTTAGAAGAATTACTCGGCGTACCTGTTGATTTACTGACGCCCCAAGATTTGCCAATTAAATTTCGACAGCAAGTTTTGCAAGAAGCGATTCCCGTATGACGGGCCAATGGCTCACTGATTACCTCGGTCATATGCAGGTTGCAGCCTCAGATGCATGCAGCTTTGTTGAAGGGCTCGATCAAGCAGATTTTCATGACGA
>JARXAG010000092.1 GCA_029866055.1 Burkholderiaceae bacterium
CCCTTCCCATCCCGAACAGGACCGTGAAACACCTTAGCGCCGATGATAGTGGATGTACATCTGTGAAAGTAGGACATCGTCAAGCTCTTATCCCCCAAACCCCCAAGTGTCATAAGCACTTGGGGGTTTGTCTTTGCGCGACAGGTTTGATGACAAACACGGATTTGCTGCGGCAAAGCGGTTGCCCAGCCGACCATGTCTTGAGAACAAAGCGGCCTAGGGGAAACCATTGAATACGACGGAAACTTAGCCCTTTATTTATGGTCTCAGGTAAGATGAAATTCATCTGGATCTGCATTACGGAGCATTAATCATGACCGAACCTTCACCACCAACCACGCCAAGTACGGCTACCTCTAGCACAACGATAGACCTGAAGACGCTAACGCATGTCGCCTATGGGCTCTTTGCCGTTGGTATTTTGTCGATGGGTATGTTTGGTGCGGCCGCAGTGGCAGCAGTCATCCTGCTCTTTGTCAAAAGGGCCGACGCAGCGGGCACAGTCTATGCATTGCACTTTGACTGGTTGCTATATACCTTTTGGTGGGGCGCTCTGTGGTTTGCGGTGAGCGCATTGGCCACGCTGGTACATATCGGTTGGGTGGGAGTGGTCGCTACCGGCGTCTGGGTGATTTATCGTCTGATTAAAGGTTGGCTGGCACTGTACGAGTCACGCACAGTGATTTAGCAGCACAAGCTTAATGAGCAATGCCGGCAACAGAAGGCAATCAAGGTTACGCAATCAACGTCGCGCAATCAACGTAGCGCATTCAACGTAGCTCAATCGACCCGACCTACTTTGTCGCAGACATAAAAAAGGGAAAAGACACGTGAGTATCTTCTCCCCTTTTTACCAACTTACGCCCTAAGGCAATAAGACCGGTTTACTTCAAGTGACCGCTGATGATCTTGGTCAATTCAAACATCGAGACTTGTGCTTTACCAAATAAAGGCTTGAGTTTGTCATCGGCATTAATATTGCGACGATTTTTAGCGTCTTGCAGATCATGCTTTTTGATATAGACCCAGATCTTTTTGGTGACTTCTGTGCGTGGCACTGGAGTCGCACCGATCACCGCAGCTAGCAAAGCACTTGGTGTCATCGGCTTCATGAAAGCAGCATTTGGCTTACGAGCAACTTTCTTTGCCGCAGCTTTTTTAGCTGGCGCTTTTTTCGCAGGCGCTTTTTTGGCGACAACTTTTTTAGCAACAACTTTTTTAGCAGGTGCTTTTTTAGCGGCAACTTTCTCGACAGCAACTTTCTTTGCAGCAGGTTTAGCGGCTACTTTTTTGACTGCTACTTTTTTGGCGGCAGGTTTTTTAGCAGCAGCTTTTTTTGCGGCAGGCTTCTTGGCGGTGGCCATGTGATTTCTCCTAGAGAGATAAATTAATGTGCACAACGAGCGCAGCATACCGTGTCTGCGAGGAATAGACAAAGTTTTTAGCGGTTTCTGCTATAGAAAAGCGATAAATGTCGCAAATATGCTCTAGGGGTAAACTATTTGCTCCCTTCATAGCCCGCTTGGTCTAAATCATGTACCCCCGCTCTCCACTCGAATCCATACAAAAATTCCATCAAGAATTGACCCTCTTGCGCAGAGATTTGCATGCCAATCCAGAGATTGGTTTTCAAGAGGTGCGCACCGCGAGTATTGTCGCTGGGGCGCTTGAGGCACTTGGCATTGAAGTACACCGAGGGGTTGGCCGCACGGGCGTTGTCGGCGTCATACGTGGCCAACGTCACGATTCAGGTCGCTCGATTGGTCTGCGTGCCGATATGGACGCCTTGCCGATCAAAGAAGAAGGGGTCGCGCAGTACTGCTCGACCGTGCCTGGTTTGATGCACGCCTGTGGCCACGACGGTCATACCGCCATGTTGCTGGGTGCTGCTAAGTACCTCGTGCAAAATCGCCAGTTCAATGGCACGGTCGTCCTTATTTTTCAGCCGGCTGAAGAGGGCCTGGGTGGGGCAAAGGCGATGCTTGACGATGGCCTGTTTGAGCGGTTTCCCTGCGACGCAATCTATGCCTTGCACAACTGGCCCGCACTACCGGCAGGAACGATCGGCATTAACCCAGGGCCGATGATGGCGGCTTCAGACCGCTGGGAGGTCACCATTGAAGGGCGCGGGGGGCACGGCGCCCATCCATACCAAACCATCGATCCGATTGTTGTCGCAGCTCATGTCGTCACGGCCTTGCAGACGATCGTCTCGCGCAACGTACACCCTGTTGAGGCCGCAGTCATTTCGTTAGGTCATATCCAAGCGGGTAGCCCAAACGCGCCGAGCGTAATTCCTGGTAGGGCACTATTGGTAGGCACCGTCAGAACCTTCAGTGACACCGTACAAAAACTGGTCGAATCCAGAATGCGCTCGGTGATTAGCTCGGTTGCGCAAGCGTTCGGGGCTACCGCCGAGTTGAAGTACCACCGTTCTTACCCAGCCACAATCAACTCTGCCACACAGGCCAACTTTGTTGCAGATGTTGCCACAGAGCTGTTTGGTGCCGAGCACGTTGTGCGTGATTTGATCCCGTCAATGGGTTCTGAAGATTTTTCGTATATGTTGCAAAAAAGGCCGGGCGCGTATTTTCGACTAGGTCAGGGCGGTGCCGAGCAGGGGCGCCTATTGCACAATGCGAACTTCGATTTTAATGATGCTGTGATTCCAACCGGCTCGGCGATGTTTGCAGCACTCGCCGAACGCAGTATGCCACTCGAGACCTAACATGACACCAAACACACTGACCTTGACGCGTCCAGACGACTGGCACATTCACTTGCGCGATGGTGAGGCGATGCAAGCCATCGTAGGCCACACGGCGAGGCAGTTCGCACGCGCGATCATCATGCCCAATTTAAAGCCGCCTGTAACCACTGTAGCCCTCGCCCAGGCCTATCGTGGTCGCATTGAGCAGGCGCTGAGCGCCTGCGGGATTTCAAAGACGAGCTTTACACCGCTCATGACCCTCTATCTCACCGATAACACCGAGCCTGATGAAATTAAACGGGCGGGTGAGACTGAAGATGTCGTGGCCCTCAAGCTCTACCCCGCTGGGGCCACCACCAATTCAGATGCCGGAGTCACCGATTTGCTCGGTAAGTGCTCAAAGGTACTTGAAATGATGCAGCGAGTCGGGATGCCGCTCTTAATGCACGGCGAGGTAACAGACCCAGAGACGGATGTCTTTGATCGTGAAGCGCTGTTTATTGATCGGGTGATGATTCCGTTGCGCAAAAGTTTTCCAGAGCTCAAGGTCGTGTTTGAACACCTCACGACCAAAGACGGAGTTGATTATGTGCGTGAAGCCGCGGGGCCCATTGCTGCGACGATCACTGCCCAGCACCTTCTGTATAACCGCAATGAAATTTTTAAAGGCGGCATCAGGCCACACTTTTATTGCCTACCGATCTTGAAGCGTGAGGTGCATCGCCAGGCATTAGTCGAGGCGGCAACAAGTGATAGCCCTCGTTTCTTTTTGGGTAGCGATAGTGCGCCGCACGCTAAAGGATTAAAAGAGAATGCCTGCGGCTGCGCCGGCTGCTATACGGCCGTGCATGCGCTTGAGCTCTACGCCACCGCCTTTGAGCGCGCAAACAAAATCGAACGCCTCGAGGCGTTTGCCAGTTTTCGTGGCCCCGATTTTTATGGCTTGCCGCGCAACAAAGGTGTGATCACCCTGACGCGCGAGCCGTATGTTGTGCCGCTAGAAGTGCCTTACGGGAGCGAGACGCTAGTGCCCTTGGCTGCTGGTGAGACTTTGCCTTGGCGAATGGTCTAAGGCACAGAGCGGTCTATTGGTTACGCGCCTCGAGCGACTCCCAGCGTTCAAACTTTTTGATCAGCAGTGAGTCAAGCTCGGTCATCCGTACTTGAATTGTTGCAAGCTTGGCTGGATCGTTTGTGTACAACTCGCTATTGCCAAGCTCAATGACTAGTTGCGCCTGCTCTTGCTCAATGGCGTGAATCTCGGCTGGTAACTGGCCAAGCTCTTTGGTTTCCCAGGGCGTCATTTTTGCGCCCTTTGCTTTGCTGGCGCCCTTCGCCGCCGCGCCAGTGCTGGCCGGCTGAGCAAGTGTGCGATTCGCGTTGACGGTTTGCTTGTCGGACGCGGCACGATTGGGCGAATCGGTCGCCGCGAGCTTTTCAGGCGCAGAGCCTTTTTTGGGTGTAGCCGCCGTCGTCAGCTTTTCAATTGCAGAGGCCTTTTGCGGCGTTGTGCGCTGACGCTCCCAGTCGCCAAATCCGCCAACATAATCCTTCCAGCCGCCA
Source organism: Burkholderiaceae bacterium (assembly GCA_029866055.1). GTDB lineage: Bacteria > Pseudomonadota > Gammaproteobacteria > Burkholderiales > Burkholderiaceae_B > Zwartia. Next base: position 4,274 of record JARXAG010000092.1, read on the forward strand.
TTGCCTTCGCTGGCAATGGTTTGGGTGACGACGTTATCCAAAAAGGTTCGATCGTGGCTGACCAGCAAGACTGTGCCTGGGTAGTCTTGCAACAACTCTTCGAGTAACTCTAGGGTTTCGATATCGAGGTCGTTAGTGGGTTCGTCGAGCACCAGGATATTGGCCGGCCGCGCAAACAGCCGCGCCAGTAACAAGCGCGCTCGCTCGCCGCCTGATAGGCTTTTCACTGGAGATTGTGCACGAGCGGGTGCGAATAAAAAGTCACCGAGATAACTCATGACATGTTTGCGGTTACCGCCAATTTCAATCCACTCACTGCCGGGGTTAATGACGTCGGCGAGAGTCGCGTTTTCATCCAACTGGCTGCGCATCTGGTCAAAGTAGGCGACGCTTAAATTGGTTCCTAGTTTGATCGTGCCCGAATCGGCTTGTAGGGTACCCAAGATCAGTTTGAGAAGAGTAGATTTACCCGCACCGTTTGGACCAATGATGCCGATGCGATCGCCGCGCATGATGATCGTCGAATAGTCTTTGACGACGCAATGATCGCCAAACGATTTGTTAACGTGTTCAAGCTCGGCGACAAGCTTGCCCGAGCGCTGCCCTGCATCGACTGCGAGTTGTACGTTACCTTGACGCTCGCGTCTTGCAACGCGCTCAACACGTAATTGTTCAAGCCGCCTGACGCGACCCTCGTTGCGAGTGCGTCTGGCTTCAACGCCTTTGCGAATCCAAATCTCTTCTTGTGCCAGCATCTTGTCAAAGCGCGCGTTCTCAAGACGCTGTGACTCGAGCCACTGCGCTTTGCGAACTTGCCAATCAGAAAAGTTTCCGGGGAAGCTCAAGAGCTTGCCGCGATCAAGTTCAACAATGCGCGTCGCGACGGAATCCAAAAAGCGTCGATCGTGGGTAATGATGATCGCGCTACCTGGCCATTGTTTAAGCGTTGTTTCAAGCCAGTTGATGCCATCCAGATCAAGGTGGTTAGTGGGCTCGTCTAGCAACAGCAGCGTGGGTTGGTTAGCCATGGCGCTAATTAACGCGACACGCTTGCGCATACCACCCGAAAGTGTGCCAACCAAGGCCTCAGGTGGTAAGCCAAGCTTGTCAATCAGGGCCAACACGCGCGGGCCGCGCTGCCAGTCTTCATTGTCTGGGTCGTATTCGCCCATTACGGTCTGTTCGATCGTCAGGGTTTCATCGAGGATGGGTTCTTGTTCAACAGTAGCCACACGGACGTGCCCTGCGATGGTGATGGCACCATCGTCGGGTTGAGTGCGCCCATCGAGCAAACGAAGTAAAGAAGATTTACCTGCGCCGTTTCGTCCGATTAAACCAATGCGTTCGTCGGATTGAATCGTGAGATCTGCGCCGTCGAGTAAAGGGTGATGGCCATAGGCAAGGTGTACGGCGCTGAGTGAAATTAAAGCGATAGCCATGAGTGAGACTGTATGCACGCAAGGCGCGCGGTTGATTCATTAGACCGCTATTGTCGCAGGACATGGGATTTACTGTTTGTAGATGCCCAAAGTCTTTAAGGGATTGGGCCGTACAATGTCATCGCAAGGCAGACTGGGCAATCGCGGTGCTTTCGGGCAGCGAGGAAGGTCCGGACTCCATAGGGCAGGATAACGGTTAACGACCGTCCGGTCGGCTGTTGGCGCAAGCGAACAAAGGGCTGAGGACTAGGGCCACAGAGACGAGTCTGCATTGGGGGTGTGCTCTAGGGCGCACTCTGTCACGGTGTTGCCGTGATGCTGAAGCTGCTAGCCAGCTCCGACAGTGCAGGGTGAAACGCGGCAACCTCTATCCGGAGCAACACCAAATAGGCATGCGTGTGACCTCGTGTCACGACGGGCGGCTCGCTCAAGTATGCGGGTAGGTGGCTAGAGCATGTCAGCAATGGCATGCCAAGAGGAATGATTGCCAGCCTAAGCAATTAGGCTTACAGAATCCGGCCTATAGGTCTGTCTTGCACTTTTTTCCCCAATTCGCTGCGCATTCATGCCAAATCACGCAAATGACGATTGGGCGTACAGGGTAATCCCTTAAGCAATGCATAACAAACGACTTTTAATTACCGATGCAATGCTTTGATTTATTTGAATATTAACCTTTAAGGTAAATTTCAAATAATCAGCTAACCCTTTGTTCTCATTGAAAAAAACTCAATTTATGCTTGACCAACCCAAATCATTCGCTTAAAGTGGTGAAAAGTAGGTTTTTGTGTATTTAAGTGGGGTAATTTGGTGTTTCAAGGCAGCAGTGCTCTCACGCTTGATGCGAAGGGTCGGATCAATGTTCCGACTCGGCATCGCGACGCTTTGGTCGAGCAGGCTAAAGGTTGCCTTACGCTGACTCGCCATCCAGATGGTTGCCTTCTGGTGTACCCCCGTCCCGAATGGGAAACCAAACGCGAACAAATCGCCGCCTTTCCGATGTCAGCGCGTGCGTTACAGCGCCTGCTCCTGGGTAATGCACAAGACGTTGAAATCGATAGCTCGGGTCGCATACTCGTGGCCCCAGAATTGCGTGCGGCAGCTGGCTTGACACGCGATGTGATGTTGTTGGGTATGGGTGCGCACTTTGAGTTGTGGGATGCCGCGGAATTGGCTCGCCGCGAGGCCGCTGATTTGTCGCAAGGCGTGGGTGATGTTTTAAACCAGTTTTCTTTTTAAGTCGTGACCGAGTTTGCCCACCGGCCCGTGTTGCTCGAGCCGACTGTTGAGTCTTTGGTGCAGGCTGATTACGGCAAGAGAATGGTGCTGTCCGAAGATCTTGTCGCTGAGCAGGCGAGAAGAGCGTCGGGTGTGTATGTCGATGCAACGTTTGGACGCGGTGGGCATTCAAGAGCCCTGTTGTCCAAGCTCAGTGCCGATGCACGGCTAGTGGTGTTTGATAAAGATCCTCAAGCAATTGAGGTTGCAAGGGAGTTAGCGCGAGCGGATCGCCGAGTGACGGTGATTCACGAAGCGTTTGGCGATATGCGTGAGGCCTTGTCGGCCTTGGGGATAGAAGCCATCGACGGTGTGATGTTGGATCTGGGGGTTTCGTCGCCGCAGATTGATGATGCAGGGCGTGGATTTTCGTTCATGCGGGATGGCCCGCTTGATATGAGAATGGACACCACGCGAGGTGAGACAGCTGCGCAATGGTTGGCGCAGGCCGGTATTGAAGAGATGCGGGAGGTCATAGTCCGATATGGCGAAGAACGGTTTGCTTTTCAGATTGCAAAGGCGATTGATGCTCGCCGCGCAGAACGTGCGATCAACACCACGCTCGAGCTCGCCGAGCTCGTGTCAAGTGTCGTCCGTACGCGCGAAAAGGGTCAACATCCGGCTACACGCACCTTTCAGGCTTTACGGATTTACCTCAATCGTGAACTCGAAGAACTCGAGAGCGCCCTCCAGGCAGCTCTAAATTTATTAAAAACAGGCGGACGTATGGCCGTGATTAGCTTCCACTCGCTGGAAGATCGCGTTGTCAAGCAGTTCATTACCGCGGCTTCTAAACCTGAAGCCGCGTACGCCCGACTCCCTCTGCGTGAAAGTGAAATGCCTCAGCCTGTGCTGTTGGCACTTGCCCGGGTGTTGCCAACGGACAGCGAAATATCCGACAACACCCGCTCGCGCTCTGCCGTGTTGCGAGTTGCAGAGCGCACTGCAACCGCATTGGGTGCGCAGGGGGCTGCCGCTTACTCGCCGGTACCCAAGCGTGCGGCTAAGCGCGGCAAAAAAGGGGCGCACTGATGGGGCGTCTGTGTATCTTGGTGGCTGGCGTTTTGATGATCTCGGCGATATCGCTGGTGACGGCGCGCTATCAGGCACGACAGCTCTATGTTGAGCTTGATCGCTCAAAAACGCAGGCACTTAATTACGATATTGAATGGCGGCAGCTTCAGCTTGATCGTGCAGAGCAAGCGCGTAATGCTAACGTTGATAAGCTTGCACGCGAGCAATTAAAAATGACTTCGATTGTGCCAGACCGCACAATTTATATTAATCAGTCTGCCTCAAGTGCGACCCCACGAGGCGAAAAATGAAGCGGCTCCCATTTTTTGATAACCCCGTGCTGCGTGTGCATTACCCGCTCTGGCGCGGCCGCTTAGTGCTGATCTTGTTGGGGCTAGCCTTTTTGACCTTGGCTCTTCGGGCGCTATATCTACAGGGCATCACTACTGAATTTTTGCAGCAACGCGGCGAACGCATTTATGAAAGTACGCTAACTTTACACGCCAGTCGTGGCAAGATTTTAGATCGTAACGGTGTTGTGCTTGCTGCAAGTGTGCCAGCGCGATCGATCGCGATTCGTCCTAAAGAGACAAAAGAGGCTCCAGCAAAAAAATTGCAGCAACTCGCCGAGCTGCTTGACTTGTCGTCTGACGAACTACGTAAAAAAATTGCTGAAGAAAAACCCTTCGTGTATTTAAAGCGTCAGGTGCCACTTGAAGTCGCAAAAAAAATAACTGACTTACGCATTCCGGGTGTGATCCAGCAGCCGGATAATCGCCGCCTGTACCCTGAAAGCGAAGTCATGGCCAATGTTGTTGGCTTTAATAATTTAGAAGACCGCGGTCAAGAGGGTGTTGAGCTCGCGTTTAACGAACAGCTTTCTGGGCAGGCGGGCAGTCGAAGGATTATGCGAGATCGTTTGGGCCGCACGATTGAGAGCGTTGGGGCTGTTGACTTTCCGGTAGACGGTCAAGATATTAGGCTGGCACTGGATACTCGCATTCAATATCAGGTTTATCGCGCCCTTCAAGATGCGATGGTCACCAACAAGGCGAAGGGTGCAGCAGCAGTTGTCATAGATGTGAAGACGGGTGAGATTTTAGCGTTAGGCAATATGCCAACCTATGACCCCAATCGGCGCGACTCGTTTCGAGGTGGCAACCTACGCAATCAGGCGCTCACCGATACGTTTGAACCTGGCTCAATTATGAAGCCGTTTACCGTTGGTCTTGCACTGGATCTTAAGCGGATTACGCCGGCCACGTTGTTTAACACTGGCAATGGTAAATTTAGTTATCAGGGCGCAACAATCAGCGATGTGAGCGCGAACGGAACACTTGACCCGGCAGGGGTGTTGCTCAAGTCAAGCAATATCGGGATGACATTGATTTCAGAACGGCTACAGTCGCGTGAAATGTGGACCCGGTTTAACGAGCTCGGGTTAGGCCAAGTTCCGCAGACTGGATTTCCTGGTGCAGCAGCTGGGCGACTGCGGCCATACGAGCGCTGGCGCCTGATTGAAAAAGCCACGATGTCATACGGATACGGGCTATCCGTTTCGCTTTTGCAAGTGGCACGCGCCTACACCGTGTTTGCTCGCGAGGGCGATATGGTTGGATTGACGCTAGTCAAACGCGAAGACCAGCCGACTTCGACTCAGGTCTACCCACCAGACGTCGCACAAAAAATTCGTCTGTGGCTGGAAGCGGCGGCCGGACCAGAAGGCGCAAAAGCTGCACAGGTACAGGGCTATCGTGTCGCTGGAAAAAGCGGTACTGCAAGAAAAATTGTAGACGGCAAGTACAGCACAAGTCGTTATCGCGGTTCGTTTGTTGGTTTTGCCCCAGTCTCGGATCCGCGTATCGTAGTTGCGGTCACGATTGATGAGCCTCAGTCAGGGGTGTATTACGGCGGTAAGGTAGCGGCGCCGGTATTTGCCACGATTGTTGGCGGCGCCTTGCGCACGATGAACGTGCAGCCTGATACGGCGCTCGAACCGGCTGTTGTGACTGCAGGGAGGGGATCGCGATGACGCGTGCGGTCCTTCTTGCCTCGGAGCTCTCAGCAGAGAATATCGTTGCACTGCTGCGCAGCAAAATTGAGTGCGGCGCGCACCTACAGGCAGACTCGCGAGCCGTGCGCGCAGGCGACGTCTTTTTGGCGTGTCCGGGTTTAACGAGTGACGGCAGGCATTTCATCGCAGCAGCGATCAAGCAGGGGGCCGGTGCGGTACTTATGCACGCTGACTCAGCGGCCTTATGGCAAGCGAATGATTTCAGCGTGCCAGTGCTGGGATTACCTGATTTAACTGAGCGACTCGGTGCAATTGCAGATCTTTGGTATGACAAGCCTTCGGCCCATTTGAAGGTCATCGCGGTGACTGGCACCAATGGCAAAACGAGTTGTGTGCAATGGCTGACCGATGCGTTACAGTCGGCCGGCTATTCGGCAGGAGCGTTGGGCACGTTGGGCGTGCGCTTTCCGGATGGGTCTGTTCGCACTGGTGAGCTGACGACCCCCGATGTGATTTCGATGCACCGAAACTTAGCCGCGCTAAGAGAGGCGGGTGCGCAATATGTATCACTCGAGGCTTCGTCTATCGGGTTAGAGCAAGGTCGTCTCGCCAACGTACGAATCTTTGCCGCCGGGTTCACCAATCTTTCGCGTGACCATCTTGACTATCACCACACTATGCAAGCGTATGCGGCGGCCAAGGCGCGCCTGTTCGCTTGGCCGGGGCTGCACGCGGGCGTGCTCAATGCCGACGATGCGTTCAGTGCCAGCTTCACCTCGGGGGTAACCTATCCGCTGCTGACTTACAGTCTTGCGCACAAGACCGCGACAGATGCTATCGCACTTCGTGCCGAGCTCTTGGCCGACTCAATGAGCTCTGGTCAATGGTTGTTGCATGACAAGAACGAGCAGGTTGCCGTGCACACGAAAGTGGTGGGCCGGCACAATATTTCAAATCTTTTGTGCGTAGCGGGGTTGCTCAAGGTGCTCGACTGGCCCTTGGCTAAGATCGCTGCTAGTTTCGCGACGCTCGCACCTGTCGAGGGGCGGCTCCAAACCGTTGCGCCTTTGTTGACCGACCGCGCTGTGCCTACCGTATTGGTGGATTACGCGCACACGCCAGATGCGCTTAGTCGCGTCTTAGACGTGGCGCGTGAACTTGCGCGGGCGCGTCACGCAAACGTTTGGTGTGTCTTTGGTTGCGGTGGCAATCGCGATAGCGGTAAACGCCCATTAATGGGCGACGTTGCACAGCGTTTGGCCGATCGTTTGATTGTGACAAGCGATAACCCACGCGACGAAGATCCACATTCGATTATTGCTCAGATCGTTGCTGGACTACCAGGCTCAAGTGCGAAGGTGACGATTGAGCCCGATCGGGCTCAGGCAATTTTGGCTGCAGTGTTAGGCGCTGCTGCTCACGATGTGGTGCTGATTGCCGGCAAAGGTCACGAAACCTATCAAGAGATTGCCGGTCAGCGTACGCCTTTCGATGATCGGCAATGGGCTCAGGCTGCGCTGTTACTTAGACAGCATCGAGCGCTTCAAACCGACTCACGTCGTCTTGAACCGGGTTCGATATTTTTGGCGCTCAAGGGAGACCACTTTGATGGCCACGACTATCTTGAACAGATTCAGACGGCGGGGGCATGTGCCGCGATTGTGGATACGATCCGACCTGTGCCGGGCTTAGCGCAAGTCGCCTTGGGCGATACCCGTGCAGCGTTGTTGCAGCTTGGACGCGCGTGGCGACGGCAGTTTGCCATCCCGCTGATTGCGGTGACAGGTAGTAATGGCAAAACCACCACCAAAGAGATGATTTCTGCCATCTTGGCCGCGTGGCTGGGCGAGGCGCACCGTTTGGCGACCGTTGGTAATCTGAATAACGAGTTAGGTGTTCCGCTGACCTTGTTGCGCTTACGCAGTGAGCATCAAGCGGCAGTCATTGAGCTGGGCATGAATCATCCAGGCGAAATCGCAATTTTGGCTCAGACCGCTGAGCCCACTGTGGCGTTAGTCAATAACGCGCAGCGCGAGCATCAAGAGTTTATGGTGAATGTTGAGGCAGTCGCGCGTGAGAACGCCGCCGTCTATGCCTCTTTGGTGCCAGAGGGGATCAAAGTCTTTCCAAGCGCTGATACATTTTCTCAGTTGTGGTTAGAGCTTGCGAGCGAGCGTGCGAGCTTGCGCTTCGGGATCAGCCCAGACGCTGAGGTATGGGCCAGTGACATCCGAGCCGATGCCTTAGGGACAAGTTTCGTTGTGCACACACCGATAGGAGAGGGTCGAGTCGCGTTGTCTGTACCGGGAAGGCACAACTTGCTGAACGCGTTGGCGGCAACGACCTGCGCCGTGGCGGCAGGTGCTCCGATGCAGGCGATCGAACAGGGGCTTGCTGCGTTTCACGCCGTTTCAGGTCGAATGCAGCCGCATCGTCTGGCCAACGGCGCGATGCTGATTGATGACTCTTACAACGCGAACCCTGATTCGGTGCGTGCAGCGATTGATGTTCTGGCTTCGTTACCAGCGCCGCGTGTGCTTGTGCTGGGTGATATGGGCGAGGTTGGTGATAACGGGCCTGCCATGCATGAAGAGGTTGGAGCGTACGCGCGCGACTGCGGCATTGAGTATTTGTTGACGCTTGGGCAGGCAACCCGCTCGAGCGCAACCGCGTTCGGTTCGCGAGCGATTGTTTGTGAAACGAATGAACAGGCAAGCGATTGGATAGCGCAACACCTCGTGAAAAGCGTCTTAATCAAAGGGTCGCGCTTCATGCGCATGGAAAAAATTGTACGCACTTGCCTCGAACAATTTGAGGCAACTGACAAAGACGTGGTGAAACATGCTGTTTGAACTTTCTGGCTGGTTAGCCGAGAACTACGCGCGCGGGTTTTCTGTATTTGAATACATCACACTGCGCGCCGTGTTGGCCTGCGCCACGTCGCTCTTGATCGGTTTGGTTGCTGGGCCGTGGGTCATTCGCAAGCTCACAGAGCTGAAAATTGGTCAAACTGTTCGAAGCTACGGGCCGGAAACCCATTTAGTGAAAACCGGTACGCCAACGATGGGCGGAGCCTTGATTTTGATTTCAATTGCCGTGAGTACTTTACTGTGGGCTGATTGGCGTAACCGTTATGTGTGGGTCGTGTTGTTGGTGACCCTGGGTCTCGGTTGGGTGGGTTGGGTGGACGACTACCGCAAAGTGGTTCATCGCGATCCTGAGGGAATGCCTGCTCGTCAGAAATTCTTTTGGCAGGCCCTGATCGGAGCCGCAGCGTCGCTGTATCTGATGTTTGCGATCTCGGCGCCGAGTTCTGCGAATTTGTGGACCGTGGCGGTCGACTGGGCGACAAGCGGTTTCTCTGTGACGCTGCCCCCGCGTGCAGACCTAATGGTGCCATTTTTCAAAACCTTCAGTTATCCGCTCGGTGCGTTGGGCTTTGTGGCAGTGAGTTGGTGCGTGATCGTGGGTACCAGTAATGCGGTCAATCTTACCGATGGTCTCGATGGCTTGGCGATTATGCCAACCGTGATGGTTGGCTCGGCCTTAGGCGTGTTTGCTTACGTCGTCGGACGCGTCGACTACTCGCGCTATTTGTTGTTTCCGTATGTGCCGGGCGCTGGCGAACTGATGGTGTTGTGCGCAGCACTTGCAGGCGCTGGCCTAGCATTTTTATGGTTTAACGCGTATCCCGCGCAGGTGTTTATGGGCGATGTTGGCGCCTTGGCACTTGGTGGCATGTTGGGCACGATTGCAATTATCGTACGACAAGAAATCGTACTGTTCATTATGGGTGGCGTCTTTGTCGTTGAGACCTTGTCAGTCATGTTGCAGGTGACGTGGTTTAAATATACGCGCTATCGCTATGGGCAGGGGCAACGTATTTTAAAAATGGCGCCACTTCACCATCACTTTGAAGTGGGTGGCTGGAAAGAAACCCAAGTCGTTGTGCGTTTTTGGATCATCAGCATGATGCTGGTGTTAATTGGTTTAGCGTCACTAAAGATTCGATGAACGAAACAGTTTTGTCCTCAGCGCTTCCTTCTCGGGTCCTGATTGTTGGACTCGGTGAGACGGGCGTCGCTGCAGCGCGTTGGTGCGTGCGCAACGGTACTGCCGTGCGGGTGGCCGATACGCGTCTGAGTCCGGCCGGGCTTGAGACGTTGACCCAGTCAGTTGATATGACCGCGCTAGAGTTGCATCTAGGTTGTGACGTCTTCGACGGTTTGTTACTTGAGGGTGTGGGCTTACTGGTGTTGAGTCCGGGGCTCGCGCCAGGCCTGTCGCCCGTCAAAGAGCTGCTTGAGCAAGCCGAGGCCGTCGGCGTTGAGGTCATTGGCGAAATTGAATTATTCGCTCGTGCTTTACAGCAACTGCAGGCGACGCAACAGTATGCACCACGTGTGCTGGGTGTGACGGGCACGAACGGCAAGACCACGGTCACGGCACTGACTCGCCACATGTTGGCTGCTGCTGGTGTTCGTGTTCGCGCCGCTGGCAATATCAGTCCGGCCGCACTTGAGTCGTTAATCGATGCATTAGATACAAACGCGCTGCCAGATGTTTGGGTACTTGAGCTGTCGAGTTTTCAACTTGAGACAGCCCGTAGTCTTCGCCTAACCGCTGCTGTCGTGCTCAATGTGACGCAAGATCACTTAGATTGGCACGGCAATATGCAGGCATATGGGCAGGCAAAAGCCCGTATTTACGATATGACCGATTTATTAGTCGTCAATCGCGATGACGCAACGGTCATGGCGATGTGTGAATCACTAGCCGGTATGAACGTTCGAAGTTTTGGTCGCGATACACCCATGTTGACGGGTGACGTCGGGCTCGAGAGCAGTCACGATGTTTTGTGGCTGACTACCTCTGAGTTGACCGAGTTTGAAGATGACTTGCCCGCGCCTGTGAAGCGTAAAAAGAATGCACCGCCGCCCGAGCGGACATCGGGCCGGTTAGTCCGCCTGATGCCGATGGATGCCCTAGGCTTGCACGGTTTGCATAACGCGCTGAACACCCAAGCGGCAATCTTGTTGGCTCGGTCGGTTGGCGCTGGTTTGGGGCCAATTCTTCGTGCGGCAGGCGACTACGTGGGCGAACCGCATCGCATGGAATTTATCCGTAGTGTGCGTGGCATTGATTTCTTTAACGATAGTAAAGGAACCAACGTTGGCGCGACCGTGGCCGGCTTAGAAGGGTTGGGGCGGCGCTCGGTGTTAATTGCTGGTGGCGCAGGGAAAGGTCAGGACTTTTCTCCCTTAGTGTCTGTTGTCGCAAGGCATGCCCGCGCTGTGGTGCTGATTGGACAAGATGCGCGTTTGCTGTTTGACACGTTGGCACCAACCGGAGTGCCGTGCCTGCTCGCCGACACCTTGCCCCAAGCGGTTGAACTTGCCTTTGCTCAAGCACAAGAGGGCGATGCAGTTGTGCTTTCACCAGCCTGCGCGAGCTTGGATATGTTTCGCAACTATGGGCATCGTGGCCTGGTCTTTGTTGATGCCGCCCATGAACTTGCGTTAAGTCAGGGGGAGGTGGCATGAGCCTCTTCGCCGAGCTAACGAACAGCGTGAATGCTGTGCGCCCAACCCGCACCACGATGCGCAACTACGATTTGCCCTTGGTTGTCGCCACAAGTTTGTTGGTTGCAATCGGTATTTTGATGGTGTATTCAGCCGCAATCGCGCTAGTAGATGGCCCAAAGTTTGCCAATTACGGACGCTATTACTTCGTGATGCGTCAGACCATCTATGTTGGTATTGGTCTGTTTGCTGCCGCTTTCGTCCTGACCGTGCCGATTGAGACGTGGCAACGAACCACCATGTGGATTTTCATTATCACGATGCTGCTTTTGGTCTTGGTGTTGATCCCCGGGATCGGTCGAAAGGTAAATGGTGCCATGCGGTGGTTGCCCGTCGGCCCCGTCACTTTTCAGCCTTCTGAGTTAATGAAGCTCGCCGCGTTGCTGTTTACGGCTGACTACACCATCCGTAAGCAAGACCAAATGCACAGTACCCTGCGTGGCTTTTTGCCGATTGCGGTGGCGTTGGCCGCGGTGGCTGGGCTTTTGCTGAAAGAGCCTGATTTGGGAGCGGTGATCGTGGTGATCGCGATTTCAATGGGGATCTTGTTTTTAGGTGGGATCAACGCACATATTTTTTCAGGAATCGCCCTGTTGTTGACCTCTGCCTTCGCACTGATTATCTGGCTGTCCCCCTTCAGAACGCGGCGCATCTTTGCCTATTTAGACCCCTGGAATCCAGAAAATATACTGAAAGATTCTTATCAGCTCTCGCATTCATTAGTGGCGATTGGTCGAGGGCAATGGACTGGTGTTGGGCTGGGGGGGAGCGTCGAAAAGCTGCATTATTTACCCGAGGCACACACTGACTTCATCATGGCCGTGATCGGCGAAGAACTCGGCTTTGTCGGCATTTTATTGATGATCACCTTGTTCGGTGTTTTGGTTCAT
>JARXAG010000093.1 GCA_029866055.1 Burkholderiaceae bacterium
GCCAAGCTAAAGGCTGTGAAATCACTGTGGCCGACAAATCGCTTACCCGATCTTGCGAGCGCCTGCCAATCAAGAGAGTCAAGCAAACGACCCATGCCATAACCGCCACGACTCGCCATCACAATCGGTAATTTCTGTTTAAGTGCACGCGAGAACGCCGCCAAGCGCTGTGTCTCGGTGCCGGCCAAACGTTGCGCTTGATTCAAGACGCCTCGATCTCAGGCGACTTTAAAGCCTTGGGCACCCAAACGCGCTTGGGCGCGAGTGAGTGTCTCAGGATCAGCCACCGCACCCGAAGGCGAAATCACATAGATGCCGCTCGCGTCTGGCCTGCAATGATGGTCGTGAACATGATCAGGATGCCCGTGCGGGGCGCGTGCGTGCGCTTGGTGGTCTTGTTTTCGTGAAGGGGCAGCGCGCGGCTTCGTTGGCTTCTGTGCGCTTGACGCACGGCTGGCGTCGTTTGAAGTTTTAGTCATGTTTGGCATCCTTGCTACGTCGCTCTTTAAAAAATTGACGTAGGGTATCGCCGCATTCTTGCGCCAAGACCCCGCCCTCAACTTGTGTGTGATGATTCAATTGCTTTTCGAGCGCCAAATTTAAAACACTGCCGCAGACACCGGTTTTGGGATCAGGGGCTCCAAACACCACGCGCGCCAAGCGAGCGTGCAGCATCGCACCAAGGCACATCGCACAGGGCTCAAGCGTGACGTACAACGAGGCACCGGGCAGGCGATAGTTTTGCACCTGTTGGGCGCCTGCGCGCAAGGCCACGATCTCGGCATGCGCAGTGGGGTCATGATCAATGATGGTGCGATTAAAACCGGTCGCTAACAATTCGCCCTGCGCATCGACCAACACAGCACCCACCGGCACTTCGCCCAATTGTTGCGCCAGCGCCGCTTGCGCCAAGGCCAATTGCATCCAGGCAATATCAGCCACGATACAGACGAGCCTTAAGCGCGACGCGCGCCGCTAAACTAGTTAAGGCTTCTTCTAGCCATTGATACAATTCGGCATCGGCGTCGTAGCGCGCCTGATTTAAGTTCGATACCCGGCCATCTTCAATAAAGCCCCAAGCTCGGCTGCGCTTATCGCGGTGCTTGGGATCCCAGACACCAAAGGCGAAGCCCCCAGAACTACGAATCAATGAGAAACATGGGATATCGGTATAGCCATCCCCCACAAAGACCATTTGATCAAAGGGTACGCGCAAACGGTCTTCGGCAACTTTGCGATTGACCTCAAAAGGCTTGCCAACAAAGGCTGGGCCCACGATGCCTTTTTGAATTTGAAACAGATAGCGTGTTTTGTCGGTAAAGCTGACGATTCGCTTCGGAAACGTAATCGCACCATTCTGATCAAAGACAAACTCAGACGCCCAGATCCCGGTAAATTCGTGTGCAATGGAGGTGTAGCGCACCACGTCGCCAATGCCACTTGAGATCAAGTAAAACTCGAGTTGCACTTGAGGATGCGCTTGGCGCACTTGTACGCGCAAGCGGCTAAACAATGACTGGACACCTGCGTGGAGTGGTAGAGATTTACCCCATTGCTGAAGTTTTTCTTGCGTAATCGCGCCGTGTTGCCCTTCGCGCGACAAGGCAATCATCTCGTGAAGATAGGCCGGCACCGGATCCCAGTCTTGCGCCAACAAGGGGTCAACGCGTTTGGTCCAAAATTGCTGTGTATCGACCCCAAGCGAATCCAGAAACCCCGAGGTACTGTCGGGCGCCAGAGTATCGTCAAAATCAAAAATCAGTGCAATCACATCAGACATTGTTTACTCTTTAATCCCTAAATCGCGAATCAGACGACCCCATTTTTCGCCATCACGCTGCATGAACTGCTTGACCTCGTCAGGCCCTGACACGCGTAAATAAACACCCTTCTGTGCCAAATCGTCTGCTAATTTTTGATCTTGCCCAATCATCTGCATCGCCGCTGACAAGCGCGTGAGCACCTGCGGGGGAATCTTGGCGGGCGTCATCAGCGCCACCCAAAACACCGCATCAAATCCAGTAGTCCCCGAGGCTTCATCAATCGTGGGTAACTCTGGCAAGAGTGCAACGCGTTTGGCGACCGACACCGCCATCCCTCTGGTGCGGCCTGATGTCACAAACGGCAACGCTTCGTTCAGTGCCGAGAACATCATTTCGATTTGACCACCTAGCAAATCCTGCGCCGCAGGTGCCCCACCCTTGTAGTGGATGACAGCCATCTTCAAGCCGAAGGTCTTAATGAAGTACTCGGCCGCAAGATGGTTAATCGAACCGATACCAGAGGTTCCGATCGAATACTTGTCAGGGTTAGCGCGCACTAACGCGATGAGTTCTTTGACATCTTTTGCTTTGAAGTCTTTGTTCGCATGCAGCACGAAAGGCGACGTTAGCATCATCGAGATCGGCTGAAAATCTTTGTACGGATCGTACTCAACCTTGCCCTGCAGCACAGGGTTAATGACAATCGATACCGGTGCGGCATAGGTGGTATAGCCATCGGGCGCGGCCCGCGCCGTTAAGTTGCTGGCAATCGTTGAGGCAGCACCGGCTCGGTTCTCTACCACGATAGACTGACCCAACTCACGCCCAAGACGTTCAGCGATGGTCCGGCTTGCGTAGTCAGTGACACCACCCGGAGGATACGGTACGAGCAGACGCAAGGGTTTGTTTGGATAGGTGTCTTGCGCGTACGCGACCCCTTGCCCGCCCTGTGCACCCACCACTGCGAGCAACACCAGTGCTAACCCGCGAGCAAGAGTTGCTCGTTTGCTGGTTCTTTGATTATTTTTACCGTTGATGTTCATGTTGTCCCCTTGTTGTGTTTAACGTGCAAGATCATCACTCGCCCTTTGCAGCCACCGGTTGATACCAAGGTAAATCAGAGCGCTCACCGTAACGGCGCACTCGCAGATTCGCCTGCTCGCCGTGACCCGCGAAGTTTTCCATGTGGCACAGGCGCGAACAGTACTCGCCCACCATGGCCGAAGCTGCATCGGTCGTGACACGTTGATAGGTGCAGGTTTTTAAGAACTTACCCACCCACAAGCCACCAGTAAAGCGCGCACTGCGCTTGGTGGGTAATGTGTGATTGGTGCCGATGACTTTATCGCCAAAACTCACGTTGGTGCGCGGGCCTAAAAACAAGGCGCCGTAATTTGTCATACGCTTTAAGAAAATATCTGGGTCGCGCGTCAAGACTTGCACATGTTCAAAGGCCAGTTGATCGGCGACTTCAATCAGCTCGTCAAGCGTGTCTACCACAATGACCTCGCCGTGCTCGGCCCAAGATACGCGCGCGATCTCTGCTGTAGGCAAAATCGTTAACTGGCGCTCAACTTCAGCGATAGTGGCGCGCGCCAAGGCCTCGCTGGTCGTCAAGAGAATCGCGGGCGACGTTGGGCCATGCTCAGCTTGCCCCAACAAATCAACCGCGCACATTTCGGCATCGGCCGAATCGTCGGCAATGATCAGAGTCTCGGTCGGGCCTGCAAACAGATCAATCCCCACACGGCCATACAGTTGACGCTTGGCCTCGGCGACAAACATGTTTCCTGGGCCGACCAACATATCCACTGGGGCAATTGATTGTGTGCCCAACGCCATCGCGCCAACGGCCTGAATACCGCCCAGCACCAAAATTTCGTCAGCACCAGCAAAATGCATGGCCGTCACAATCGCTGGGTGTGGAGCGCCTTGATAAGGCGGGGCCGTTGCAACAATACGTTTAACGCCGGCCACCTTAGCCGTCAGCACACTCATGTGAGCCGAAGCGATCATTGGATATTTACCGCCGGGCACATAACAGCCCACTGCATTCATGGGGATGTGAGTATGGCCGAGAACCACGCCTGGCATGGTTTCAACTTCAACGTCTTGCATCGAGGCACGCTGAATTTCAGCGAAGCGGCGAATCTGGGTCTGAGCAAAGCGAATATCTTCGATTTCGCGTGGTGACAGTTGCTTGACTGCCTTTTCAATCGCAGCCTGACTCAAGCGAAACTCGCTGGGCTCCCATTGATCAAACTTGGCCGAAAGTTCTTTAACGGCGTGATCTCCGCGTTTTTCGATATCTAGCAAAATACCTTCAACGGTGGCACGAACTTTGGCATCTGCTTCTGCTACTTCGGCGGCATTGCGACCACGTTTTAAATAACGCACTGACATGGGTTGGGCTCCTGACGATTTAGATCAATGCGCTAGGATACGATATTGTAGGCAGCTAAAGCGCCGAAGGCCCCTTAGACTGTACAAAAACAGTTTGATGGGGCTGCGATACGGCGATACCGGCTCGGGCTCTTCATTCACCCAGAGCTAAACTATTCTTTATCTCTTTTGTCAAGCTTATGACTTTTTTCTGTCGGGTGTGTTGCTGTTTGAGTTGACTCTGTTTAGCTTGGCTCTGAAACGCTTGGAATACGTTCTCAAGATTCTATTTTGCAGGGGTCTGAAGAACTTGGTCGTGAGCGATGTCAGGGCAATCGCAGATTGTGGGGTAAGCTTGTGCGCCCTCTGTTTTCTTTACCCGTTGGCCACCCCCGTACATGACAATCCCAGAAATTCGGCCTGAGCAGTCAATCGAGCTTTTAAAAGCGCTTCATATCTTGACGCGCGACGGCAAGCTGAATCAAGATAGCCGGCGCAAACTTAAGCAGGTGTATCACCTGTTTCAATTTATCGAACCCCTGCTCGCGCAGCTGAAGGAAAAAAATCCAAATTTTTGCGTGGTCGATCTTGGGGCCGGAAAATCTTACCTAGGGTTTATCTTGGTAGACCTATATCTGCGTCACCACGCCAAAGCAGCGCGTATGGTCGGCATCGAAACCCGTGCAGAACTTGTGGCTCAATCCACGGCACTCGCGCATGACTTGGGTTTTTCACAGATGCAGTTTTTAAACGAGTCGGTTGCCGACTCGATTCACTCAAGCACACTACCCGAGCGCGTCGATATGGTGACGGCCTTGCACGCCTGCAACACCGCCACCGACGACGCGATTCGCTTTGGCCTAGCCAAGCAGGCGCGCTTTATGGTGCTGGTGCCCTGCTGTCAGGCCGAGGTCGCCGGCGTGTTGCGCAAGCACAAGGCGCAACAACTCAAAGACCCGTTGGCAGAGATTTGGCGACACCCCTTGCACACGCGCGAGTTTGGCAGTCAAGTGACAAATACCCTGCGCTGCCTTCAACTTGAAGCCCATGGGTATCAAGTGACCGTGACCGAACTGGTCGGCTGGGAACACTCGTTAAAAAACGAACTGATTATTGCTGAACATAAAGGCCCACCAAAGCCGCACACGATTGCCCGTTTACAAGCCTTGTTAGAGCGGCTTGGGTTACAAGAACTCAATGACCGTTTTTTTGTGCCAAGCGCAGTGCCTGTTGAGCTTTAAACTTATAGTCATTCTTACTCTTAAACCTCTGGACAAAATTCTTGCTTAGATTGGCAAGAAGAGCAAATCAACCCATGAGCGAAAACACTCACATGACCAACAGAGAGCTTCAAACTGAGTCAGCTGTGAAGCCACCCATTACGCTAGCGACCAAGCTTAGCGCCAAACGCGTCTTGATCGCTGGCTGCGGCGATTTAGGTTTGCGCGTGGCTACGCTGTTAAGCCTCGAAAACACGGCTAACCGCATTTGGGGCCTCAGACGTCATCCCAGTGTTGAGTCGACAAACGACCTACCCAGCTTTACGTGGATTGCAGCCGATTTAACGCAACCAGACAGCTTGCGTGCCCTGCCCAAGGATATTACGCATGTGCTGTATACCGCAGCGCCGAATGCCCGTACTGAGGCGGACTATCGCGCCGTCTATCGTGAAGGTTTAGAACGTTTGCTGCAAGCGGTTGCCTCATCTGCGTTGCAACGGGTGTTGTTCGTATCATCGACTGCGGTATACGGTGATCACGGTGCGCAATGGATTGATGAAGAGACCCCCACTGCGCCTAAAAGTTTTAACGGCCAAGTGTTGCTTGAAACAGAACAATGGCTTCGCGCGCAACAGGCGCAGTTTGAAGCCTTAAGCTTGCGGTTGTCAGGCATCTATGGCCCAGGTCGCAATTATTTGCTTGAGCGCATACGCACAGGTCAAGCCACTGCACCGGTTGCTGAATCGCACTGGGTCAATCGGATTCATAT
>JARXAG010000121.1 GCA_029866055.1 Burkholderiaceae bacterium
TCCGCCCGCCTCAGAAGCCTCAATGTATGTATTGATGATTTTGGTTCTGCTGTTGCGCCCGCGTGGTTTGCTGGGTGAGCGCATTGAGCGATTTGAATAAGAAGCTGGCATGACAAACGTAAACACACAAAAATATTTGCCCTTGGGTTTAGCCCTGTTGGGGCTTCTGATTTCGCCTTTCATCATGCGGGCACTGGGCCTGACCCCTGGTACCGCCACCGATGTGGTGATCTACGCCATGGCGGCCTTGGGGTTGAATCTGTTGGTCGGCCATACAGGCTTAACATCTTTTGGGCATGGTGCCTTTTTTGGCATTGGCGCCTACGCTGCGGCGTTATCACAGAAGTACTGGTTCGAAGGGCAGATGGTCATGCCGATCTTGTTCACAATCGTATTTTGTGGGCTGCTTGCCACCTTGGTCGGTGCGCTGATCTTGCGTCGACGAGGCGTGTACTTTTCGCTGCTGACCTTAGCGTTTTCGGCACTGACGTTTGCGATTGCCTTTCGCTGGACCGCGCTGACGGGTGGCGAGAACGGCTTGGGTAATGTTGTTCGCCCCGCAATGGGCGCTTTGCAGCTAGATCAGCCAGTACCTTATTTAATCGCCGTGAGCATCATCGGCTGGCTTGTGTTGTATCTCATCTGGCGAGTGACGCGCTCGCCCTTTGGTCATGTGCTTGCGGCCATCCGAGAAAATGAACAACGCGCTCAGTTTCAAGGCTATGACACGCAGCGGTATAAATTATTTGCCTTTGCGATTTCAGGCACTGTCACGGCGCTGGCCGGTAGCCTGCTAGCGTTTCATTATCGCTTTGCGTCAGCGGATCCAACCTCGGTCACGTTTTCGGGTGAGCTGCTGGCGATGGTAGTGATTGGTGGCATGCACAGTTTGCTCGGGCCAGTGATCGGCGCATTTTTCTACATTCTATTTCGCGAATACCTTTCGATCTGGACGCCAAACTGGCTGTTGTACTTTGGCTTACTGTTCGTCGGTTTTATTATTTTTTCGCCGAAGGGGCTAGTAGGAGTTTGGGCGCAAATCAAAAAACGCTTTAAGCCTGAAAAAGAAACCGACGCGGCAATGAGTGCCCGAAAAATTTATCAAGGGCTGGCTTTCCCTTCATTTTTACAACCCACCAAAGGCAACGGTGTTGCGCTTGAGGTGTCTGGCATTGCAAAAAGTTTTGGTGGGGTCAAAGCGGTTCGTGACTGTAGCTTGACGTTGCATTCTGGCATTCACGCCGTGATTGGCCCAAATGGTTCAGGTAAGACCACGACCTTTAATTTGATTTCGGGCATGTTCGTGCCGGATCAGGGTAAGGTAACACTCTACGAGAAATCCTTAGCCGGTTTGTCGTCTGACAAAATTAGTCAGCTAGGCTTGGCGCGTTCGTTTCAAATCACCAATCTGTTTAAGGGTCTGACGATTTACGAAAACTTGCGCTTGTCGGTGCAAGCGCGCCACAAGGGGCACTTTAATATCTGGCGCGACATTGACTCTTATCAGGTCGTTCACCTGCAAACCGCAGAGCTCGTCAAGTATCTGGGGCTAGAGGGTATCGAGCATAGCGAAGCCGCCAGCATGTCGTATGGTGGACAGCGTTTAGTTGATATGGGGATTGCGTTAGGTTGTCATCCTAAGGTCTTGCTGCTTGATGAGCCCTTGGCGGGTTTGGCTGCAGCCGAGCGTGAGCGGATATCCAACTTGATTCAAACGATCCAGCATCATATTCCGGTGCTGATTGTTGAGCATGATTTAGACCGTGTCTTGGGCTTTTCGCAAAACGTCACTGTGATGAACGATGGCAACGTCTTGATGACCGGCACCCCTGCGCAGGTGCGCAACGATATACGTGTGCAAGAAGTCTATACGGGTAAAGGGACACCGGCTATTCAGGCGAGAACCGTCGCGTCGAGTAAAGCTGAAGACGTGTTGTTGTCGTTTGAGAAGATCAACAGCTTCTACGGCAAAAGTCATATTTTGAACGATGCCTCGCTCAATGTGCGTCGTGGTGAGATCGTGGCCCTGTTGGGGCGCAACGGCGCCGGTAAGTCGACCCTGCTGAAGGCACTCACTGGCTTGGTTGAGCCGGTCGGTGGCACGATTATGTTTGATGGTCAAAAAATCTCTGGCATGGCTGCGCCCGATATTGCGCGCATTGGTATCGGTTATGTGCCACAGGGTCGAGGTTTATTTGCGGGTATGTCAGTGCGGGATAACTTTGCACTTGGCAGAATGAATCGCGTGAACCCTGCCATTGGTGGCACCTACTGGACAGAAGAAAAAATCTTTGAATACTTTCCAAGACTCAAAGACCGTATGGACGTTGCAGCAGACTATTTATCGGGTGGTGAGCAGCAAATGGTCGCTGTCGCTCGGGCACTGTCAGGCAACATCAAATTGCTCTTGCTGGATGAGCCCTTTGAAGGTTTGGCACCAGCCGTGATTAACGAGCTCTTTACGGTGTTCGATAAACTGCGAAGCGAGGTTTCAATTTTGATTGTCGAGCACAATCTTGATTTGGTGCTTGCGTTGTCAGATCGAGTCTTCGCACTTGAGCGCGGTCAAGTCTTTCATGAAGGGCCTGCCAAAGTACTGCTAGACGATCTGGATTATCGTAAGAAGATTCTTTGGATGTAACTCTTTTGAGGCAGCAATGACACAGGCAATTTCATTTCGGTTAGATGGTCAGCGAGCATTAGTCACAGCGGGCGCACAGGGCATTGGGCGTGCGATCACTGAGGCGCTTCTTGCCCAAGGTGCGCAAGTGCATGTGTGTGATATCGATACTGCGGCGCTAAAGGATGTGCAAGAGGCGTTTCCACAAGTCACCGCGACCTTGACGGATATTTCGAACGAAGCGCAGGTGGCAGAGATGTTTGCTGGCCTACAGCAACGCTGGGGCGGCCTTGATATCCTGGTGAACAACGCTGGCATTGCTGGCCCAACGGCGGCGATCGAAGATACCACCTTGGCCGAATGGCAACAGACGATTGATGTGAATTTGACGGGCACTTTCTTGTGCACTCGAAGCGCTGTCCCCTTAATGAAGGGCAAAGGTGGCAGCATCGTTAATATCTCATCAGCGGCGGGTCGCTTAGGGTTTCCGTTGCGCTCACCGTATTCTGCTTCAAAGTTCGGGGTGATTGGCTTGACAGAAACCTGGGCCATGGAGCTCGGCCCTCAAGGTATACGTGTCAATGCGATCTTGCCCGGCATTGTCGAAGGCCCGCGTCAAGATCGCGTGCTTAGCGCCAAAGCAAAATCTTATGGGATTACACTAGAGCAGATGCGTACGCGTGCTCTTGAGCGTGTGTCGATGCGTACAACAGTGACCGCTCACGACATCGCAGCTCAAATCGTCTTTATTTGCTCTAAAGCGGGCGCCAAGATCTCTGGGCAAAGCTTATCAGTTGACGGCAACGTCGAAACCTTAGTGCAATAACAACATTTTTATAATTCTGCGGAGATCGCAATGCCTAGAAAAGTCATTATTACTTGTGCCGTCACGGGTGCCATTCACACCCCAAGCATGTCACCCTTCATTCCGGTCACGGCGCAAGAAATCGCTGATGCGGCGATCGGTGCTGCACAAGCCGGCGCCGCCATTGTCCATTTGCATGCGCGCGATCCTAAAGATGGTAGCCCTTCGCAAGATCCAGATTTGTTCAAGCAGTTTTTACCCCAGATCAAAGAAAAAAGCGACGTCGTCATCAACTTAACGACGGGTGGTGCACCGACGATGACGATCGAAGATCGCTTGCGTCCTGCTCATTACTTCAAACCTGAAGTGGCTTCACTGAATATGGGTTCAATGAACTTTGGTCTGTATGACATGCTGAAGCGTTTTAAAACGTTCAAGCACGATTGGGAACCTAAGTACTTGGCTGGTAGTGACGATCGCGTCTTTAAAAACACTTTCAAAGACATCGCTCATATTCTGACCTCGTGCAGCGAAAACAATACACGTTTTGAGATCGAGTGTTACGACATTGGTCATCTCTATACGGCAGCGCATTTTATTGATCGCGGCTTAATCAAGGCGCCATTCTTAATTCAATCGGTCTTTGGGATTCTGGGCGGTATTGGCCCTCATCCCGAAGATGTGCTGCACATGAAGCGCACGGCAGATCGCCTCTTTGGCAATGACTATCAATGGTCGGTGCTTGGCGCGGGTCGCAATCAAACTCCGATCGCAACGCAATCAGCCACAATGGGTGGCCATGTGCGCGTGGGCCTCGAAGACTCGTTATGGGATGGCCCCGGCGCGCTTGCAAAATCGAATGCCGATCAAGTGACACGTATGCGCAAGATCATCGAAGGCTTGTCGCTCGAAGTCGCTACGCCTGCTGAAGCACGTGAGATCCTGAAGCTTAAAGGGCGCGATAACGTCAACTTCTAAGCTATTTCGCTGCCTGATCTAAAGCCTGTGCCTTTTTTAGGACGGGCTTTTTTTCATGGTTGACTGTGTCTATGATCTTTAAATCCTCTAAGATTCTAATATTGTTGTTTCGGTACCAAAACTCTATGAATATACTTCGCGGCTGTTGCTTTAGTCTGCTCTTGCTTTTTTGCACAAGCGGTCAATTTGCCCATGCCGTTGAGGTGGGGCAAACGATTCGTGTCTCAGGGCTGACTTTGCTTAGCGGCGAAACGATGACTGCAGAGCAGTTCGCCGGAAAATATTTGATTATTCAAATATGGGCCTCTTGGTGCCCCTATTGCCACAAGCAAAATCTCAATCTGCAAAAACTTGCCCCACAACTTTCTTCAGATAAGGCCGTCATTGTGGCGTTCTCGGTTGATCGCGATGAGTTCAGCGCTAAAAATTACGCTGAGGAACATGCCTGGCCGTTTCTGACCGCGATGATGACGCCAGAGTGGTCGACCACACTTGGCAAGCGACGGGGTATTCCAGAACTCTATGTCGTGAATCCACAAGGCAAGGTCGTACGGAAAGACTTCGGACTGATGGTTGATGCTGATCTGTTTGAGCTAAAAAAATACGGTCGATAAACATTCAGTCAATCAAGCTACGGTCAATCAACATTCAGTCAATCAAGATTCAATCAATCAAGCTACAGCCAATAAAAATACGATCACCAATTTTTGCTATTAAGGCTTGATGTACGCGTACCTGTCTTGAAACTGCAAATCAGCGATACGCACGACCCCCGAAGGTGTGAATTCAGCATCTAGAATAAATTGCTCTTTGTTTAGTTTACGATTTTTAAGTGTGATTTCACAGATTTCAAAGCGTACGCCTCGCGACTTCAGCGCGGCGATCAAGGGCGCATACTCAACGGCATTTTTTTCATCTTTAGCGCCGTCCATCAACAGATCAACCCCTTCAGCATGAGTGACCACGACAATTTTTGTTTTGGGTGCCACATCCAAGTGATTGCGAATGTTACGCAGGCCTTTTAAGCCTTGCGTAGCCGCGTGATCGATGTGATAGACCACGCTAGACTGCGCCGCCGCAGAGCCCATGCTTAACATCCCAAACATCAAGAGCAGGGCGCAAGCAGTTTGTTTAAGTTGTGCTGACATGAGAATCCTTAACGGTTAAAAGGGTGCACAGGAGCTGTACACAGAACTTAGGCATGCTTATATCAAGCATGCCGATAGTTTCAGAGCGAAGCGAGGTTACGCGTACCCCGGATTATTGGCAGTGCCTTTGATTGTTGGCACATTTAACGGACTTGCTTTGACTGTTTTGATATCTTTTAAATACGTCGTCATCAAATCCCAGATTGGTTCACCACCAGCTTGCTTGGCTTCAATAGAAACTGGAGCCCAACCGGCGACCTTGTAGGTGCTGTTTGCGTCGATCAGCTTACCGCCCAGGCGCATGTCAGAAATACGTTTTCCGGCCCCAGCGGTTGGGTCAATCGCGTACTGCAGTCCACCCACGCGCACCATGTCACCACCCTGTTGATAATAGGGATCAGGATTAAAGAGATTGTCAGCGACGTCTTCAAGAATTGTCTTGAGCATGTCACCTTTCATCATTATGGTGGTGGTGTAAGGGTAGGTAATGGCCGTTTGATCCATCAAGTGTTCGAAGGTGATCGTTTGACCGGGTAATAGCGATGTGCCCCAGCGAAAGCCAGGAGAGAAAGCAATCGGTGCGTCTTTGACTGCCATTAAGCCATCAAGAATGAGTTGGTCAAAACTGCCGTTAAAGTTACCGCGGCGGTACAACAGACCTTCGGTGACGGCCAGAGGTTGAGCCAACTTAGTTTCGAAGGGGCTGCGTAATTTTTTGATTAAGGCTGCCATGTCTGGATCAGCGGGCAACAGGTCAGAGAACACTGGCATTAATTTGTAGCGCACATCAGCGACTTTACCGGCCTTCACGTCAAAATCTAAAACACCTAAAAATTTTCCGTTTGATCCGGCGTTGGTGACGAGGGTAACGCCTCCTTTGTTGCTGACTTTAATCGGAGCAGGGACGCCATCATGGGTATGTCCGCCTAGGATCACGTCAATGCCTTGCACGCGAGTCGCCATCTTAAGATCGACATCCATGCCATTGTGCGAAAGCAGCACGACGACTTTTGCGCCTTTGCCACGCACTTCGTCGACCACCTTCTGCATATTTTCTTCTTCGATGCCGAACGTCCAGTTTTCGACCATATAGCGTGGGTTGGCGATGGGCGTATACGGAAACGCCTGGCCAATAATGGCAACCGACACCCCATTCATTTCTCTGAGGGTATAGGCCTCAAAAACGGGATCCCCAAAATCTGTGGTCTTGACGTTTTGCGCTAAAAATGAAACCTTGTTGTTGAAATCTTTTTCGACGATTTCTTGCACACGCTTTTCGCCCAGGGTCATCTCCCAGTGCGCCGTCATCACGTCAACGCCCATCGCCAGGCACGCATCGACCATGTCTTGGCCGTTGGTCCAAAGCGAGGTGCCTGAACCTTGCCAGGTGTCACCACCATCTAGCAATAAGGCTCCAGGGCGTGAAGATTTCAAGCGCTTGATCAGTGTTGCTAGATGAGCAAAGCCACCGACCTTGCCGTAATTTTTTGCCGCCGCTTCGAAGTCAAGATAGGTAAACGCATAGGCATCGCGACTGCCTGGAGCGATCCCAAAAGCTTTCAGTAGATGCTCGCCGACCAAATGTGGCGCTTTACCCAACTGATCGCCAAAGCCAAGATTGACATTGGGTTCGCGAAAATAAATGGGATTAAGTTGCGCGTGGCAATCGGTAAAGTGCAGCAAATGCACATTGCCAAATTTAGGCAGATCGTAAAAGGCATTTGCTGCGGCTTGGGCTGACGCTGTGCCTGATTGCAACGCCAGGCCGCCAGCAGAGGCAATCGCCAGCAGCTGCATAAATTCTCTACGATTCATCTTTGTGCCATCTATTTATTGTTTGGTCTAAGCCAGTCAAGATCCGGGGGGTGACAAAGCAGATCTAATCAGTTAT
>JARXAG010000126.1 GCA_029866055.1 Burkholderiaceae bacterium
TTGAACTCGGGCCCTGTGGTGGCTGGCGTGATTGGCTTTACAAAGTTCTCGTACGACTTGTGGGGCAGCACGGTCAATACCGCGAGCAGGATGGAATCTACTGCTGCCCCAGGTACCATTCAGATCTCGGCGATGACGCACGAGCTGCTGCAAGACAATTATATTTTTTCAAAAAATGGCCTAATTCAGTGCAAGGGCTTGGGCGAAATCGAAGCCTATGCCTTAGTAGGAAAGCGCTAACTCAATCCTGTTTCTCAATCTTCGCGTCTTGCAAGATCTTGCCCCAGCGGGTGTACTCAGCGTTCACGTAGGCTTGAAACGCAGCGGGGTTTTCCATGCTTGAGGGCATAATGCCTGCCGCTTCGAGCTTGGCTCTGACATCGGCGCGCGCAATTGTTTTGATCAGTGCAACGTTGATTTTTGCCACGACCGGCTCTGGTGTTTTGATTGGCACAAACAGCCCCAGCCAGTTCACCGCACTAAAGCCAGGTAAAAAGTCGCCGACCGGTGCGAGGTTAGGTAAAAAGTTCATGCGTTCGGGGCTCGTCACGGCGATACCTTTGAGTCGCCCGTCAGCCATCATTGGCATCAAGGGCGAAATATCCATCACGATGCCATCAACGTGCCCCGCAACGGTATCCGTCACCGCTGGCCCAGCCCCCTTATAAGGCACATGAACCAGGCGACCTTTAGAGGCCGCTTGCAACAACTCAATCGTGAGATGCGACACGCCACCCGTGCCGGCAGACGACAAGGTGACATCGCGCGTTTTAGAAACCGCAATGAGATCAGCGATGGTTTTAACGTTTGGCAGAGTCGGGCCCATCGCAATCCCTAGCGGTGTAGAACCCACACGATTGATCGCACGAAAATCAACCGGCGTATTAAAAGGTGGAGTCTTTGCCGCTTGGGGCGAAACAATAATTGGGCTCAGGCTACCCAGCAAAATCATGTAGCCATCGGGTGCGGCGCGCGACACATAGGTGCCCGAAATCATGCCGGCAGCGCCAGGCTTGTTCTCAATCACGATCGTGGTACCAAGCGCTTCACCTAACGCCGGCGCAATGGCGCGAGCGGTCAGGTCGTTAGAGCCCCCGGGCGGGTAACTCACCACCAGGGTGACGGGTTTGTTTGGGTAGTCTTGAGCGACGGCTTGCGACAAGGCGAAGTTGCTGCTAATGAGCAGCGCCCCGCAAAGTGCATGCCTAAGGAATTTATGCTTAAGATTGATTGGTGTATTCACGGTTGTCTCGCTGTTGAATTTTATTTTGGTTGTGTATGGCGATAGCGGTCTTACCTGACAGTATATGCACAAACGAGTAGAGATATGCACAATGTGCGGTCGCGAGTGTGAACCAAACTGGTGCAAAATCTTAAAACTAATCTGGAGTCTGACAGCATTACAGTTTATTGGATCAGATCATGTGGATTTTCAAGTTGCACCTGTTCGGTTAATGACCTTAAGCGTCATGTGTTGGTCATAATCAGTGGTTAACGTCAGTTCAGTTCAATTTTGAGATCAATTAAAGGGCTTCGTACCATGACTGCACAGAATCTATTGAAGATGGGCCAATCTTTCAAATTAAGAATATCTTTGGCACTCGCCTGTGTGATGACCAGCGCCTTGGCGGGGGCTGGTGAATTAACGATTTATAGTTCGGTTGAGGGCGATAACTTAAAGAACTTTGCCTCGCTCTTCAGTAAAGCTCACCCCGACATTAAAGTGAATTGGGTACGCGATTCAACAGGCGTGATTCAAGCACGTGCGATTGCTGAAAAAGACAATCCCCGTCACGATCTTTTTTTTGGTCATGCCGCTTCAAACTTGATGACACTTGATGCGATGAATTTATTTTTGCCGTATCGCCCTGTTGGTGTCGAAAAACTCGACGAAAAATTTCGCGATAAGCGCGATCCACCAAACTGGACGGGTTTGTGGGGGTTCGGTGCCGCGATTTGTTTCAACACGATCGAAGCAAAAAAGAGAAACCTACCAAAGCCAGAAAAATGGGCTGACCTGACTAATCCGATTTATAAAGGGCAGGTTGTGATGCCTAACCCTGTTTCGTCAGGGACAGGTTTCTTGAATGTCTCGGGCTGGCTGCAGATCATGGGTAAAGACAAGGCGTGGGCCTTCATGGATGGGCTTCACCAAAATATCGCGTCTTACTCGCACTCAGGCTCTAAGCCTTGCGAGCAAGCTGCTGCCGGTGAGTATGTGATCGGGATCTCGTTGCCCTTGCGCGGCGCGAACTTAAAGACCATGGGTGCACCGATTGACGTCATTATCCCCACTGATGGCATTGGCTGGGAAATGCAAGGCGTGGCAATCATGAAGACCACCAAGAACCTAAAAGATGCACAGACCTTTGTAAATTGGTCTGTTTCAGAGCCGGCAATGGATGCCTATGCGGCGCGCGCTGAAGTGGTGGCTTACCCAGTCAAAACGCCCAAAGCCCAGAACTTGCCGCCTGAATTGGCGAGCCGCATGATCAAAAATGACTTTGCTTGGGCCTCAGAGAATCAACCTGCAATTTTGGCTGAATGGCGCAAGCGCTATGACAGCAAAACCGAGCCAAAGAAATAGTGTGAGTGGCACCCGCAAGCTCGCCGTCGCAAACTTAAACAAGAGTTTTGGTTCGACTGCAATTTTAAAAGATGTCTCGTTTGAAATTGAAGAAGGCGAGTTTGTTTGTTTTTTAGGGCCGTCGGGTTGCGGCAAAACCACGTTGTTGTTATGCCTTGCGGGGCTTGAGTCTCCCGACTCTGGCGAGATTTACAAAAATGGCCAAGTCATCACGATGGCACCGCCTTCACAACGCGATGTCGGTATCGTGTTTCAGTCTTATGCATTGTTTCCCAACCTAAGTGTTTACGACAATATTGCTTTTGGGTTGGTGAATTTGAAGTGGGCTAAAGACAAGATCCGTGAAGCCGTTGGTGGCTTAGTTAGCTTGTTATCGCTCGAGGGCCACGAGAATAAGTATCCAAGTCAACTATCAGGCGGGCAGCAGCAACGCGTCGCCTTAGCCCGTGCTTTGGCTGTATCGCCGTCTTTGCTGTTGCTAGATGAACCTCTGTCCGCGCTCGATGCACAAGTGCGTACCCGCTTGCGCGGCGAAATCCGAGATCTGCAGCAACGATTAAAAATCACGACAGTGATGGTGACACATGACCAAGAAGAGGCGCAGACTCTAGCCGATCGGATCGTGTTGATGAACGCGGGGCGAATCGAGCAGATCGGCACGCCTTGGCAGATTTATAACGAACCCGCTACGCCGTTTGTGGCAGATTTTATGGGTGTGAGTAATTTGATTCAGGGTGTTGTGAGTGCGCAAGATGAAGTGGCTTGCGATCAGTTCGCCCTGCGTTGCAACACTCAAGATTATCCAGTTGGTACGAAGGTGCAGCTCTTGCTGCGCCCTGAAGATATTGCAGTGGTCGCTCCCACAAATATGCCAGAACAAGCCCCCATTAATTTGCTTCAAGCGACAATTGTCAAAATTGAGTATCTGGGTGCTGTGGTGCGCGCGCACGTCGTGAGTGCGACTGGGTTAACGCTAAAAGTTGACATTTCTAAGCGCGACTTTGATCCTGCTCTGCATGGCGTGTCGCAAGCGCTAGGTTTGACGATTGCGACTAACGATATCCGTCTGTTCGTGCAATGAGTACTCAATCATTAAATGCTGTGGGCGTGGGTATGTTTACGCGCGGCAAGCCTCAGATTATGGAGCGCAGCGACTGGTTGGTACGGTGGGTGTGCGTGGCGTATTGCGTTGCGGCTCTCTGTACGATCGTTTTGCCAGTAGGCGCTTTGTTTTTACGTAGCCTAAATAATGCAGATGGTGTGTATGTTGGTCTGCAAAACTATCTGACCTACTTCGGTACCTCTGCACTGTTTGATTCATTTTTGAATAGCTTGTTGGTATCGCTGGTGACGGCAACGATTGTGGTGCCCATGGCCTTTGCGTATGCCTATGGTTTATTGCGCACGTGCATGCCGTTCAAGTCCTTCTTTCGTGGTGTTGCGCTGATCCCCTTGTTAATACCGGGCGTGCTCAAGGCCATTGCTCTGGTGTATCTCTTTGGTAACCAAGGTTTACTGCGTGAATGGTTGTTTGGTCATCCTTTGTACGGTCCGATTGGCATTGTTGGCGCCTCAGTGATCTGGACGTTTCCGTTCGCGGTGCTGATCATGCTCACGGCTCTGCAGCATGTGGATCAGCGTCTGTATCACGCAGCGGCCGTCTTAAAAACGAGTGCCTGGCGCACCTTTTTGCATGTGACCTGGCCATCCTGTCGTTATGGGGTAACCACAGCTTTTTTAGTGGTCACGGTCAGTGTCTTTACCGATTTCGGTATCGCCAAGGTGATTGGTGGAGATTTTCGTGTGTTGGCGACCGATATATATAAAGAGGTCGTAGGCCAGCAAAACTTTGAAATGGGTGCAGTCATTTCGGTGATGTTGCTCATCCCAGCTATTCTGGTATTTTTGTTAGAGCGGCGAGTGGCCAGCAAACAGGTGGCGCAGTTCACAGGGCGCTCGTTGCCCTACACGCCTAAGCCCTCAGCTTGGCGCGATGCTGTGTTTCTGGGTTGGTGTGTTGCCGTCACCGTTTTCATTGCAAGTGTATTGGGGATGGCGCAGTTTGCTTCGTTGGTTAAATTTTGGCCCTACAACCTGAGCCTGACGTTTTCACACTATCAGTTTGAAATCGAGGGTGTGGGTTGGATGAATTTCTCGAATTCGCTTTGGATGGCCACGCTTGCAGCGAGTTTTGGTACCTTGATTGTTTTTATCGGCGCCTACGTTGTTGAAAAAGCGCGACGCGATATTGGGCTTCGAAAAGCGCTGCAGATGTTGATGTTGTTGCCGATGGCGATCCCCGGCTTGGTGCTGGGGCTGGCGTATCTCATATTTATTAATACTCCCGGCAACCCTGCTGGCTGGTTGTATGGCGGTATGGCGATTTTGGTGATCAGTACGGTCACGCACTTATACAGCGTGCCACATCTCACCTGCCTGACCGCCTTGAAAGGGCTTGATCGTGAAATCGAAGCGGTTGGCTTGTCGCTCAACACCTCTGTCACACGCATGCTGACGCAAGTCACTTTGCCCGTCTGCTTGGCGGCACTGTTAGATGTTTGGCTGTACATTTTTTTGTGTGCCATGACGACACTTTCGGCAGTGATTTTTTTATACTCGTCTGATACCAAGCTCGCATCGATTGCTGTGATCCATATCGATGAAACCGGCCGAGTCGCCTCAGCTGCGGCGATGGCGATGTTGCTAGTCTATGTATGCCTGGCCGTGCGGTTGGCACACCACCTGATCGCTCAAAAAGTGCTTCGTAAATTTCAGCCCTGGCGCACGTCTTGAATAAACGCTGCCTGCGCCTCGGTTTCAATGGTGCCCGGTCGAGCGGCTCGTACTTGGGCAATCGCAGCTGCTGGGGTTTGACCGCAGGCAACTAGCAGGCAAGCTGCCATCATGCCTGTGCGGCCGAGTCCTGCAGCGCAGTGCAGCAGCACCGTTTCGCGCCGTGCTAAAGCGGCGAGAACGTTCTCTTTGATCAGCTGCCAACTTTCAAGGGCATTCAGATCGGGTGTGCCAAAGTCTTCAATGACCAATTGCAGCCATTGCAACTGGTGTTGCGCAACTTGGGTAGGTAAGTCAGGTACGCCGAGCTTTTTCATTTCAGATAAGCTGATCAACGACACCACAGTGCTAATGTTTGCAGAGTGTATGGCGGCCAAGTCATCACTCAGTTGTCGTTGCCACTGACGGCCGCGTGCGTCAACGGTATTGCGACCGGGGCAATGCGTCATGGCGATCTTGCCACCTAGCGAGGTGGCAAGATAATCGATATGCAGCGGGCCGCTTAAGTCAGAGAGTTGAATCGTCATGCGCCATCATAACCGCACGGCCCTATTCCACTTTAATCTTTGCCGACTTCACGACCTCTGACCAGCGAGCCGATTCTTTTGTAAAAAAGGCTTTGAATTCTGGCGCGCTGAGTGACATGGGTGTGGCACCCATGCTCTCAAGTTTTGCCGTCATCTCAGGCATTTTGACCGAGGCGTTGATCGCTTGGTTTAAACGATTGACAAGTTCGGGCGGTAGGTTGCCTGGGCCAAACACACCCCACCACACGGCCACTAAAAAGTCGCTCATGCCTTGTTCGGCAAACGTTGGCACA
The DNA here is from genome assembly GCA_029866055.1 of Burkholderiaceae bacterium. Classification (GTDB taxonomy): domain Bacteria; phylum Pseudomonadota; class Gammaproteobacteria; order Burkholderiales; family Burkholderiaceae_B; genus Zwartia. The sequence goes on from JARXAG010000126.1 coordinate 6,201, forward strand.
TCGGGCAAGGTTTTGTTGCGCGAGGTGCTTGCAGTACCCAGTACCTTGACGTTGCCGCTTTGTAAGGCCGAAATCGCAGTGATCTGATTGGTGAACATCAGTTGCACTTGACCGCTCATGAGATCGGTCGCGGCTGGTGCCCCGCCTTTGTAGGGGATATGTGCAATCGACGTGCCGGCTTTCAGATTAAACAAGGCAGCTGCTAAATGCTCAGATGTGCCTGAGCCACCCGAGGCGAAGTTCAAACCGGTAGAGTTTGTCTTTGAAAGGGCGATTAACTCGTTGATCGTTGTCGCCGCCACGGATTTGTGTGCAAGCAGGACATTAGGGATTTGACCGACGATGGCAACCGGAGTCAGATCGGTATCGGGGTCATAGTTCAGATTGCCATATAAGGCCTTGTTGACTGAGTTACCCGTTGAGCCCATCAAGAGGGTATAACCATCTGCATCTGACTTGGCAACAAACGAGGCGGCAATATTGCCACCAGCGCCTGCTTTGTTTTCAACAATCACATTTTGGCTGAGTTGTTTCGAAAGCTCGCCGGCCAGTAATCGGCCAACGATATCTAAGGCGCCACCCGCGTTAAAGGGGATGATCAATTTAATCGGTTTGTTGGGGTAGGGCTGAGCATAGAGGTCTTGACTACCTAAACCAAGGCCAAGACTCAATACGCAGGCTGCGCCGACGATGAGAGCTCGACGGGGCAGGTGGCGTGCAAAAAAGGGATTCAGCAGTGTATGAATTTTCATGACGAGTCTCCGAGGGTGCTTTGATAAGCGGTCAGCGATTGCAATCGCTATTTTTATATAAATGTTAAACGACGTTCAATCTGCCATATTTTCACATAGCAATTATGTATTCTCAGATAGCAATTATCTGAATAAGACCTTAATATTACAGGTATGGTCAATCAATCTAAATACTCCGCCACCTATCTTCGTTTTTTGAACTTAGTGCAGGCGATTCGCGAAATTCCAACTTTTCCAGCGATGGATCCGGTTGAAGAGCGCTTGCTCACGCTATTGGCGTCAGTTTGGCATCTTGAAAAAAAGATTAGTGTTCTTGAAGCCATGAGTCTGACCAACGAGATTTCAGCAACGACCGCGCATCGGCGCCTGAAGACCCTACGCAAAAAGGGAATGATTGATTTAGACATCGATCAAACTGATAGCCGCGTGAAATACGTCGTGCCCACAGCACTTGCCAAGCAATATTTCACGACGCTTGGCCAGGCCCTAGATAAAGCCCAGCACGCGGTTTAACCAGCGATGGCGCTTGATCCTCGTTACGACGCCCAGACTAGCGCCGCAACCCAAAAACAAACTCACGTTTTGACGTTGGCAGCCTCTGCACTCGCTGTTGCGCTGCTGTGGGTGTTGCTGTTTCGTTTAAACCGCTGGGCACTTTCGTCTTTTGAGGTGACGGTTTTTATCAGTTGGATATTTTTACCGGCAGCGATTCGTATGTTGGCGGTGATGGCGTGCGACTGGGCAGGAGCGGTAGGGCTGTTTGTTGGGGCCTTGTTCACCAGTCAAACAGATCCCGCAACGGGTCTAACAGATGGAATAGTATTAGCCTTTTTATCTGCAACCGGCCCACTTTTAGCGTTTTGGGTCTGTACCCGTTTACTGAGTTTGCCCTCGACATTGACGGGTTTGACAGCCAAACAATTGCTAGTCTTCGCAACTGTGGGGGCCTTGCTCAATGCATTGCCTCACAATATTTATTTTTATTTATCAGACCACATGACGAGCCCAGTCGAGGGCTTGGTCCCGATGTTTTTGGGCGATCTGTTAGGTACCTTGTTCGTGTTGTACGCGGCAAGTTTGGCCTTGAGGCTGATGTTTAAACGTCAAACCAACCAGCGGGTGTAAGGCAACCATGGCTGAGTGAGCACCACACTCATGCCTAGAGCCAACCCTGACGCCAGTGCTCGCGATTTTTTAAGTCACGCCAGGGCATACAAAATTTTCGACCTGTCATGGCCGCTTCAAGTTCAATCTCGACAATCGCCTGACCCTCGATTTCGGGTTCAAACACCTTTGTCACCAAAAAATGTTTTTCTTTGCGCTCAGGATGAACCGCGGTCCACTTGCTGAGCAAGAGTTTTTTGGGGCTGACTCGATTGGTTTGAGCGACGCCGGCTTTGATGTTGACAAAGCCAACTTTATCGACGCTTTCACCCGTGCTGGCTTTGATCGAGTCGCCAACAGAATCAGGCGCATCGACCGATTTGAACCTGCCTGAGCGCATCAGTTGTACTCTTTGACTTCAAGCTTAGCCGCCAATGCAGTCGGTACAGTGATCGGCAAATCCAGCATCCAAAAAGACAGCCCTTTGCCGTGAGTGTCAAGATTCAACGCGTCATTAACCCCGCCATCCAGCACGCCCTCAAGTACAAAATTCATTGCTTCGAGTTTGGGCAGCACATGGCGTGTGACCTTGGTGGGATGGCGATAGCCAAACCACTGGGCGACCCGTGCCTCGGTGAGTTGTTCAACCAGCAGGGCAAAGCAGGCAGAATCCCAGGCGATGACGCTGATATTAGAGGTGTTGCCTTTGTCGCCTGCGCGCCCATGGGCCAACTGATAAAGAGGCAATTCAACGGTATCTGAAGAGTTGTTGGTATTCATGCGCGTTGCTCCTGCACAAAACTAAAGCCAGAGGGCACCGCCTCGCGAGGGATGGTGCACGAGAGTGTATCTAAGCGCGGTCGCAAAGAGGTTCGAACGCCGCCACCACCTGCAGGCCCGCAACAGTACAGTGCAGTCACTTCGCGAAGAATTTTTTCAGCGATTTCTTTTTGTAGATGCACACCCGCGACGCGCAAGCGCACATCGCGCGACGCACCCGCATAGCCTTGCGCCATGAGTTCACCGGCATCGTCACCAAAAATACTCAAGGCGCCAATTAAATCGACACGCAGGGGTAACAAGTGCCCGATACGCTTGCGAATGGTCTCGCCGGCAAGGGCCGCACGTTCTTTAGCCTGAAAGCCCGCGTAAGAAATCTCGGCCTCGGCAAAGTATCCATTGTCATAGCAGACATTCACTTTAAGTTCGTCGGGTCGCTGGTGTCCGGTCACGCCTTGTATCAGGATCCGATCTTGACCCTCTCGCGTGACGGTCGCCTGACTGATGTCAGCCACCACATCGGGGGTGAGATAGCGCGCGGGGTCATGCACTTCGTACAAGATCTGTTCGCGCCCCGTACGGTCATCCACGCGCCCGCCGGTATTGGCCGCCTTAAACACCGAAAACGTGCCATCTGC
>JARXAG010000171.1 GCA_029866055.1 Burkholderiaceae bacterium
TCGTCTTTAAAGTTTGGTGCTGTGCCTGCTACGCACTTGAACCCCGAATGGTTGCGCGCGGTACTGTCTAAAAATATTGAACGCCAGCTTGATATTCCGAATGAGTCGCTTCGACGGATGCCGGGGCGTGAGGGTACGCCGGTAGAGGCCGCAGTCTTGGTGCCTATTGTGATGCGTCCTGAGGGCTTGGCGGTGCTGTTAACGCAGCGAACGGCCCACTTAAATGATCATGCGGGGCAAGTCAGCTTTCCGGGTGGGCGCTGCGAGGCCAGTGATATCGACGTACAGGACACGGCGTTGCGCGAGACCGAAGAAGAAACCGGCTTGCTGCGCGAGCATATCGAGTGTCTGGGGGGGCTGCCGCGTTACCTCACGGGCTCAGGCTTTGCAATTAACCCAGTGACCGCCTTGGTGCGTCCTGGCTTCACCTTGGCGCCCGACGAGTTTGAGGTAGCCGAAGTGTTTGAAGTGCCACTGGCGTTTTTGACAGACCCGGCTAATTATCGTTTTCATCAGGCTCATTTGCCCGAGGGCGGCTTGCGACAATATTATTCAATTCCGTACCAACAGTTTTTTATCTGGGGCGCGACAGCAGCGATGTTGCTGGGGCTGTGTCAGGTGTTGTCCGAGGCAGCTGCCGAGCAGAGTCTTTAGTACGAGTCGTGCGCGGCTTTGGCTTGCACCAGCCTCACATACAACGCATGACGACCTGCGTCGATCTCGTTGCGCGCTAACGCCGCGAGCACCCCACAGTTGGGCTCGCGTTGATGCGTGCAGTTATAAAACCGACACTCTGGGATATGCGCATCAAACTCAGGAAACCCGCGTTCGATTTCTTCGCGGTCAAGGTGTAGCAAACCAAACCCTTGAAAGCCAGGGGAATCTATCAAGTCACCCCCAGCTTCTGGCAGATGATAAAGACGTGTACTTGTTGTGGTGTGTTTGCCTGCACCCAGCGCAACAGAGTGCTCGCGCGTGGCGGCTAAGGCCAGTGGCACCAGCGTATTGAGCAAGGTAGATTTACCCATTGCGCTTTGCCCCAACAGCAACGAGGTTTGCCCAGTTAGTAAAGGCAAAATAGTCGACATCACTTGCGCAGTATCCTTTGCACAGATATCAATAATTTGGACACCGAGCTTGTAAAAGGGCGCAAGTTTCGCGCGAGCGGCAGGTAAACCGTCAAGCAGATCGACTTTGTTCAGCAAGATTATTGGGGTGATGCCGGCAGACCAGGCGCCAGCAAGGGCGCGGCCTAACAGGTCATCTGAAAACGCTGGGGCCACCGCGATCACAAGTAACAGTTGGTCGACGTTGGCCGCAAACTGTTTGCTACGATTTTCATCTGACCTGAATAACAAATTTTTGCGCGGTAAAACAGCTTCAAGCGAACCTTCGTCTAAGCCCTGACGGGTGAGTTCAACATAGTCACCCACCGTGGCCTCATTTTTTTTACCACGCGGAAAGCACTTTAGCAGTGACTGGTCTTGCAGTTCGACCGTGTAGTGTCGGCCGTGTGCTGCAATGACGCGCCCCTGCGTGCGCTCAGTCATGACGCAAGTAGTTGCCGGATACGAATGGCTACGGGCGGATGGCTGTCATAAAACGCCGAGTGAACTGGGTCTGGGGTCAGTGTTGAGGCGTTATCGTCAACCAGTTTGACCAGGGCCGACACCAATTGCTCGGCCGAGCTTTGCTGAGTGGCAAAGTGATCAGCTTCAAACTCGTCTTTACGAGAAAACCAGCTAAACAAAGGCGTAAAGGCAAAGGTGAAAACAGGGATCACCATAAAAAAGAGCAACAAGGCCATGCCATCGTTACGTCCGCCTAGTTGAGGGATCACGCCTAAATCGGTGTAGAACCAACTCTGTTGTGCGATCCAGCCCAAGATGGCAAAGAAAATCAAAGCACCTGTAAAACTGAAGGCGAGTCGCTTCAGGATATGCTTGTGCTTAAAGTGACCGAGTTCGTGAGCTAACACTGCAATGATTTCGTCGGGTGTCAGGCGCGCCAGTAGGGTGTCAAAGAACACGATACGGCGCGCTTTACCAAAGCCTGTGAAATACGCGTTGCCGTGAGCCGAGCGCTTTGATCCATCCATCACAAATAAACCATTGAGCGCAAAGCCGCAACGTTGGGCAAGCGCCCGAATACTGCTGGCAAGCGTTTCATCGGTGAGTGGAGTGAACTTATTAAAAAATGGTGCAATCCAGGTCGGAAAAATAAACAGAACCAGCAAATTAAAGCCGGACCACAGGCCCCAAGCCCAAAGCCACCAATAAGTACCGGCCTCGGCCATCAGCCACAGCACGGCAGCCAGCAGGGGGAGCCCCAAGACCAAGCCAAGCAAAAGCCCTTTGAGCGTATCGCTCACAAATAGCCCTGGGGTCATGCGGTTAAAGCCAAACTTGGCCTCAAGCTTAAACTGACGATAAATCGAAAAGGGCAGGCCAAGGACACCCAGCAGAACGCTAACGACAACAATCAATAACACTTGTCTAAACAAGTCGTGTGTGGTCAGTGAACTGACCCAAAGATCAATGAGCTGCAAGCCACCTAATAAGGTTAAACCCACCAACACTGCAGCATCAAACACTAACTCAGCCATGCCCAGGCGCACCCGTGCCGTGGTGTAGTCTGCCGCCTTTTGGTGACTAGCCAGGGCAATGCGAGTTGCGAATTCGGCAGGCACCTCGGCCCGATGCGACAGGACATGACGTATTTGACGATTGGCGAGCCATAAACGCACCACAACCATGCCTAGCAAAAAAACAACAAATAGAAGTGTCAGCATAAGACCTGTTGGCCGCAGGGCCGTGTGTGAGAAAATCGTGGTTTAAACGGATTGATTATATGGCTAACACTCGCGCTCAGGCTGCAACAAAGCAAACCACCAAGTCCCACCCAAATGAATTTCGTCTGGTTTGGCTCGATATGGAAATGACGGGGTTAGATCCCGAAAAAGAGCGGATTATTGAGGTTGCCGTGGTCATTACTGAGCCCGACCTGACCATTGTGGCCGAAGGCCCAGTGCTGGTCGTCCATCAGCCTGATAGTTTGCTCGATGCGATGGATAGCTGGAATAAATCCACTCACGGCAAAAGTGGTCTCGTTGATCGGGTCAAAGCCTCAGTGCTGAATGAGTCTGCAGTCGAGGATCAGTTAATTGCCTTTATGGCGCAATACGTGCCTGCGGGTAAGTCACCGCTCTGTGGCAACACGGTCAGTCAAGACCGACGGTTTATGTTTAATTACATGCCTAAGCTCGAGCAATTTTTTCATTACCGTACGATTGATGTCAGCACACTAAAAGAGCTTGCACGGCGCTGGAAGCCCGAATTATTGAAAGGCTTTGAAAAGCACAGCAAGCACGAAGCGCTGGCAGATATTTACGAGTCGATTGATGAGCTGAAGTATTACCGCGAACACTTTATCAAAGTTTAAGGTCGCTAATTTTTTTGCGGATCATGATTCGGTACAAACAATGCAGCAGTACCGTTGAGATTGCGAGCCCGATGGTAGCCATCAGCCACATGCTTCCGGCGCCAACAGGCGACCCTGCCAGTAGTTGATTGCGCACCGGTTCGATCAAGCTTTTGCCCGGGCCAAACCCCATCCACCAACCACCTAAAAGCCCCACGACCATCAGGGCAAGTGTTTGCAATAGCATTGGCACAAAAGCGATTTTGTGCGCGCGTAGCAAATAGCTATTAATGCATTGCATGGCATCCACGAGATGAAAGAAAGGCAGCAATACAAGCAGCGAGAGCGCAACGCTCGCAACAGCAGGGTTGTTGGTGTAAGCAGCAACAATCCACTCACGCCCAAAGTACAACGCCAGGGCCGTCGTGACCGCTCCACACAGACCGATGACTAGGCCCATCATGCTAGTGCGATGCGCTTGGTGAATTTGTTGTGCACCAATCGCCTGTGCCGTCAGGGCAGCAGTGGCCACACCGATCGACATCGGCATCATGTAGGCTAACGCTGCTAGATTAGACATGACTTGATGACCGCCGATCGCTGCAATACCCTCTTGAGCGACGAGCAACGACATAAACGTGAACGCGCACACCTCAACAAGATAAGAGCCACCCATCGGAAGCCCAAGCTTCAAAATCGTACCGATGCTTTTCAAATCGGGCACGCCAAGGGTTAAATGAAATTGTCGGTAAAACGGTTGGCGAAACACAACCCAAAGCCCAAGCGCAAGTGTGATCCAAAACACGATGGCTGAAGAGATCCCCGCGCCAGTTGCACCCATTGCAGGTAAGCCCCAGTTACCAAAAATCAGTAGCCAGTTCAAGAACGCTTTCAGGGCGATGCCGATCAGATTCAGCATCATGACAAGTTTGGGCCGGGATACGGCATTGGCCAAGCCATAGATGGTGCGAAACATGAGCGCAGCGGGTAAGCCAAACGTTAACGCCCAAAGGTAGTGATGCACGCTTGTGCGGACTTCGGGGGCGATTTCACCCGAGAAACTCAGCCAGACATCCGGAAACAGCATGACGATCCCGCCGACCACCGACAGCAGTAGCGATACCCAGACGCCTTGCCCCCAAACTTGCCCTACCTTTTTTAGCTCGCCAGCACCAAAATGTTGTGCCTGGATCGGGATCAGGGCGTGCATGACACCGATCAGGCCGATAAAGACTGAGATGTAAATAGCGATTGAGAGCGCCATTGTGGCCAAATCGGTTGGGCTAGCGTGCCCAGTCATCGCCGTGTCGAGTACGCCAAACGCCATGCCGGCCCAAGAACTGATGAGTACAGGCCAGGATTGCTTAAGGATTGCGCGCAGGGTCGCTTTGCGAGACTGTGGTGCCGAATGTAATGCGGTCATTGGGTCGAGATACGTAGCAGTCGATAACGGTCATAGCGATCAGCGCCGCGTGAACCTTGCCACAATACTGTTGCGACATCACTGTAGCCCGCCGAGCCATCTTTTATTCGCTTGAGTGTGGTTTGCTGCAGCACAAAAGGGCAGCGCGAATCGTATGTAAAGGTAATGCCATCAAAGACGTAGAGCGAGGCACGTGGCCCCAGCGATAGCCCTTGTTCGCGCAGGCAACTGGGTTGCCCTGACTTTGCGACCGCCAGTTCAAGTGCTTGTTTGACTTGTGCTGACATGGGGCGATAACTGCGAACATAATCAAGCGGGGGTAACCAGAGTAAGACCGAAAGCACCCAGGTGAGTGTTAAGCCCGAAGCGCAGAGTAGTGAGCCACGCCATAACACGGTGGGCCGCAAACGCAGGCGCCACACGATCAGTGCAATCCAACAAACAGTCACCAGCGCAGCGGCAATGACGGGCCACCAAAGCAGTCGCGGCTCGTAACCAACGGTTAGGCGAGCGATGTTCAGTGAGATTTGTTTGGGGATCCCAAAGTGCAGTGCGAACCAGCCGATCCACACACAGACGATCGTGACCGAAAAGCACATCAAGGCAAACCAGTCGAGCGCATTGATCACACCGCGTCGCATGGTGGGCAGCGCAAATGCAGCCAGCGCCGCTAGAGGCATGACAAACAAAACATACTCGGGCTCGCCGGGCTCTTGCAGCACGGGTAATGTAAACAGTACACCTAAAAGAAAAGCGAGAGGCAACCAAATGTGAGGGGCGGTGATCCAGCGTCGCCACTGCCACAGTGCCAACATGGCTAAGGGCCAAATCGGCCAAAGAAACCAAGGTAGGTCGCGTAGAGGGCGCATGGCAACTTCGAACTCTGGCAGGCCAAGGCGAGTCGAGTTCCAGTGTCTCCAGGCTTCGATCCAGTTAGGGTCCGCGTGCGTGGCGAGCGTCCACCAAGTTGTAATGATTGCGCTTGCGATCACAATCGCACCCAAAATGTAGTGGCGCTTTTGCCACAAACCGCTTCTGGGGTGAATGGCAAACAACAGCGCAAATAATATTGGGATCAGACCGGGCCAGGCGCGGCTAAAAAAAGCACCGGCAAGTGCGACAGCTAACAAAGCTGCCCCAGACTTCGGCTTATCTAGCATGCGTGCCAGAGCAAAAAACGCCAGCGCATGGCAAGCAATGTGTGCCGGCACGATTGAGGTTTCGTGCAGACGCGACAAGATGCCTATCGTCGCCAACAGCAGCAATGTGGCCGAATCGGCGAGCAGTCGACCGTAATCTTTGACAGAGGGTTCACCCCCGAAAGGGAGCGCCAGGGGTTGTGCTTCGGTGCGTCGGCCAAGCAGATACGTGCCGTACCACAACGACGCCAAGGTGAGCAAAAACCAAATTAAGTTTGCTAATCGCGAGGCCACGATATCGCCTAACAGCGAACCGAATAAGGCAACCAACCCGCCTCCCACCCACATTGCCAGAGGGCCATCTTGCGGTAACCCTAGTGATCCGATGTGCGGGGTCAGCCAGCCCGAACTGCCGTGCAAAGCCGAGAGCATGCTCGCCAAGCCGACCACATCGTCGGTTTTCCAAGGGTCACGCCCCAGTAAGCCCGCGACAATGTACGAGAGTGACAGCACAAACAAAAGCAGCCGCGGCAATTTAACCGTGGCTGGTGCAGTCATGCGAGCGGGGGTTGAAGGGTGTTTGGGTGACACGTGTTAACTATAGCCTGCCGATACGTCCTGACCAAAAAAAAGGCAGCCAAAGGCTGCCTTGGTTTACGCAAATGAATCGTAGCAGATCAAATTACGCAGAGGCCTTTTTAGTGCCAGTGGTGCGAGCAAAACGTGCACGGAATTTTTCGACACGGCCAGTTTCAACCAAGCGTGTTTGCGCGCCGGTGTAAAACGGGTGTGATTCAGATGTGACGTCGCATTTGAACAAGGGCATGGTCTTGCCATCGATTTCGATGGTCTCGCGGCTTGTGAGTGTTGAACGTGTCACAAACTTGTTGCCGGTTTGCAGGTCAACAAAGGCCACGTCTTGATACTTTGGATGAATGCCGTCTTTCATTTTGAATCCTTTATGGTTGGTCGGGTCGCCGGTGGGTGAGCTGGTGTCTAAAGTAGACTGCCACTGTTAGCCCGCCACGTATCCTAAGTTCAGCCCGTCATTCTACAATGAATAGGTGTTTTAGGCAAAACAGCGATGCTATTCTGCTAGCCGTGTCCTTTAAAAGATCTATTCAAAACAAGCCCTTGGAGCCCATCCAGTGTCACGAAAGCATGAAATCCCGACAATATCTGAGGCCGCCGGCGTACGCTATCTCCATTTTGGGACCGAATGGGTGCAGGGGGCCATGTGGGTCGACCAGCCGGCCGAACTCGTGCTTGAGTACACCGCACAGTTGATGGCCTGGTTGCTGTTTTTGAATCCGTCTCGTGGGCAAGACCTTGGGTTGTTAGGGCTGGGCGCCGGTTCGGTGACGCGGTTTTGCCTTAAACATACCTCACATCGCTTGCGAGTCGTCGAATGGAACCCGTTGGTGACTTCAGCCTGTGAGCTGTACTTTAAGCTACCGAGACCGGCGCGTCTGAAGATTGAACACTGCGATGCAGCAGATTGGGTGGCTGACCCCGAGCAACTGGGCAGTTGCGCGGTATTGATGGTCGATATTTATGATGGGCAAGCGCGCGGGCCAGTACGAGACTCTGTAGAGTTTTATCAAAATTGCCGCGCCGTGCTCAGCGAGGTGGGAATCTTGACTGTGAATTTATTTGGCGCCCATGCGAGTTTTGAGCGAAATATTCGCAACCTCAGCCAGGCGTTTGAGGGGCGGCTGTTGACCCTGCCGCATATTGATGCCGGTAATCAGATCGTACTAGCGTTTAAAGGCCCCAAACTTGAGGTCTCGATCGAACGGCTCTTGGCGCGCGCCGAAGACGTTGAGAAGCAATACGGGCTACCAGCAAAAAAATGGGCTCGCTCGATGCTGGGCCGTGCTGAACATGCAATGTTAGTGATTTAACGGGATAGCATTGCTCTATGAAAGACGGATTGGTTCAATGATATATCGGGCATACTTGGTGGCTTTACTCTGTGGCCTCACGCTATTAGTGGCGCCGGTTGCCTGGGCGCAAACCAAGTCTGTGTTCGTTTTAGCCACCGAGCGTGGCCCAGGCGCCGAAGCGCTGCGAGACGGCCTACGAGATGCCTTAAAGGCAGTTGGCTTTGTCGAAGGGCGTAATCTCAAAATGATATCTGAGACGGTCGTAGACGACGAGCAGAAGCTCAGTCAGCAAGCTTTGAACTTAGTCCTAGG
>JARXAG010000019.1 GCA_029866055.1 Burkholderiaceae bacterium
TTGCAGCGCGCGGGCGCCAAGCCCCTTAAGATAGGTATCGCGTGGCAGCAAGGGCTCTTGACAGAAGCCGACGCGTTCGCCCCTCAGTCTCATGATGTGCTTTTGGATGCGATCGCAACGCCGCAAGCGTGGCTACCAGCACAGCCTGGCTGAGCTTACCCTGTTGTGCAGCGCGATCAAAGCGCCTAAGCCTGACTCAATAAACGAATCAAGCCAGCTTGCATCGTCTACACTTGCGACTTGTTGTTACACACGTAAAGGAAGATTTCGATGACTTTCTCAAAAATCATTCGTGGAGCCTTGCTCGCAACGGGATTCGTATCCTCTGTTGTTGCTGGTATCGCCCATGCGCAAGCCTACCCAACTAAACCTGTGTCACTGATCGTGCCCTTTGCGGCCGGTGGTCCGACCGATGTTCTGGCGCGCACATTAGCCGTATCCATGTCTAAAAGCCTTGGCCAAACGGTAGTCGTAGAAAATCGTTTGGGCGCTGGTGGCACAGTCGCCTCAAACGTTGTGGCCAAAGCTGCCCCCGATGGCTACACGCTGTTCATTCATCACAACGGCATGGCAACTGCACCGACGCTTTATCGCAAGCTGCCCTTCAACGCACTCACCGACTTCACCTACATCAGCTTGGTTGCGGATGTCCCGATGACGTTATTGGGTAGCAAAAAGTTTCCACCTAACACCATGCCTGAGTTCATCAAGTATGCCAAAGAGCAAGGCGACAAAATCAATCTGGCTAACGCTGGTTTAGGTGCCGTGTCACAACTCTGTGGCACCTTGCTGCAACAAGCGCTAGGCGTAGCCTTTACTGCGATCCCTTACTCGGGCACGGCCCCAGCCATGGTAGCGCTGCTAGGCGGCCAGCTTGATGTGCTGTGCGACCAAACCACGCAGACTTTGCCACAGATCAAAGGCAATACAGTCAAACTTTATGGCGTGACCTCAGCAGAGCGTTTATCGTATTTGCCTGATACACCGACCCTGCGTGAAAGTGGTCTGAAAGACTTTGAGATCGTGGTATGGCACGGCATTTATGGCCCTAAGGGCATGGCGCCTGATGTCGTAGCCAAAGTCAATAAAGCGGTGCAAGACGCGCTTAAAGACCCAGATGTGATTCAAAAAGCAGGTGACCTAGGAGCGGTGATTGTTCCTGCAGACAAGCAGACTCCAGCGGCACTGCAAGCCTGGCTGAAGTTAGAAATCGATAAGTGGGCGCCGTTGCTAAAGGCCGCGAATCAATACGCCGACTAAGATGATTGTTTCGGTGCATTAGCAAAAAGGCCTTCTGAAAAGAAGGCCTTTTTTGTCATTTGAAATCAATCAATCTAGCCTTGAAGACCAAGCTAACGGGCCTAAGTTGGACAGTTTTCGCAGCGCAAAGTTTCTGACGCTAACCAGTCAACCCTCGCCAAATTGCCAGCGTGGCCTCGGCATTGTTCAAGGTATAGAAGTGCAAGCCTGGCACATCGTTATCGATCAAAGTTTGGCACAGATCAGTGACCACCTCGGTACCAAACGCGCGAATCGAGTCTTTATCGTCGCCCATTTCTGCCAGCCGCAAGCGAATCCAGCGTGGCACTTCAGCCCCACACATTTCTGAAAACCGCATGAGTTGCGTATAGTTGGTGATAGGCATGATGCCCGGCACAATCGGGATATTCACGCCTTTAGCCTGCGCGCGATCAACAAAATCAAAGTACGAATCGGCATTAAAAAAGTACTGCGTAATCGCACTGTCAGCACCAGCTCGTACCTTATTCACAAAGTGCGTCAGATCATGCTCAGGCCCTGCCGCCTGCGGATGCATCTCAGGATAAGCGGCCACTTCAATATGAAACCAATCACCGGTTTCGTGGCGAATCAATTCAACCAAATCACTGGCATGCCGCAACGCACCGGCAGCATCGGCACCCATGCCTGAAGGCATATCACCGCGCAAGGCCACAATGCGGCTCACACCCTCTTGCCGATACAACTGTAATAACGACTTGAGCTCGTCTCGACTTGACCCGATGCAAGATAGGTGAGGTGCCGCATCGCGGCCCAACTCGCGCAACACGCGCACCGTATCAAACGTGCCATCACGAGTTGAACCACCTGCGCCAAACGTGACACTGCAATAAACCGGATCGATCACCAGCATCTGCTGGGCGCCCGCAACCAGCCGCTGCTTTGCAGCGTCATCACGGGGCGGAAAAAACTCTAGGCTAAAAGCCGTGCTCGCTTGCATCGTCATTGATTATTTATTAATTAAGTTCGTCAAGAAGCCAGAAATCAAGCTGTAAAACAACGCGCCCACAACTGCCCACCAAAAGCCATTAACCTGAAAGCCTTTGAAGAGTGACCCCGCCAACCAGAACATCAGAGCGTTGATCACAAACAAAAACAAACCAACGGTCACGATCGTGATCGGCAAGGTCAACAACACAAACAAAGGTTTAACCAACATATTGATCAAACCCAACACCAACGCCGCCCACATCGCAGACCAAAAGCTCGCGACAACAATACCGGGCAAAATATATGCAACGACCAATAAGGCAACTGCATTTAGTATCCAGACGAGTAGTAAAGTCATGGCGAACCCCAGGTGAGTCAAACGTAGCGGACAACCGGCATGACCATGCGACCTTGCCTAACACTGCAGGCGAGGCCGCACGGCTAATGGCTTAGTAACGGTACTGTTCGCCCTTGAAGGGGCCTTCTTGCTTGACGCTGATGTAGGCAGCTTGCTGTGGTGTCAGTTTCGTTAAGTGTGCGCCGATTTTGTCGAGATGCAAACGAGCCACTTTTTCATCAAGATGCTTAGGCAACACATACACCTGACCAGAGGTGTACTGTTCGTTACGGCTAAACAGTTCGATCTGCGCCATCGTTTGATTGGTAAACGATGAAGACATCACAAACGATGGATGGCCAGTACCGCAACCTAAATTCACCAGACGACCCTTAGCGAGCAAGATAATGCGCTTGCCGTCAGGGAAAATCACATGGTCAACTTGCGGCTTGATTTCTTCCCACTCTAGGTTTTCGATACCGACGACATCGATTTCGTTATCGAAGTGGCCGATGTTGCAGACGATTGCCTGGTCTTTCATGCGGTCCATGTGGGCACGCGTGATGACGTTGTAGTTGCCAGTGGCCGTCACGAAGATGTCAGCCTTATCAGCGGCCTCTTCCATTGTCACGACTTTAAAGCCTTCCATCGCGGCTTGCAAGGCGCAGATTGGATCGATTTCTGTGACCCACACTTGCGCACGCAAGGCCGCCAAGGCCTGAGCCGAGCCCTTGCCCACGTCGCCATAACCTGCGACCACTGCAACTTTACCGGCGATCATGACATCGGTGGCGCGCTTAATCGCGTCAACCAACGACTCACGGCAGCCGTAGAGGTTGTCGAACTTTGACTTGGTTACTGAATCATTGACGTTAATCGCAGCAAAGGCGAGCTCGCCTTTCTTTGACATGTTGTACAGGCGCAAGACACCTGTGGTGGTCTCTTCGGTTACGCCTTTGATCTGGGCTAAACGTGATGAGTACCACTTTGGATCGCGCTTGATCGTTGCTTTGATCGCAGCAAACAAAACAACTTCTTCTTCAGAGCTTGGGCTGTTCAAAACCGACAAATCTGATTCGGCCTTAGTACCCAGGTGCAACAGCAGTGTGGCATCGCCGCCGTCATCCAAAATCATGTTGGCTTGATGCTCGCCTGGCCATTCAAAAATCTTGTGGGTGTATTCCCAGTACTCAACCAAGGTTTCGCCTTTTTTGGCGAACACTGGCGTACCAACCGCGGCGATAGCTGCTGCAGCATGGTCTTGGGTTGAGTAAATATTGCATGACGCCCAACGCACTTCAGCACCGAGCGCTTGCAGTGTTTCGATGAGCACAGCCGTTTGAATCGTCATGTGCAGGCTGCCTGTAATACGGGCACCTTTCAATGGCTTGGTTTTGCTGAATTCAGCGCGTGTGGCCATCAGGCCTGGCATTTCAGTTTCAGCGATCAGGATTTCGCGGCGGCCAAAGTCTGCGAGAGACAGGTCGGCGACGTAAAAGTCAGTAAATTTTTGTGTAGCAACAGTCATGGCAAGTAGGGCTCCGGTGAGCCTGCTCGGCAATGCGATGTTGGGGTGAACTTGAGCACCACCACAATCGCTGGCTGGCAGGATTGGGTGAGCGCCGTTAAGGTTGGCAAAAGTACCAACGGTAACGTAGAAGCTTATGAGCCTGGCGAATCGGCAAACTAGCGCGGATTCGTCGCAACGCTCCTCAAAAGCACATAGATTGTAACGTGTTTATTTTGCACTTGCAGCAAAATGTTGAGGCACAACATCTTGGAAGCAAGGGGTTTTTACCTGCAATCAGCCTTCGACCTCTTGCACTAAAGGAATTTTTACTTTAACGGGCTCTGTATTCAAAAATACTTGGTTCGTTTGTCGCTGGTTTGCCCGGTTCAATTTACGTATTTGGTCACGTACACGGCTGCCGCAAACAGACTTGGCAACAATCCTGCTAACAAAGCCATGATGCGCCATGTGAGCTTGCTCATTTCGCTGTGCAACGTTGTTTCGACCCTGCCAATTGAGGCTGACATATGAGTTTCAACCCTGCTTATCGAGGCCGACATGCGAGTTTCAAGGAGTGCCAGATCCTCGCGTGTTGCGAGGGTTGGTATGATAGCTTCTAAGCGAGTGAGTCGTGTTTCCATGACAGAATTTTAAGGGGTGTGCGACCTCGTTTGCAATACGTGGAACGACTTTAATGTGTAACGAAATGTTAGCCCTTGGGTGGCAAGTGCAACGCGACGATGTCGTTAGCTGGGTCGCCATGAAACGGGTAACGTGCCCGCACCAAGGGGTCGTGCCCGGGCACGATATGCTGAGGCGAATCTGCTGCGTCACGCAAAATGCCATAGCCCTCTAGCATCTCACCCAGATGAAACACAATCGGAAACGGCGAGGGTTTTTCCATGTTTTCGTAATAGTGGCTGGCGTCTGAAGCCAAGACTACCCAACCCCGCGCAGTATGCACACGCAAAGATTGCAAGCCCTTGGTATGGCCCCCGATCTTCATTAGCTCGATGCCAGGGCAAAGCGTTTCGCGACCATCGTGAAACACAACTCGGTCTGCGTACACGCGACGCACCAGCGCGACGACATCCTCAATGTTGTAAGCGTGCCTAAACAGCCCCTGACACATATGTCG
>JARXAG010000179.1 GCA_029866055.1 Burkholderiaceae bacterium
TTCCACATCTAGGCCCCCATGATTTGATCAATGGCTTGATCGAGCGCTTTGATGTCTATCGCCCGAAGATCGAAGCGGCGGTTCGCAACGGGACGGGCTTGCCAGTGAGCTCGGTCCGTATTCGTCCACCACTACCTAAGCCGGGCAATATTGATTGTATGGCCGTTAACTACATGGAAGACGGCACCCGCACTTCACCGGCGCCGATCAATGCCTTTCAAAAAGCACCCGGTGCGATTATTGGCCATGGCGATACGATGGTACTGCCTGATGTTGCGGCCAGTGTGTTTGAAGGTGAGGCAGAAATTGCCTTGGTGATTGGCAAGCGCGCCACCAATGTCGCAGCAAAAGACGCGATGAATTATGTGTTTGGCTATGTCAACTTCATTGACGGCTCGGCACGTGGCTTAGGCCCAGAAGGCAACGTGTTTTTTCAAATGAAATCGCGCGACACATTTGCACCGATCGGCCCATACATTGTGACGGCTGACGAGATCCCCAATCCGCAAAAATTGCAGATTCGCCTATGGAACAACGGCACATTGATGCAGGACTTCAATACCGACGATATGGCGCACAATATTCCGCGTTGCATTGAGTGGGTGAGTTCGATTCACACTCTTGAGCCGGGCGATATTGTGGCAACAGGTACCAATCATCGTGGTCTGAACGCGTTCATGGATGGTGACAAGATTGATCTTGAGTGTGAAGGGCTAGGGCGCTTAGCGTTCAATATTCGCGACGACTTAAAGCGTACCTGGAGTCGTCAAACACGACTTGAGCACGCTGATGCGAAGTTGCCGGGTGTACACACTCCGCAGTTGAGTGGTAAGTACAAAAAGTAATCCGAGTGAAAGTCAAAAAAATACGCCTCAAATTGAGGCGTATTTTTTTCGAGCATGCAAATCTTAAGCGAGCGGCGCCTCAGCCACCGCATTGCGCCCAGCGATTCGCCCAAATGCAAAGCACTCGCCGATGTTACCGGTACCTTGATATAGATAGCTGTACATCGAGCCCATCTCACCCGCGCTGTAAAGTCGTGGGATTGGTGTGCCATCAGGTCGTACGATTTGCGCGTGTTTGTTGCGACGCGGCCCACCCTGCGTGTTCAGCATTGAGGGTGAAAGCTCGACCGCGTAATAGGGGCCTGCGCCGAATGGTGCGAGCATCTTGGCTCGACCAAAGTCGCTATCTGAACCTGCCGCACACTGTGCGTTCCAGCGCGCGACGGTTTGATCCAAACTGCCTGCTGGCAGTTTCAGTAAGGTTGCAAGCGCCGCGAGTGTGGGAGCCGACTTGATCCAACCCTTGGCCAGCTCAGCCCGATTGTCTTTGCTCCAGGCATAGCCGCTCATGATTTGGGTCCAGCCGTGCGTTGGCTTGCCGTCATAAATGGGGCCGCCATCGAGCATGGTTTGATCAAAAATCATATGCATCGGGCAAGGGGTGCGCAGTGCTTGCCACTTACCATTTTGTTCAACTTTACCGTGACGCGTTTTATATTTTTCATCGGTAAAGCGCTTGCCATCAGGGCCGACTACCACCATGCCACCAACCGGCTCATGTGAAAAATGCAAGGCCATCATTGAGAAGGTGGTGGGATAGTCGGGTACCTTTAGCGCCATCGACGGGCCGGCAAAGTTATTCATGTGCCACAAATCTGCGCCGACTTCCATCGCCATGCGGATCCCGTCACCCTCGTTAAAGGGGCTGCCTGAGGTATAGCAGTAAGGCAGCCCACTCAGATAATTGCGGATCATTTCTTGATTGTTTTCAAAGCCACCGCAAGTCAGCACGACTGCCTTATTCGCTTTGATGTTGATGGGCTTACCGTTCTGTAAAGCGACCACACCCACAATCTCTTGCGTCAGTGGATCTTGCAGCAAGCGTTGGCCTGGGCAGTCAGAACGTATGTCAATGGGTCGCGCACGCACCGCTTGCTCAAGCATCTCCCAGGTCTTTGAATAGCCCAGAATGTCGCCATGATGATACTTGTGTACACACTCGGCGCCTGGCAGATCCGGAAACTCAATCCCTGCCGGTTGAAACTGGTGCTCTTGTGGATCGCCGCCAATTGAACTGAGCCAATCGTTATTTTTACCCATTTCATCAGCCCAGACCGCAACCATGTCTTGCGGCACTTTATAGGGGCCGGCCAAGGCATTGAAGTAAGTGATTGCAGCTTCAGTTGACGAGGTATTCAGATAGCCTTGCGCAGCAACCCGAGTGTTTCCGCCCTCTTGCCCAAGGGGGGCTTTATCGAGCAAGATCACCGAGGCACCTGCCTCGACAGCAGTGATGGCTGTGGCAGCACCTGCTCCGCCAAAACCGACGACCACAACATCTGCGACCGCATCCCACTGTGTGGGCAAGGTGTTTCTTTGACTCATCTTTTTTCCAGTTGTTCGCTTGCTTTATTGTTCGCTTGCCTATTGCAACAGACCGCGGCGTTTGCAGCGGTCAACACGCTCGTGTTCTTTGTTTGTCTTTTTATTTCAGCAGACCCGTCTCTTTAAAGTACTGTGTGTACCATTCAATCTCAGCCGGAAACTTGCTCGCGACCGTCGCACCATCTTCGTAGGCATAAGGCAAGTTGTATTTGACGAGAAGTTGCTTGAACTCAGGTGATTCAGCGATCTGCTTGAGTGCCGCTTCTAAGGTCGCTGCCACAGCGTCGGGCAGACCGGCGGGTGCGACCACAATCATCCCGCTCGGTGGATTGGTGGGCGGACAGCCGATATCTTTCATCACAGGAATATCTGGCCGCTTTGGGTCGCGCGCATCAATGTGAAAGGTCACTAACTCACGAAACTGACCTTGCTCGACCAAGAGAATATGCGACCCAGAGCCTGCAACAAAATCCACGTGTTTGCCCATCAAGGCTGTGTTGGCAGTCGAGCCACCTTTGGTTGGCATATGCTTGAACACAAGGCCCTTGCATCGCGCAAACGCTTCGACGCCGATTTGTTGTTGGGTGTGTGGCCCACTTGACGAATAGGTCAGCCCAGGATTTTTCTTTGCGTAGTCAACGAATTCGTCAACTGTTTTGATAGGGGAATCGGCGTTTACAACCAGTCCGCCAATGTAATAGCTAAATTGCATCAGTGGACGAAAGCTTTGGGCGTTATAGGCAAGTTTGAGTAACAACGGCCGCATGGTGATAGACCCGACCGACGTGACTAACAAGGTGTAGCCATCAGGCTTTTTGCTTGCGAGTAAGCCGTTTGCCACGGTCGCGCCGCCACCGCCCTTGTTTTCAATCGTGACAGGCACGCCTAGTATTTTTTCAATGCCTTGCGCTAAGGCGCGACCGGTGATGTCGGTCGTGCCACCGGCAGCAAAGGCGATGTACATTGTGATCGGTTTGTCGGGGTATTTGGCTGCTGCCTGGCCGCTTGCGAGCAAGCCGCCCGTCAGTAGTAGGCTAAGTCCTGCAAGGCGAAAACGTTTACTGATTGTCATAGAAATCCTCATTTAAAAATAATGGCTAAGCATTCTCATCGGCCGAAGCGACAAGGGCGTTGCGCTTTTTGCGAATCGCCGGCAGTACCGCACTGATCAATAACACTAACGCAATAAACAGAAAGCCTGCGGCAATCGGGCGGCTCACAAAAATTCCCATACTACCGCCTGAAATAATCAAAGATTGACGCAGAGAGTCTTCAAGGATTGGACTTAAGACGTAGGCCAGGATCAAGGGCGCAGGCTCGTAGTCAAACTTGCGCATCAAATAGCCCACGACACCAAAGAACAGCATCAGATAAAGATCCATTTCGCTGCCATTGATGACATATGCACCAATCAGCGCAATAAATAAAATCAGCGGAAACAAGACGGCGTAGCGCACGCGCAGTAAGCGCACCCAGAGCCCGATCAGTGGCAGGTTCAACACCAGCAACATGGCATTGCCTAGGTACATGCTGGTGACAGTTCCCCAAAAGAGCTCAGGATTTTTTTGAATCATCATTGGGCCCGGCGTAATGCCGTGAATCATCAGGGCGCCGAGCAAAATACCCATGACCGCGTTGGCAGGGATTCCGAGTGTCAGCAGAGGGATGAAGGCAGCTTGCGCGGCGGCATTATTGGCCGCCTCGGGGCCTGCCACGCCAGCGATGGCACCGTGGCCAAATTTTTCGGGCGTTTTTGAAACGCGCTTTTCGGTGCTGTAGGAAATAAACGAGGAGAGTACCGCTCCACCGCCTGGCAAGATTCCCAGTAAAAAGCCTAAAAAAGAGCCGCGCATGATTGGGGCGAAAGATTCTTTCCAGTCTTGTCGGCTTGGGAGAAGGTTTTTGACTTTACTGACGACCACGCCTTGTTTGATGGTCTTTTCTACATTGAGCAAAATCTCAGACACACCAAAGAGCCCCATGGCGAGCGGTGCGATACCGATGCCGTCGAGCAGGTCAGGGATTCCGAAGGTGAATCTGGGTAGCCCGGTCATGGTGTCTAGGCCGACGACGCCGGCTAGTACACCAACGCCAGCCATCATGAGTGACTTGGCCATCGATTTTTGCGCCAGATAGGTCAAAATCACCAGACCCATAATCATCAGCGCAAAATATTCGGGTGGGCCAAACCTCAGGGCAATTGAGGCTAGTGGAGGCGCGAGCAGCATCAAGCCGATAATGCCGATCGTACCCGCGATGAACGAGCCGAAGGCTGCGATGCCTAAGGCAGGCCCAGCGCGGCCCTGTAGCGCCATTTTGTGGCCGTCTAGCATCGTCACCACTGAGGCCGCTTCGCCGGGTATCCCGACGAGGATCGAGGTGGTCGAGCCCCCGTATTGCGCGCCGTAGTAGATGCCTGACAGCATGATAATGGCCGTCACAGGCGAAATGCCAAAGGTGATTGGCAACAAAATCGACATTGCGCCAACCGGGCCAATACCTGGTAACACGCCGATCAGCGTGCCAATCAGTACGCCGATAAAGCAAAAGAAAATATTGTGAGGCTGTAAGGCGACCGAGAAGCCGGTGATGAGGTTATCTGCTAGGTCCATAGGGAATCGCGCGCCTCAGAAGCCAAAAATTCCCGCGGGGAGCGAGATTTTTAGAATGGTTTTGAAAAGGAGGTAGGTGCAGCCGATCGCGATGACTGGCACGAGAATTGAGGTTTTCCAGCTCAAGCCTTCAAGCCAACGCATGATGACGAGCAGCAAAATAAAACTACACAGAAAAAAGCCAAGTGTCTCAAAGGCCAGAATGAACAAAATGATCAGTATCGAGATGGCGACCGCGCGCCACCAATTACAACCTGCCCACAGGTCAGCCACGCGAGTTTGTGCCGCTGGGTCGCCTTTGAACGATTGGATGAATATCATCAGCGCCATGAGCGCGACAAAACTACCCGCCACGCAGGTTAAAAAACCCGAGCCGGGCGCCCCCATTGTGCCAATGCCAAGATCGAGCGCCCCATAAACGGCGGCGGCGCCAAACAAAAGCCAAACCAGACTGCCAACGCGTTCTGCGTTCAAGATGTCTCCTTCGTTATTTTTTTCTTAGGCTCAGGTGTCGTTGCAAGTCTACTGTGCAGCGCACCATTTTTAGGCGATCAATTGATGCTCGCCTTGCTCATATTTATATTGATCCCAATCCTAGGTCTTAGCCCTCCGATTGTCAACCATGTAAGGGCCCACTCTTGATCGCGAGCAGTATCTCGCAATGTGGTCGTTACGAGGTCTCGCGATGTGGTAAGTGCGTTGACATAAGATTCGCCATAGGATTAAGCTAATTCTCAAGTTTAATTATTCAAGAGACAACAGGAGCCCACCATGTCAGATCTGCCAAAACGCGTACGTATCCTTGAAGAAGGTCCTCGTGAGGGGATGCAAATAGAGAAAGGTCCCATCCCGACGCAGCGCAAAATTGACTTGATCGATAGTTTGTCAGAGACTGGACTTGAGCAAATTCAGGTGACCTCTTTTGTGAGCCCGCAGGCTGTGCCGCAGATGGCCGATGCTCCAGAAATTGTTGCTGGTTTCAAGCGCAAGCCAGGCGTGCGTTACACCGGTTTGTGGTTAAACGACAAAGGGCTCGAGCGTGCAATTGCTACCCAAAAGCTTGATATTCGTGGCTCGCTGTCTTTAACAGCCTCAGAGAAATTTTTGTTACGCAATCAAAAGCGCACCTTGGCTCAAAATATCGAAGCCGTGCATTCGATGATTGGTATGTTCAAGCACTACAACGTCGAGGTGAATCGCGCCAGCATCATGGCGGCTTTCGGTTGTAATTTTGAAGGTGACATTTCGACTGAGCGTGTGCTTGAGCTGATTAAAACGTTCCACGATATTGGTGAGCAACACGGCATCAAGATCGAAACTTTGTCGCTCGCTGATACGATGGCCTGGGCCACCCCTGGTTCGATTCGCAGAGTGGTCGGTGCCGTACGCAATAAGTATCCCGACCTCAATCTGTCTTTGCACCTGCACGACACCCGCGGGATGGGTATTGCCAATGCCTACGCTGGTATGCAAATGGGTGTGCAGATTTTTGACGCTGCCGTTGCAGGCTTGGGTGGTTGTCCATTCGCTTCGCACTCTGGTGCGTCAGGTAACGTCTGTACTGAAGATCTGGTTTTCATGTGTCACGAGATGGGGATTGAAACCGGCATCGATCTTGAAAAATTAATTGAGTCGGCGCTGTTGGCTGAGCAGGTTGTTGGCCATCCTTTGCCGGGCTCTATCAAGATGGGCGGTTCATTGAATAAACTGCGCCAGAAAGTTAAAGAATCGATGCAAGCTAAAGCCTGATCAAGGATCTCATCATGACCGATATCACCCGTGAACTTGGTGCCTTTGTTGCAGGCTTAACCTACGACAAAATCCCGAAAGCAGCAGTCGAAGTGATTCATATGGGCTTTGCTGATTGTGTGGGCGTGATGCTCGCCGGTCGTGATGAGCCGCCTACTAAAATCTTAAAAGAGGTGCTCGCACCGCCCGCTGGAACCTCGACGCTGATGTTTGGCGCTCAAACTGCGAGCGCGGCCGATGCGGCTTGGATCAATGGCGTTGCTGCGCACGCATTAGACTTTGATGACGTGGCGATCAAAGGCCATCCCAGTACGATTTTGGTGCCAGCGATTATTGCCGAGGCGCAAGCACTAGGCTCAACGGGTCGCGAGATGGTGACAGCTTACGCTGCAGGCTACGAAGTCTGGGCCGAGTTGGCGCGCCGTGATCCCGATCACTACCATAGCAAGGGTTGGCATCCGACTGGCATTTTGGGCGCCATTGCCTCTGCCGCCGCCTGTGCCTCTTTAAATAAACTGAACGCAGAGCAATGCACCATGGCGATTGCCTTAGGTGCCTCGCAAAGCGCTGGCATTATGGCTAACTTCGGCACGATGACCAAACCGTTTCATGCAGGGCGCTCAGCACAAGCCGGCGTCTTGGCTGCACGGCTTGCCAAGGCAGGCTTCACTTCGTCGTTGGATGCGCTTGAACACCCACAGGGCTTTTTATCGGCCGTTTCGCCCAATGGTCGTTTTGATGCGACCTCGGCAGTTGAGGCCGGAAAGATTTGGAAACTAGCAGTGACCAAGCTGTCAGTCAAAAAATATCCACTGTGTTTCTGTACGCATCGCGCGTTAGACGGCATGTTGGATTTGGTAGCCGAAACACCAGTGACTGCGGACCAAATCGAAAGTATCACCGCCGTGACGAGTCGCCGCAACACCAAGGTCTTGCGTAACCATCAACCGCAAACAGGCCTTGAAGCAAAATTCAGTATGCAATTTGCAATGGCTTCGTGCGTGGTGGCTGGGCGCGCGGGCTTAACTGAACTTGTGGATGATTTTGTGATTCGCCAAGACGTGCAAGATCTGATGAAAAGAATCAGCGTTCAGGCTGATGACGCTGAGCACCCAACAATGCCGGGCTATTCTCCCTTTGATCAAGTGACGGTCAAATTGAAAAATGGTCAGACCTTGCAAAGTAAAGAAGTTGTGACGGTGCGTGGCGGACCAGATTTTCCGTTGAACCGCGAGCAACTTTGGGCGAAGTTTGACGACTGCGCGCGCGTCGGAAATTTTGAAGGCTCATCCTTAAAATTATTTGATGCTTTCATGGCCTTAGATCAGGTCGCACGTGTCAGCGATATTCCTGGTTTGAGTTCAGGTAAAAAGTAGTCTACTGCGTAGTCGAAAAAAAGGGATCGCCTTGGCGATCCCTTTTTTCTGCTTCGGCTAATTAGCCAATCTGCTTTCTAAACATCTCGATGGTGCGCTCGCGTGCCAGTTTTGCTGAAGCTGCGTGATATGAACCGCGTTGATCACAGTTAAAGCCGTGGTCAGCAGGGTAGTAGTAGCTGGTTTCTTTCGGGTAGGCTGCGGCAACGACTTTAGCTTGCTCAAGCGTAATCGAATGATCTGTCTCGCCAAACTGAAACATCACTGGGCACTTTGGTGTTTCTTTCAAGAAGCTAGGAATTGCACCGCCGTAGTAAGGCACAGAGCAAGCCAAGCCATCCACGCGACCCGCTGCGAGCCAAGCGATCACGCCTCCCCAGCAGTAACCCACAATACCAACTTTACCTGCATGTTTGCCGTGTTCAAGGGCGGCTTTGACGTCAAGCAGTGCGTCATCGAAGCTAATCTTTTTCATGATTTCGACGCCGGCACCAATGTCAGGTTGTGTGTAGCCTGCTTCGTATTTGGTCTGTACGCGATCAAAAAACGCGGGGGCGATCGTGAGGTAGCCATCTGCTGCGAAACCATCGGCGACTGACCGAATGTGGCTGTTGACACCAAAAATTTCGGGGGCGACGATGACTAAACCACGTGGCTTGCCTGCTGGCTCGGCGACATAGGCGTCGAATTGGTGGCCATCTGAGGCTTTGAGCTGAATATTTTTACCCATAATAATCTCCTTGAATTCGTATTGCTTTGCTGATTGATTGAATAAAACCTTGCATGTTGTGAAAGGGGGCACTGACGTCTTTGACGCTTTTTGCTGCGCTAATTATAGGCACAGACTCGTAACGTTAGACAAAATATTGTAAAGGTCTCTTGAACCTATTTTAGGTCGCCCGTCTTGGTGAAGTAATTTTTATACCAAGCGGTTTCAACTGCCATGTCGTGATTCAGGGTTTTACTGTCTTTGAGTTCAAAGGGCAGATAGTTTTGCTTGAGCATGGCCCTGAAATCAGGTGACTGAGCGACTTTCATGAAAGTGTCTTCAAGCTTTTTGAGAATGTCGGGAGGCGTACCGGCCCGAACGGTGGCCAGCATGCCGCTGTTGGGCGGGTTCTCCCAGTCGCAGCCAATCTCTTTTAGGGTTCGAACGTCGGGAAAATTCTCGTCACGCATGCTTTGAAACAGTACCAACTGGCGAAATACCCCGTCAACGACTAAGGGATTGTGTGACCCTGAGCCCGAAGTGAAGTTCACGTGCTTGCCCATCAACATGGTGTTAGCTTCGGTACCACCTTTAGTTGGCACATGCTTAAAGTCTAGGCCCTTGCAGCGTTTAAGAGCTTCAACTCCCATTTGTTGAGAGGTTGTTGCCACACCGCCGGCCCCTGCCGTGGCGTACGACATACCTGGATTCTTTTTTGCGGCCTCAATGAAGTCTTCAAAGGTCTTCCAAGGGCTGTCAGCGGGTATCACCACTGAACCGTTATGAAAATAGCTATATTGAATGACCCCTACAATATCAGACGCCTTGTAGCTAACTTTCATGAGGGCTGGGCGAGTTGTGATCGCTGACGTTGAGCCGATCAGTACTGTGTAGCCATCTGGTTTTTTTGATACCAGCAGTCCGGCTGCAACGGTGCCTCCGCCCCCACCCTTGTTCTCAACGGTAATGGGTACGCCCAGAATGGTCTCGGCACCTCGGGCTAAGGCGCGAGCGGTAATGTCTGTCGTTGCGCCCGCAGCATATGACACATAAAAGGTAATCGGCTTGTTCGGATAGGGTTGCGCTTGAGCGGTAAACGGCAACGCCACACAAGCTGCAGCGGCTAGCGTACCAACGAGCCCAGACCAAATGGCAGAACAAACTTGTTTCAACACGGTTGGCTTAGCCGTAGCGGGGGCGATCAAATCTTTGACATACATCATGTAGACCTCTTCTGTGGGCGAAGTTGCTAGACGCTTTACTCTAGACTCAATTTAGCCGCCTCAACGGTTTGCTTCCAGTTGGCAATTTCTGCGCGTACAAACGTGTTGAATTCTGCAGGTGAATTGCCGCCCGCAATGCCGCCCATCTCTTTGAAGCGATTTTGGATGTCAGAAGTGTTTAGGACTTTGACAGTGGCTTGTTGCAAGCGGTTGATAATCGCCTGCGGCGTTGCCGCCGGAGCGAACAGACCAAACCACGCTGTGACCAACATGTTGGGTACGCCTGCCTCGGCCATGGTGGGAACATTGGGTAACTCTGGGGCGCGCGTATCACTTGTGACGGCTAGCGCACGCAGCTTGCCACCCTTGATTTGAGCCATCACGCTGGGCGCAGTTGCAATCATGAAGGTGAACTGGTTGCCGAGCAGGGCACCTGTTGCAGGCCCCGCGCCTTTGTATGGAATATGTGGCACCTGAATGCCAGTACGTTGCATAAACATTTCACCTGAAAGGTGCG
Source organism: Burkholderiaceae bacterium (assembly GCA_029866055.1). Classification (GTDB taxonomy): domain Bacteria; phylum Pseudomonadota; class Gammaproteobacteria; order Burkholderiales; family Burkholderiaceae_B; genus Zwartia. Next base: position 10,577 of record JARXAG010000179.1, read on the forward strand.
GAGATTGACCAGCGCCTGCCGAACCAAAGGAGTAAAGGTTAGGATCCTTTTTGATTGCAGCGACCAACTCTTGTACCGTTTTAAAGGGGGTGCTGCTGTTGACGACCAGGATATTAGGGTTTGAAATCACAAGCGTGATGGCGCTGAAATCTTCAGGGGTATAGGGTAGTTTCTTGTACAGGCTGTAGTTGATCGAGTGAGAGCCAATATTTGCCATCATGATCGTATAGCCGTCGGGATTGGCGCGTGCTACATACTGAGACCCCAAAATACCACCCGCGCCTGCTTTGTTCTCAATCACGACGGTTGTGCCAAGCTCGGCACCAAGCTTTTCGCTAATAATGCGTGCAGCTTGGTCGCCTGTGCCACCCGGTGCAGCGCCAACGATAATTGTGATGGCCTTCTCGGGGTAAGCCGCTGCGCATGGCGAGCCGAACGCGAACGCCACGCTAAAGACTGCGAAGACACGCAGGGGCAGCGTTGTCTGAAGGGTTTTTAATATGAGCGATGGCATCACAACAGTCTCCTGACACGAAAGGTATTTTCTTTTTTGTAACCTAAGATTAGCAGGAAATCATCCGCTGTTTAAATTTCTCGCTAGACGCGCTGAGGCATGATGTCCATAATAGAAGAAAAATACTAGGCGTTTGCTGCATTGCGCCATAAGAATCTGTGAGACTTAGCGCGTCCTGCCCTGTAGGATGCACATATAGTTAGCGAATCTTTATCGCGAAATAAATCGTGGCAGACGACCACATAACGAGAGCAATCATGGCAACAAAGAGTGTTAAAACAAAAAATTCTGGCTTTGAAAAAGTTGGCGATGTTTCGCGTCGTGCGATCATTGGGGATCAGTATGTCGATGGCATGCTGAAAGCAAAAAATGCTTTCGATCACGAGTGGCAAGAGTATTTGAACAATCAGCTCTGGGGGCGAACGTGGGCCCGCGGTATTTTGAGTCATCAGCAACTCAGCCTGATCAACCTGTCAATGCTGGCAGGGCTTGGTCGCATGGAAGAGTTTGAATTGCATTTTCGAATTGCCTTAACACGCACAAAAGTTCCACTGATTCAATTACGTGAAATTTTGCTACACATCGGGATGTACTGCGGGATCCCAATTGGGCGCGATGCCTTTGCGATTGCACGACGGGTTTTACAAGAAGAGGGTGTAGATATTTCTCAGTTAGATGATGTTCCTGCAAAAAAATCATCCAGTAAAAAGAAAAAATAAACTCATTGTTAAGGTGAACGTTTGATATGAATACTCTCGCGCCTCAAAAGAAATCTCTGACGTCTGTCAAAAACCTATGGCGACTTGTGGTGTGCTGCCTAATGGGCGGCGCCTCAGCGGCGTACTCGCAGGGGTTTCCTGTTAAGCCCATCACTTTGGTTGTCCCATATCAGGCTGGAGGAAGCTCTGACGCCATTGCACGTACGATGGTGCGCTTGGTTGGGAAGGATCTTGGCCAACAAGTGATTGTTGAGAATAAGCCTGGTGCAGAAGGAATGATCGGGTCGCTCGATGTCATGAAATCTGCGCCCGACGGATATCGTGTTTTATTTGGTGGTGCAGGTTCAATGATTGTTGTGCCGGCCCTTAGACGCGCGCCACCTTTTGATCCAGGCGCTCAATTTACGCCGATCTCTGGTGTGATTGATTTTTCATTCTTTTTATACGCCCATCCCGATCTGCCTGTTAAAAACTTAAAAGAGTTTGTGGATTACGCACGTGCGCATCCTGGCAAAATAAACTACGCAACAGGTAATAATCAGGGTCTGCTGACGTTTGCCTACTTAAAAAAGAGTTTGAATCTTGACGTGGTTCAGGTGGCTTACAAGGGTGAAACAGCCGCGACTGCTGACTTGCTTTCGGGCCGCGTACAGGCAATGTTTGCAACGACAGCACCTTTGATACACGCCAAAGAAGGCCGACTCAAGGTGTTGGTGACCACTTTGCCGCAACGAACGCCGCTACTGCCTGAGGTGGCAACCATGACAGAGAGTGGCTTTGCAGAGTTCCCGTTTTCGCCAGCGGGTGGCTGGCTTGGTATTTTTGGCCCAGCTGAAATGAATCCTGAGGTGGTTAAGGTTTTGCATCGGTCTTTTGACAAAGCGCTTACTGATCCTGATGTACAAAAGCAACTTGCGCAGGCCGGGCTGTCTTATCGTGCGATGGGGCTTGACCAGATGGGAGTATTTGTAAAGAGCCAACGCGATCAGTTTCATCACCTGATTCGAGACCTAGGTATTCCACTGCTCGATTAGCCTGCGCTCGATCCAACCTCACAATTAGAAGTAGAGCAATCGCCTCATGTCTCAAATGCTGCACTCACTGTATCCGCTAATGTTGTCGCCAATCAAAGTCGGCGCGCATACGCTTCCCAACCGCGTCATCATGGGCTCATTGCACACACGCCTCGAAAATGAGCCCGACGGCGTGCATCGTCTCGCCGAGTTTTATGCGGCACGTGCGCGCGGTGGCGTAGGCTTGATCATAACGGGTGGTGTATCGCCAAACTTTGAAGGGCGTGTCGAGCAAGGCGCTTGGGTACTCGACTCGGCCGAGCAGCTTAAACAGCACATTCCAATCGTGCAGGCAGTGCATGAGGCGGGTGCAAAAATCGTATTACAAATTCTTCATACAGGCATTTACGCCAAGCATGACGAGATTATTGGGCCTAGCGCCGTTCGATCGGTGATCAATCCGCGTCAACCACGCGCGTTTACCGTTGATCAGATCGAGCAGACGATCGAAGACTTTGTCACGTGCGCAGTGCTTGCACAACAGGCGCGCTATGACGGCATTGAAGTGATGGGCTCTGAGGGATATCTGATGACTCAGTTCACCGCCTTGCGAACGAATAAGCGCGATGATGAATGGGGTGGCTCGCTTGAAAATAGAATCCGTTTTCCTGTAGAGGTCGTACGTCGCACGCGCGAGCGTGTGGGCCCTGGCTTGTTGCTCATGTATCGAATTTCTGCGATTGATTTAGTCGACGGTGGTTTAACAGGTGACGAAATCGATCGACTCGCGCAGGCGCTGGAGCAGGCAGGGGCAGATGTTTTAAACACCGGAATTGGCTGGCATGAGTCGGTGGTGCCTACGATCGCTACGAGTGTTCCGCGTGCGGCCTTCGCGTTTGCCGCAGCACGTCTTAAAACGGTCGTGAAGATTCCGGTTGTGGCCTCAAATCGAATCAACATGCCCTCGGTTGCTGAAGAGATTCTTGAGCGCGGCGAGGCAGATATGGTTTCGCTTGCGCGTGCCTTCTTGGCGGATCCAGACTTTGTGGTGAAAGCGGCAACTGGGCGAACCGATGAAATTAATACCTGCATTGGTTGTAATCAAGCGTGCTTGGATCATATTTTTACCGATCGGATTGCGTCTTGTTTGGTGAACCCTCAAGCGTGCCATGAAACCGAGTTCACGGCACCGGCGCCACAAAAGACTCTGAAGGTTGCGGTGGTTGGGGCAGGGCCCGCAGGTTTGGCGTGCGCGATTACTGCAGCCGAGCGCGGCCATCAGGTTCACTTGTTTGAAGCGAGCGGTGAGGTGGGGGGGCAATTGAACTTAGCTCGACGCATACCCGGAAAAGAACAAGAGTTTGCTGAACTGGTTCGATATTTTAAAAAGCGCTTGAGCACCACAGGTGTCAATGTCCATCTGAAGCAACGTGTAGACGCCTCAATGCTTGCCAGTCAGGGGTTTGAACGCGTCGTGATCGCGACTGGGATCAAGCCGCGAACGCCAACTATCGCAGGCATTGAGCACGCGAAGGTCGTAAGTTATAGCGATGTCATCCTTGGCCGAGTGCAAGTGGGCGAGCGCGTGGCAATCATTGGCACCGGAGGAATCGGTCACGACGTTGCGGAGTTGCTCACTACAGCGCACGAAGGCACACAGACGACACAACAATTTTTGAAGGCTTGGGGTGTTGACCCAAGCATTAGCTCTGCGGGAGGTTTGCAAGCGAGCGTCGCCGAAGACTCTCAGCGCAAAGTGGTGATGTTACAGAGAGGTACAAAAAAACCAGGAGCACGTTTAGGCAAGAGTACAGGCTGGATCCATCGCAGTAAGCTCACCAAACGCGGTGTGACTGCGGTGGCAGGTTGTACCTACGATAAGATCGATGATCAAGGCTTGCACTACAGCGTGAACGGTGAGCCGCATGTGCTGGACGTTGACACCATTGTCTTGTGTGCAGGGCAAGACTCCGAGCAAGGTTTAGCGAGTGAACTGACCGGCGCAGTCTCGCATGTAGATTTGATTGGTGGTGCGCGCGTGGCGACAGAGTTAGATGCGATGCGTGCGATCGATGAAGGTACACGACTGGCGTTTGCTTGGTAACCGATTTCGGTCAAATAAAAACGCCCCGCGTGCGGGGCGTTTCTTCGTTCAGGATCGTGCAGTCAAATCTTAGGCAGCAACGACTTCAGTTTCTGCTTGCTTTTTGCTGACGTTGATATGATCCCAGAGGTTTTTGCCCGAGACCGACTTCGAGAACGAGTCAGCGACGACCAATAACACGGCCCAAGGAGCCACGAAAGCTGCAGCAGCTGCGCCAGCTGCAACGTGGGCTGCGCCGTTTACGAGGTTGCCGTCTAGCAACAGGCTTGCGCCGGGTAACATTGTTTCGCCAACTAATTTAACGCCGTTATTAATTACGTCTGACATGTTTCTTCTCCAGAGTTTGCTTGAGGTCTATTATTGACCGAGGGGGCCCCCTCAACTAAGTTAACAAAATAGACAGTCGTTATTGTGCATGACAAAACGCAAAAATATGTGACAATTTGCAAAAAACAACAAAATTTTTACAAATCATCGTGTACAAAATAGTTTCATCATGTAATAACTGTCATTATAACGTAATGAAAAGCTCAGCTTTCGTAGGCCGATTCGCCGTGTGAAGTGATATCCAACCCCTCACGCTCTTGATCTTCAGGTACACGTAAACCGAATACGAGATCTGCAATCTTGAAGGCAATGTAAGCAATGACACCCGACCACACCAGCGTCACCAAGACGCTTTGACCTTGAATCAAGAACTGGTCCACGATTGAGTAGTCTGGCGCCGCAGCGTTGGTAACGTAGTCATAGACCCCGGAGCCACCTAGCTTTGGTGAGGCAAATACAGCAGTTAACAGAGCACCTAAGATCCCTGCAACACCGTGAATCCCAAACACGTCCAAGCTGTCATCTGAGCCTAGCAGTTTTTTCAAGCCACTGACACCCCAGATACAGAGCAAGCCTGCTGCAGCACCAATCGCCAGAGCACCCATGGGGCCTACAAACCCAGCGGCGGGTGTGATGCCAACGAGGCCGGCAACGCAGCCCGATGCGCCGCCTAACAATGACGGTTTGCCCCGTAAGAGCCATTCTGCGAACGTCCAGGCCAGTACTGCAGCCGCGGTTGCCAGCAGGGTGTTGGCAAAGGCTAACGCAGCGGTGCCGTTGGCCTCAAGCGCTGAGCCGGCGTTAAAGCCAAACCAACCAAACCATAGAAGCGCAGCACCAATCATGACGTGAACCATGTTGTGCGGCTTCATAGACTCTTTGCCAAAGCCTAAACGTTTACCAATGACAAACGAGCCCACTAAACCGGCAATCGCAGCGTTGATGTGCACCACGGTGCCACCTGCAAAGTCGAGTACACCCTTTTGAAATAACCAGCCAGCTTTTGCGCTCATGACTTCGAGCGAGGCAGCGTCTTTGATGTCGTCGGGGCCGGGCCAGAACCAAACCATGTGCGCGATTGGCAGGTAGGCAAAGGTGAACCACAACACCATAAATAGCAGGATGGCCGAGAACTTTGCGCGTTCTGCGAAGGCACCAACGATCAGACAGCAGGTGATGGTTGCAAATACGCCCTGAAACACCATGAACACGTACTCAGGTATCGCAACGCCTTTGCTAAAGGTGGCTGCGACCCCTTCAGGACTGAGACCCGCCAAAAACAGTCGATCGAATTTTCCGATAAAAGCGTTACCTTCAGTAAAGGCTAGGCTATACCCATAAATTGACCACAATACGATAATTAAAGAGAAGACGACCAAGCACTGCATCAAAATCGACAAGACGTTTTTACTGCGGGTTAAGCCGCCGTAAAAGAGTGCCAAACCGGGCAGACACATTAACAAGACTAAGGCAGTGCAGACCATCATCCAGGCCGTATCGCCCTTGTTTGGAACAATCGCTGCTGGTGCAGTGGCGGGTGCAGTGGCTGTCGCAGCGGGTGCAGCAGCCGTTGCTGTTGGTTTGGCATCTTGAGCGTAAGCGGGGGCTGTTGAGGTAAGCCCTGCGACACCCATCACGGCCGCCAACAGGCCTGTTGCTAAAAGTTTATTTAACCAATTTGACACAATACACCTCGTCTTTAAAGTGCCGACGCGCCGGTTTCACCGGTGCGAATGCGAATGACATGATCGATCGGGGTGACGAATATCTTTCCGTCTCCAATCTTTCCCGTACGAGCGGCCTTCTCGATTGCCTCCAAGGCCTGATCTAAAAGCTCCTCCGACACAGCAGCTTCGAGTTTGATCTTGGGCAGAAAATCAACCACATATTCGGCGCCGCGATAGAGCTCGGTGTGGCCTTTTTGGCGGCCGAAACCTTTGACTTCGGTCACAGTGACGCCCGAGATGCCGACAGCAGTGAGGGCAGAACGCACTTCGTCAAGCTTGAAGTGTTTGATGATGGCAGTGATCAATTTCACGGCAGTCCCCTTGAAGATTAAAAGGTTTTAGTTAATGTGGCTAAGACCGTATCGCCGCCCAAGGCTTTACCCTGCGGGTTAACGTAGGATCCCTTTTTGGCATTCGTACCAAGATAGGCAACTCCTAGAGTTAAGCCGCTGCCAAAGTCTTTGGTCACACCTAGTTTCCAGTCTGTGTAGCTATACAGACTATTGTTTGAAACACTGGCTCCGCTGGCAGTGCCTGCCACATATTGATAGCCAGCATGGGCGTTCAGTGTGAGGCCCCAGACGCCCGTGTCATAGTTGACCGTGAGGTCGGTGTAGTTTGAACCTGCGCTATTTGAAAAGCCAAAGATAGTCGTGGCGGCATAGGAAAACTTCAGGTAACCGGTGACCGA